>JBBRVC010000084.1:0-16631 GCA_038247205.1 Bacteroidales bacterium
AAGGTAGCAGGCATAGGTCTTTCAACATCGGGAGTGAGAAGCAAACTCATGGGGCCAAAAGGAACCAAAGCTGATGTCACTGTATTCAGAAGGGGAGAGGTTGATCTTCTTGAGTTTTCAATTACACGCGATAAAATTCCTATTAATAGCCTGGATGCAGCTTACATGCTTGACAACTCAACAGGTTATATCAAGCTCAATAAATTTGCAGCTACAACCGTAAAGGAATTCACAACCGCTTTGGAAAGCCTCAGGAAAAATAAAATGGAAAACATGGTGCTTGACCTCAGAGGAAATGGAGGTGGTTACATGCTTGCTGCTACTGAATTGGCAAATTTCTTCTTTGCTGATCAAAAGTTGCTGGTCTACCTTATCGGAAGAAAAACACCAAGACAGGAGTATAAGTCCAAAGGAAATGGAAGTCTTTCAAAATCCAGACTTGTTGTTCTTACAGATGAGGGTTCCGCATCAGCAAGTGAAATCCTGGCAGGAGCAATTCAGGACTGGGACAGAGGAATTGTAATGGGACGAAGGACCTTTGGCAAAGGTTTGGTTCAGAACGGTCTCTCCCTTACTGATGGTTCAATGATACGTCTTACAATTGCACGTTACTATACTCCTGCCGGCCGCTCAATACAAAGTCCTTATAATGAGGGATATGAAAAATACATATCGAATTTTTACAAAAGATTTTCTGATGGCGAAATGGTAACTGCTGATAGTGTTCATTTTCCTGACTCAGTGAAATACAGGACTCTTGTAAACAATCGTGTTGTATTTGGCGGTGGAGGAATAATGCCTGACGTATTTGTTGCAGCCGATACATCGAACTACTCCGATTACTACAGGGATATGGTAAGAAAAGGGGTACTCAATAGCTTTACGCTTGAGTACTTTGATAAAAACCGTACCCTTCTCACAACCAATTATAAAACATTCCCTGAATTTAAAAGCGGATTCGAATTTAGCCCTGATGACATAAAGGACTTCATTAAAAAGGGCGAAGCAGATGGAATAAAATTTAATGAAAGCCAGTACAAGATATCTGAAAATGAGATACTTCTAGGGTTGAAGGCATTAGTTGCCACTAACTTATGGCAGACAAATGAATACTATCAGATTGTAAATGAGAATGATAATGTTATCAGCAACGCACTTAAGATTATATCTGACAAAGCCGCTTATAACAAATTGATAGGTTATAAGTAACAGGTAAATAAACAGATATGAAATTAATTGCCAAGACACTTTACGGTCTCGAAAATGTATTATCTGAGGAACTAAAAAGTCTTGGAGCAACTGATATCGAAAAAGCTAACAGGGCTGTAATTTTTAATGGAGATAAAAACCTGTTATACAGGGTTAATTATTGTTCACGAACTGCACTCTCGGTTCTGGTTCAAATCGCAGACTTCAGGATAAGATCAAAGGAAGACCTGATAAAAGGAGGGTCAAAGATTGAATGGGACCAGATAATGGATAATGACGACACTTTTTCAATAGTGCCGGTTGTAAATTCACCTCTGTTTACCCATACCGGCTACGCCGGGCTGATTCTGAAGGATAGTATTGCTGATTACTTTCGTAACAAAACCGGAAGCCGGCCTTCTGTAAATACTACTGACCCGCGAATACTTATCAATCTTCACATTAGCAATGAGCGTGTAACTATATCCATCGATTCATCTGTTGTTCCGTTGTTTAAGCGCGGCTATAGAAGAGAACAATCGGTTGCCCCCCTTAATGAGGTACTTGCAGCAGGTATCCTTAAATTATCAGGATGGTCGGCCAACGCTTCTCTTACCGACCCGATGTGTGGCTCAGGAACTATTCCGATTGAAGCAGCAATGATTGCATGCAAGATTCCTCCAGGTAAATTCCGTAAGTTTTTTGGATTTCAGAAATGGAAAGATTTTGATGAAAAGCTTTTCAATAATGTTGTTAAGGAGTGCGATAGTCAGATAACTGAGCCCGCAGTAAAGATATATGCCAGTGATATTTCTGAAGTGGCTGTAAGACAGGCGAATGTGAATATTGATGGAGCTGGTCTGAAGAACATTATTTCCGTAAAAGAGGAAAATTTCAGAAATCTCAAAAAGCAGGATGACGAAGGGTTTATTTTTCTGAACCCGCCATATGGAGAGAGGTTATTACCTGATGAAACTGATGAGCTCTATGGTATGATTGGCACTACCCTTAAGCATAATTTTACAGGTCATACGGCATGGCTGATATCATCTAACAAGGAATCTCTAAAAAAAATAGGTCTTAAGCACAGGGAAAAGCATACCCTCTTCAATGGTGCTCTTGAATGTACATTGCTTAAATATGAATTATATCATGGAACAAAAAAGGCAGTCAGTACCTGATTTTTCCTGTTACTTTCATCACCATAAAATGGACCTTTCGTCAAAAAAAATCCTTAATCAGGTAAAATGCTGTAAACTGTTATGGTTATGATTTGGTTACTTCATATTTTTATTATATTTGTTTTTGCAAAAATTAGACCTCATCTTAAATGAAGCTTAAATGAGCTTTGATATAGAGAATTACCTTTCAGATCAGACGAGTGGAAAGATTATCCTTTATTATAAGGGTAATGTTGATTCGGATATCATTAATCATGCGCTTGACACAGTCGAGGATAAGATGGTGGAAGTGAATGAGCATTCCAGGCTCAGGAAGAAGGTTTATAATGTTCTGGTTGAAAGTCTTCAGAATTTATATCATCATGTTGACAGGGTGCCTGAGGGTTTTGAGGATCAATCTGAAAGGTATGGACTTCTTTTGGTAAAGAAGCTTGATGAAGGGTATAAGATCATCACAGGCAACTTTGTTCATGCTGCGAACATCGAAAAGCTGGAAGAGAAAATCAAGAGAATAAACAGGTCAAGTCATGAAGAAATCAAAGAGTTATATAAGTTTATACTGAATCATCAGCGTATTTCCGAGAAAGGTGGTGGTGGGTTAGGACTCGTTGACATAGCCAGAAAAACCGGTCACAGACTTGAATATAAATTTGATCAGTATAATGACAATTACTCATTTTTCTATCTTGATATTTTAGTTACCGACGAGAATTAGTAAATTTAAAATCATTGCATATGGAACCGATCATCATTGAAGGAAGTCCAAAAACTCCAACTGTAAAATTTGATTCGTCAGAAGGTGTATTTGAAATTAAAGGCCGTTCAATTCCTGAAAACTCTGTGGAATTTTATAAACCACTGGTTGACTGGCTCGACAGTTATAAGGAAGCACCATTATCAAAAACAGTAGTGAATATCCGTCTTGAATATTTCAACACAAGTTCTTCAAAATGTATACTCGATGTATTCAAAAAACTCGAGGCAATACATAAAGCCAAAAACGAAGTTGAAGTAAACTGGTATTACGAGGAGGATGATGAAGACATGCTTGAAGCCGGGGAAGATTATGAATCCATAATCAGAGTGCCTTTTAAAATGATTGAAATTGTTGAATAACAGTCTTTTAGCTTAAGTGTAATACAGGTTGTTACAAAAATACTAAAGAGGCTGTCTCTTCTGAGGCAGCCTCTTTAGTATTTATTGTTAATTCTAGTCTACACCTTTCTTCGAATTACCCAACAATAATTCCCCTGAATCCAATAATTTCTTTAGGGCTCTGAAATAAAGGGCAATGTAGAGAAGGAGTGTCATAATCCAGAGAACTATCACATTAACGATATATGTATCTACATGAAAGCCAAAAATTTGCTTGGTTGGTGAGTAGAAATGTGCTTTTACGAAAGAGGAGGAAGGATCCATGTAGATGGGCTCCAGCTTCTGGATAAGTTCACCTTTATATTCAATTGTTTTAACTGTCTCGTTCTTGTTAGTAACAAATTCTTCAAGCGACTCATTGAAATAATTGTTCCTGAGTTCCAGTGAAAGACCTTTTTCCTGTGCCTCCAGATAGCTTAGCCGCTCATCTTTTTTTGTATTGGCATTATTAAAGTACGCTATATAATACTGGCGAACTGATTCAAGAAATTTAACAGCAGCTGCTGCCACCTCTTTGTTAATCTTTTCAGGTGTGAGATCGTCAGCATATTCAAATTTTGTATGAGGTATGCTGGTCATTACTTTCCTGATTTCATTGGAGACAAGGAGTAGCTTGCTTTCAAAATCTTCATTTCTGGTATCTCTGTTTAGATCATTAATAATATTATCAAGGTTGCCTTTTAGTTCAACATACCAGTAATTCTTCATGAAATTGGCTTTGCTTCTGGCCTTATCATATATATAGAACTCACGTTCGTATGCATTATCTTTAAACTGCTTTACAGCCAGAGCTTCATAGCCCCAGCGTGCTGTGATGAACTCGCCGTAAACAGGTATTGAGACAGGGGAGGAGAGATTGGGGTTCAGTTTTTCAAACTTTACCATAATGCCGCTAAGAATGATCTGCGGAATGACCAGAAAGGGAATCAGAATATAAATTGTAACTACTGCCTTGAAACTGTCTGATATTAAGAGTCCAAGCATATTTGCAGCAGCCCAGCAACTAAACAGAACAAGCCAGTATTCAAACCACATTCCCCTGATGCCGGTTATCGAGTTGCCTATTATTACAAAAGTAAGTGCCTGAATTGCTGAGATACCAAACTGAACAGACACTTTTGACAACAGATAGCTGTTCCAGCTAAGATTGAGGAAAGCTTCGCGCTTAAGTATCTTCCGGTCCTTTATAATTTCTTCAGCACTAACTGTAAGCCCCATAAAAATTGCAATGATCACCGACATGAAAATGTAAACCGGCAGGTTGCTGTTTTCAAAAAGGGTGTAATTACTGTTTTTGGCGCTCTCGTCAAAATACCTTATCAGAAACGCCAGGGCGAATGCCAGTACAGGTGCTTCAAGTAAGGTAATCAGAAGATATTGACTATCAGCAATTTTTGAAAGAACATCGCGTTTGGCAAAAACGACAAATTGCTTTAATTTATTTGGTGTTTTAAAATTAATTTCAGGTATGGGACCTCCGGGTTCAAGCTTATCTTCCTTTTTTTCATCCTTATACAGACTGCTCCAGTCTGCGGGTGATATTCTTCGGGTATGAGTCGGATGTCCGCTTTCAGTAAATATTTTTGTTTCAACAATATTGAATATCTGCTCAGGATTAACATTTCCGCAGACATAACACTCACTTTCGTTATAGTTTGCCTGTTCAATTCTTCTTTTAAAATACTCGATAGAATCAACAGGGTTGCCATTATATATCAGGTATCCACCGGTATCAAGTATAATGAGCTTGTCGAACATTTTGAAGATCTCCGAAGAAGGCTGATGTATTACAATGAAAAGAAGCTTTCCTTTTCTGGCAAGTTCCTTCAGAAGGTCAAGAATATTTTCAGAGTCGCGGGATGACAAACCGGATGTTGGTTCATCCATAAACATTATCGCAGGTTCACGGATAAGCTCGAGGGAAATGTTGAGCCTTTTTCTCTGTCCGCCGCTTATTTTCTTATTCAGCGGACTTCCTACTTTCATATCCCTAATCTCATAGAGACCAAGGTTTTTCAATACTGTATCAACTCTCATGACTATTTCTTCTTCCGGAAGATTATCAAAACAGAGCTTAGCATTAAAATATAAATTCTCGAAAACTGTAAGCTCTTCTATAAGGAGATCATCCTGAGAGACATACCCGATAAGTCCCTTAATCTTGTCTTTTTCAGTGTGTATGCTTGCCCCGTTGATCAGAACCTCACCATCAAACGGAGGATTAGTACCGTTTAATACGCTGAGCAGGGTTGATTTGCCTGCACCGCTGGCCCCCATAATGCCCACCATTCTTCCCGATTCCTCCTTGAAATTCATATGATGAATTCCTACTTTCCCGCTCTTAAACCTGTATTCAATATTATTTACCTCATAAACGACTCGTGAAGCTTTGAATTCCTCCTTAAGGAATTGCATGGTTACATCCCAGTAGTATATTGGTGAGACCTTATAACCTTTTATAGCTGAGCCCTGACTGAAAGGATAGACCTTATCTTCCTGTAGCAACTGGCCATTCATGGAAAGTTCCCCTGATCCCATGTATCGTACAAAATACATATTTACGGAAGGCACGAAAAGAATCCAGATCTGTCCCTTGAGAAGATCTTTGTAAAGATGTTTTGCCTCTTTATGCGGCTCTTCCTTGTTTCCGCTGATTATCAGAAGATTTTGAATATCGGGTGATTTTGTAAACGGATCAAGAACGAACCGTTCAATAAAGCCATATTCTTCCTCTGTAATGTTCAAACCCTCAGCAAGAGTGCTGATAAAACCCAACTCGAGCCTGCTTACTTCCTGACCGCCCGATTTGCAGAATTCAAGCGCCTGTATAACAACAACTATTCTCTGTTCCTGTGCAAGCTGTCCCTGTTCATTGATTTCCTTGCATAATTTGGTGATTCTTATTGCAATTGCTCCTTCACGACGCTCAGCACTGCTTTTTTCGAGTTTCTTTCTTGCTTCATTAAAGGCTTCATCGTACTTGGTAAGATATTTCTTTACAAGTTCCTGATTCAGCAAACGTCTGAGGAATGCTTCAACTACGCCTCTTCTTTCACTGTCATTACTCTGAGGCTTCGCTATGATAGCAAACAGCTGCATCAGGGTCTCCAAAATCTTCTCACTCATGTCAGGTTACTTTATTACAAGGTTTGAAGATATACATTTATTCATTTTTTACAAAGGATACTGAAATTGTTTCACCTGATTTGACTATTTGGTCTTATTTTTTTTCTCGACAGAGAAGCCGAATTTTCCAATGAATTTTCCTGTTTCATAATATTTGCCATGGGAATAGCATAGTGGCTCTGCCAGGTCGAGTCTGAACAAGCCACTTTCCTGATCCATGTATTCCTCATCTGCATTCACTGCAACTACTTCAGAAATAAACATATGATGAGTGCCCAATTCCTTTATTTCCTTTACAATACATTCAATATTTACAGGTGATTCCTTTATGAGGGGTGCTTTTACAACCGATGCAGGAACCGGTGTTAAATTCATTTCTTTGAATTTATCTACCTTGCTGCCTGACTTTACTCCGCACCAGTCTGTTGCGAAAGCCAGATCTTTTGTTGTGAGATTAATTACAAATTCACCATTTTTTTTGATTATATTGTAAGAATGCCGGTTTGGCCTTACGGAGATGTAACACATTGCAGGATCGCTGCAGATTGTTCCTGTCCAGGAAATTGTTAGTATATTATATTCTTCGGGATCCGATCCGCAGCTTACCATAACAGCAGGTAGCGGGTAAATCATTGTGCCTGGTTTCCATAGAATTTTGCTCATAGTTTTCTGAATTTTTGCCCAAATATAATCTATAATCTGATGCCGTGTTAAAAGTGTCAATATGACATTAAAAAAATCGGGTTTAAATGTCAAAAAGACAATGAAACATAATGAACATGCAATGGCAGGTTATTTGATGTCTCATATTATATAAAAAATAGTATTATGAATCTGAATAACTTCACCTTAAAAGCACAGGAATCTGTTCAGCAGGCTTTCACTATTGCTGAATCGAAGGATCATCAGGCTGTTGAATGCACACATCTGATGAAAGGGTTGATAACACAGGCTGAAAATATTACAGATTTTATATTTGGAAAGACAGGAGTAAATATTCAGAGCCTGTCGAAATCGATTGATAAGATCATTGAATCATTTCCCAAAGTTACCGGAGCTGAATCATATTTGTCATCTTCATCTTCAGAAGCTCTTCGTAAAGCCACAGAGATAGCTTCAAAAATGAAGGACAAGTTTGTGTCGGTTGAACATATATTAATGGGAATCCTCGATACTGATAACATTATTTCAAAACTGCTTAAGGACCAGGGTGTTACAATGAAGAGCCTTCAGGCGGCGGTATCAGAACTTAGAAAAGGAGCAAGTGTTCAGAGCCAGACATCGGAAGAGACCTATAATTCACTGAACAGATATGCAAATAACCTTAATGAATGGGCGAGGTCCGGAAAACTTGATCCGGTTATAGGCAGGGATGATGAAATACGAAGGATATTACAAATCCTTACCCGGAGATCAAAAAATAATCCTATACTTATTGGCGAACCTGGTGTAGGGAAGACTGCAATTGCAGAAGGACTTGCACAAAGGATTGTACGTGGCGATGTTCCTGAAGATCTGAAATCAAAAACTATCTATTCACTTGATATGGGAGCACTGATTGCAGGGGCAAAATATAAGGGTGAATTTGAGGAGCGTCTGAAATCAGTTGTAAATGAGGTCATTTCATCAAATGGAGACGTGGTATTGTTCATTGATGAGATTCACACCCTGATTGGCGCCGGTAAATCCGAAGGTGCAATGGATGCTGCAAATATACTCAAACCTGCTCTGGCAAGGGGAGAGCTTCGGGCAATAGGAGCAACTACTCTAAATGAATACCAGAAGTATTTTGAGAAGGATAAAGCGCTTGAGAGAAGATTCCAGGTTGTTATGGTTGATGAGCCCGACAGAGCCGATACCGTATCAATCCTCAGAGGTTTGCGAGAGCGATATGAGACTCATCATAAGGTTATTATAAGGGATGAAGCAATTGTAACCGCAGTTGATCTTTCTATCAGATACATCACAGATAGATTTTTGCCTGACAAGGCTATTGATCTGATCGATGAAGCAGCCTCACGTCTAAGACTCGAGATGAATTCGATACCTGAAGAGCTCGATGAAGTTGAAAGAGTCATAGCAAGGCTTGAGATTGAAAGAGAGGCTATCAGGCGGGATAAGGATAGTGTTAAGGAAGCTGAACTCTCCAGAGAGCTGTCAGATATGACAGAAAAGCGCGATGATATAAAAGCCGCATGGAAATCTGAAAGAGAGATCGTCGGGAAAATGCAGGAGAAGAAAGAAGAAGCCGAATCATTACGCATGGAAGCAGACTCGGCTGAACGAACAGGTGATTACGGAAGGGTTGCCGAACTTAGATATGGCAGGATTGTGGAAGTCGAGAAAGAAATAGCAGAGCTCAGGAATGTGATTGATACAAAACGGACAAAAGGTTCGTTGATCAGGGAAGAAGTCAGATCGGAGGATATTGCAGATGTTGTAGCCAAGTGGACAGGAATTCCGGTTTCAAGGATGCTTGAAAGTGAAAAGGCAAAGCTTATGAGGCTCGAAGAGGAGTTGCACAAACGAGTTGTTGGTCAGGATGAAGCAATTACAGCCGTTGCTGATGCAGTGAGAAGATCAAGGGCCGGTTTACAGGACGAAAAGAAACCGGTAGGATCTTTCATTTTCCTGGGAACTACTGGCGTTGGTAAGACAGAGCTGGCAAGAGCACTTGCTGAATTTTTATTCAACAATGATTCTCTGATGACCAGGATAGATATGTCTGAATATCAGGAGAGGCATTCCGTTTCGCGACTTATCGGTGCTCCTCCCGGATATATCGGTTATGACGAAGGTGGTCAGTTGACTGAAGCTGTCAGACATAAACCATATTCGGTGGTATTGCTTGATGAGATAGAGAAAGCTCATCCGGATGTATTTAACCTTCTGCTGCAGGTGCTCGATGAAGGCAGGCTGACAGATAACAAGGGCAGGACAGTTAATTTCAGGAATGTTATAATTATTATGACCTCAAATCTGGGGTCTGATGTAATACGAGACCGGATGGATCAATGGAATAATGAGATGCCTGAAAATGAGAAGGAGAATCTCCGGCGCGATATTTTCCAGTTGCTCAAGAGGTCATTGCGACCGGAGTTTCTTAACCGTATTGATGATATTGTAATGTTTAATCCTCTTACCAAAGATCAGGTTAAGGAAATTGCAAAGATCCAGATGAAGAGTATAATTGTTATGCTTGAAAATCTGGGATTCAGGCTTGAGATTGAGGAAGAAGTCTTCGGTATTCTTGCAGAGAAAGGATATGACCCACAATCGGGAGCCAGGCCGGTTAAGCGCTTGATACAGAAAGAGATAGTTAACGAATTATCAAAGGAGGTTATCTCCGGTAAAATCACAAAAGACTCTGCAATAACTATTTATGCGGAAGATGGTGAGATACGGTTCAGGACTTAGACCCTGATAGCCGTGTGGAGGATGATCAAGGTCTTATTTAAAAGCTTCGATACACTCATCTACTCCATCGTAAACATCTAAAATGGTATGGAGATGAAGGATCTTAAAGAGCTCTTTTACTCTCTCACCGGCATTGGCAAATTTAAGGGATCCATAATTATTTCCCGCTGCTCTTCTTACGGAAAGAAAGCATCCGAATCCGGAACTGTCAATAAACTCGATACCTGAGAGATCAATAATCAGTTTTGTTCCGGGTACGTCAAAAACCTTATTGATCCGATCCCTTATGTCATCTGAGACAAGTGCATTGATCTTCTTTTCGGAAAAGGTAACAATATCAATCTTATCTCTTTTTTCAATGCTTATCATCAGGATCCTTTTAATCCTTTATGAACTAAATCATCCAATTCGATTACTGCTGATTTAGTTTCTTCGCCGAATCGGGTAATGTAAGAGCCGTAATTTTCAGGATCCTTGCTTATTTTGGCTTCAAGCTCAAAATTTTTAAGTAAAACAGCAAGATCGGTCATCCCCATTATGGCAACGGATGATTTCGCCTTATGAGCCAACATTCCCAATGCATGGTAATTTTTCTCTGCAAGGAGCGAGTTCATCTCATTATATATTTCAATAGCCTGATCTTTGAAAAGATCAACTATTTCTCTTACTATCTCAGAATCTCCTCCTGAAACAGAGTCAAGATATTCAGTATTAATGAATTTGTAATCCATGGCATTTAGGCATTGCAAGAAGATGAGAATTAGTACAGGCAAATATAATTTTTTTTTCAATAGCTTGATCATAGCCGGGAATTGGCAAAGTTTTTGAAAAAGGAAAATTAATGTTATTTTTATAAAGCCTAAAAACGATAATATGAAGACCTGCCTCAATTTTATCTTTATCTTGTTAATGTTCTACCCCTTTAATGTTAAGGCACAAACAGATCTGCAGATACGTAAAAAGAATTTTAAAAACGAAAAAGCAGGTCTTAAGGAGGCGTGGGATCATGTTGAAGCCGGCAACGCTTATTATTCAAAAAAGGGTGTATGGTATCGCAAGGCTTATGAGGAATATCTCCTTGCTATAGCATACAATCATTCAAATCCCCAGTTGAATTACAAAACAGGTGCGGCATGCCTTTTTTCAGATAATAAAGAGGAAGCAGCCGGTTTTTTATTAAAGGCGCTTGAAGCGGACAGTGAAATTTCAGAGGACATTCTGCTTCTTACGGGAAGAGCTCTCCAGTTTTCCGGAATGTACCCTGAATCGATACTTAAACTCGAGGGGTACCTCACTTCAAAAAATAAAAAATCCGAAGAAAATACAACTCTGGCAAGAAAGTGGATAAGTGAGTGTAAATCAGCACTTAATGTAACAAATGATACGTTAATGGTTGAAATACAAAATTTAGGAAATGAAATTAATTCCGATGCCGACGACTATTCTCAAATCCTGACAAGCGATGGGAAAAGTCTGATTTTTGCATCCAGAAGGCAGATTGAAAAATCAGCCGGCAATTTTAAAGATTCAAAGTTTGATGAAAATATTTTCGTATCAGTGCTGGATTCGGGAAAGTGGACCGCTGCAGGATCATCAGGTAAAAACATTACAACAAAGTTCTGCGAAACACCACTTTTTATCACCTCATCAAATGATAAAATGTATTTGTATGCAGGTTATGAAAATGGAGGCGACATATTAGTATCAGAACTTAATAAAAAGGGGGAATGGAAAATGCCTCTGGAAATTCCTTATCATATAAACAGTTCAGGGTCGGAAACATCTTTTGTCATTTCTCCATCAGGAAATGAAATTTATTATGTAACAGACACATACAAACATGGAGTAGGGGGAAAGGATATTTTTTATATTAAGAAACTTACTATGAAGAAATGGTCAAAACCTGTGAATGCCGGGACATTAATAAATACTGAATATGATGAAGAATCGGTAAGGTTTTCAGAAAGTGGTGATACCTTATGGTTTAGTTCAAAGGGTCATAACTCGATAGGTGGGTTCGATATATTTTACAGCCCCAAAAACAGTGCAGGGGAATGGGATTCGGTAAGAAATTTTGGCTATCCGGTTAATACTCCATGGGACGAGCTTTTTTATCATCCGTCTCCCGGAGATGACAGTTCATTCTTCTTTGTTTCTAACCGCAGTGGCGGCATGGGAGGCCTTGATATATACAAGGGAAGAATACTCCCGTCTTTAAAAAATTTGCCTCACGTGGTCACTCAATTGCTTATTACGGATTCATTACCTGCGCCTTTAGTTGTACCCGATTCTATTTCTCTCTCAGATACTCTTTTTAAGAGAGATACAATAAATATCCGTGAGGCGATTCAGGATCCGCAATCTGGCATTGATCCGGAAGAAATGAATGATCTCATACTCTCAGAAAACAAAAATGAGGAGGATGGCTATATATCTTCTGAATTCATCAGGCCACTGACGATAAATCAAAAAAAAAGGTCAAAAGTACAGAAAGGTTAATTTAATTTTCTTGTTTTCTGACAATCGTCACTTTTTATTTTTCAAACTTTACGAACTTTGCCAATAACTTTGGTATATCTTTTATAATCCGGAGTTACAATATTTAAACTGAAATGATGAAAAACACAGCTTTTACCACATTCCATCAGAAAGCAGGAGCTAAAATGGTTCCTTTTGCAGGTTATAATATGCCTGTTGAATATGTAGGGATAAATGAAGAACACACCACTGTCCGCGAACATGTTGGGGTATTCGATGTGTCGCATATGGGTGAATTCTGGGTAAATGGTCCCTCTGCACTGGATTTTCTACAGTACATAACCTCAAATGATGTATCAGCCCTCGTTGATGGCAAAATACAATATTCATGCTTCCCAAACGGAAATGGAGGTATTGTCGACGACCTTCTTGTTTACAGATATAATAAGGAAAAATATTTACTTGTAGTCAATGCTGCAAATATCGAAAAAGATTGGGACTGGTGCGTCAAAAATGCAGCCCGGTATGGCCTGGTGATTGGTAAAGACCTGATTAATGGCTCAGATGCCATTGCCCAGCTTGCAGTGCAGGGGCCACAGGCTCTCAAAGCCATGCAGAAACTCACAAAGACACCTATTGAGGATATGGAGTATTATACCTTTAAAGTGATCGATTTTGCAGGTATCAGCGATGTGATATTCTCAACAACGGGATATACCGGAGCAGGAGGCTGTGAAATTTATGTGAAGAATGTAGAAGGAGCTAAATTATGGAATTCAGTATTTGAAGCAGGTAATGAATATGGCATTAAACCTGTTGGGTTGGGAGCCAGGGATACCTTAAGACTTGAGATGGGATTCTGCCTTTACGGGAATGATATTAATGATCAGACTTCGCCCATAGAGGCTGGCCTGGGATGGATAACCAAATTCACAGACCAGAAGGAATTTATTGATAAAGCGCTTCTTTTAAAGCAGAAAGATGAAGGTGTCGAAAAAAGGCTTAAAGGTTTTGTAATGCTTGAAAGAGGCATTCCACGACAGCATTATGAAGTTGTTGACTCTTACGGTAGGATAATTGGGGAGGTAACATCTGGTACAATGTCGCCAATGATGAAACAGGGCATTGGGATGGCTTACCTGGTCAAAGGCTTCTGGAAGCCTGATACTGAAATATTTATAAGGATAAGGAACAAGGATCTCAAAGCCAGGGTTGTAAGCCTGCCTATATATAACAAGTAATATGGGTAAACAGAAACTTGAGACCTTTTTTTCTCCCGCCTTATATGATCCTTCGGGTAAGGAAGACTCGATTGTTGTTATTATTGACATATTACGGGCTACTTCTTCTATCTGCACTGCATTTGAGAATGGGGCTGTATCAATAATACCTGTGGCAGGCATTGATGAGGCAAGAGAGTACAAGGTTAAAGGTTATCAGGTTGCTGCAGAACGCGATGGATACGTTTTGGATTTTGCTGATTTTGGGAACTCACCTTTCAATTTTACCCGCGAAAAAGTTGAAGGAAAAACAATTGTTTATAGTACTACCAATGGCACAGGATTAATAAATCAGGCTTCAGCGGCAGGGACAATAGTTATAGGTTCATTTTTAAATATAAGTTCTCTTGTAGCATGGATAAAAGATCAGGGTAAAGATGTGGTGTTGTTTTGTGCAGGATGGAAAAACAGGTTTAATCTTGAAGATTCAGTTTGTGCGGGTGCTATTGCTGCCAGGTTAATGGAAAGTACCTTGTTCTCAACCATTTGCGACTCTACACTGGCCGCAATAGATCTCTGGAGCCTGGCAGAAAATGATTTGCATGGCTATATTGATAAAGCTGCGCAACGTTCACGTTTAAGAGAAAAAGGTCTGGATGATTGTATTGAATTTTGTCTTTCTATCGATTTTACAAAAAAGATACCTGTAATAAAAAACGGGATTCTTGTTGATAGAATGTATTAAAATGTTCGTTTTAGTGTTATTTGTTTAACAATAGCAGATGTATTTTACTATTTTTGCAAATTCTTGTTTTTAATTAAACTAATTGAAATAAACGCATCATGAAAAAACACAATTTTTATGCAGGGCCTTCAATTCTTCCACAATATACAATTGAGAAGACGATTGACGGAATAAAAGATTTTGCCGGAACAGGGTTATCCGTATTGGAGATTTCTCACCGCAGCAAGGAATTTGTCGCATGCATGAATGATACCATTGCACTTTTTAAAGAATTGCTTGATATACCTTCCGGATACCAGGTGATATTTCTTGGCGGGGGTGCCAGTATGCAGTTTGCAATGTTGCCTATGAACATGATGGAAAAAAAATCAGCATACCTCAATACCGGTGAATGGGCAGGTAAAGCACTGAAAGAGGCTAAGTTGTACGGTGAGGTTGTTGAAGTGGCATCATCAAAAGAAAGTAATTACAATTATATTCCCAAAAATTATACGGTTCCATCAGATGCCGACTACTTTCATATAACTACAAATAATACAATTTTTGGCACTCAGCTTAAGGGTGATCCGGATGTAAAAATTCCGCTTATTGCTGATATGTCATCTGATATTTTCAGTCGTCCTGTTGATGTTTCAAAATATTCATTAATATATGGTGGAGCTCAGAAAAACCTTGCTCCCGCAGGAGTTACATTTGTGATAATCAGGGAAGATGTTCTGGGTAAAGTAACACGTCCGATACCAACCATCCTTGATTACAGAACACATATAAAAGGAGAGTCAATGTTCAACACTCCTCCGGTATTTGCAGTATTTGCAGCCCAGCAGACTCTTGTCTGGTTAAAGCAGTTGGGCGGGGTTAAAGCCATTCAGAAAAAGAATGTTGAGAAAGCCGGTTTACTTTACGATGAAATTGACAGGAATAAGCTTTTTGTCCCTACTATCAAAGATCCTGAAGATCGTTCATTGATGAATATCTGTTTTGTTATGGCTCCTGAATGTAAAGAACTTGAAAAACCATTCGGTGAATTTGCAAAATCAAAAGGAATGTTGGGAATCGAAGGACACAGGTCAACAGGAGGATTCCGTGCATCAACATATAATGCATTGCCAAAAGAGAGTGTTGAGGCTCTTGTAAATACTATGAAAGAGTTTGAGTCAAAGAATTAAAATTTCCGAGTTATGAAGGTACTTGTTGCAACTGAAAAGCCTTTTGCGCCTATAGCTGTAAGGCAGATCCGGGAAGTTACTGAAGCTGCCGGTTTCAGTATGGAGCTCCTTGAGAACTATGAGAGTAAGGCAGAACTGCTTGCTGCTGTGGTAGATGCCGATGCATTGATAGTAAGAAGTGATCTTGTTACTTCTGAAGTTCTTGATGCTGCCAAAAAGTTAAAAATTGTTGTCAGGGCAGGCGCCGGATATGATAACCTCGATGTTCAGTCGTGTACCGATCACAATGTTATTGTAATGAATACGCCGGGACAAAACTCAAATGCAGTGGCAGAACTTGTGTTCATGATGCTTCTCTATCAGATAAGGGGTGGTTTTTCGGGAAAGGTATCAGGCACAGAACTCAGATTGAAAACTCTGGGTTTGCATGGCTTTGGAAATGTTGGAAAATATGTTGCTGATATTGCAAGAGGTTTTGGTATGGACACATATACATACGATCCTTTTGTAAGTGAGAGGGTTATGAAAAATAATGGAGCAAAACAGATAATTCATATTGAAGAACTGTATTCAAAGTGCCAGTATATGTCGATTCATATGCCATTTAATGACAGAACAAAAAAGCTTATTGGTTATGATTTGCTTAAAAGAATGCCTCCTGATGCAACCCTAATAAATACTGCCAGAAAAGAGGTTATTGATGAGGAAGGCTTGCTGAAAATCTTTGAAGAACGTCCTGATTTTTGTTATCTTTCTGATATTGAGCCTGATTGCAAGGCAGTGTTTGAAGAGAAATATAAGGGAAGATATATTTTTACCGGAAAGAAAATGGGTGCCCAGACTGAAGAAGCCAACATAAATGCCGGTGTTGCAGCAGCCCGTCAGGCCATAGGTTACTTAAGAAAAGGTATTGATAAGTATAAACTGAACAAGTAAAATTACCCAATAACGA
>JBBRVC010000085.1:0-16431 GCA_038247205.1 Bacteroidales bacterium
AGTCAGGTTATCAGGTTTAGGCGGTGAAACCCCATAGACTTCTTTACTGAAAAGATCGAGTAATTCACCCCGGCGCTGATTCTCCCAAACTTTTGTCGTTGTAACTCTTTCTCCACTTTTAAGGGTAAGGATTTCAGGGAACGTAAAACTGTACACTTTGGACTCATCATAATTAACACCCATGCTCGCGGTACTCATACTGTCAAGAACCTTCTGGGAAAACTTCCAAATCGATTTCTTTTCGAATTTAGAAAAGTCGGTATTATACGACTTAATTTGATTTGAAGTTACCTGTCCAATTATATTTTCCACATTGAACATAAATATGATTGCTATTATAACAACACATAGTCTCTGTAAAAGAGAAAAACCAGAATTCAGCCTTTTAATCATGTCTTTTTATTTTTAAGTTTATAATTAAATCAGTTTCAAGTGTTTTATAAATGTAATCTTTTAATTTGTCATCATATAATACGTCTTTGATCCGTTCCAATTTTTATTATCGTAACTCAGTACCGGTTGGACATAACTTGTGTAGATCTCATGCAGCCCCCCTATAAATACCGGTCATATTTTTAAGATCGAACGAAATTGTTTTATTTTTTACTTGTGTAACCTGAAAATAAAACCAATAGTACTGGTTTCCTATTTTATCCTTTTGTATCCAGTGCATGGTTTGACCTGAAAAATGATTTTTCTCAATCTCTTTAATACTCCCCATACTACCACCTTCGAAATCAGTAGAAATTCTAGCTTGAGAGTAACAGATACTTGCAAAATATGGACAACAAATTACAAATATTACTAATAGAAAAATCCGATAAAAACGTGTTAAAAATCTTTTAATACAGTCATAATTGAATTCATACCATGACCTAAAAACACATTCATTACTTTTCATTTTCTTTATGGTAAAAATTATTGATTCAGAAAAAATACAATGTCCTAATAATTATTTTCATTATGAAATTCATAAGCATTTTGCAACTGTCAATCCCCGAATTTACCAATTAGTTATCATGATGTATTTGAAGAAAAAGTAAGATGAAGGATTCATGCTCCGATATCTTATTCTACTTTTTTATTAATGTTTATTTATGGATGCTGAGTAAATTCATGAACAGCTTTTTAGCAACCGCACAGTCGGGCCTGTTGTTATTAAGGTTTGGAACTATACTCAAACTGGAGAGAATTACCGACCCCTGACCACATGTGAGCTCACATAAAGAAATTCCAATTGTACCGCTATTAACAGGGCCAACACCAACAATGGTATTCAGTCCCTCCGGTAGAATTGAAAGTCCATTGCTATTATTCCTGTAAAAGACCTGGTATTCCCAACTCATAGCCGTTGCCTGAGGAAGTCCCTCAAAGTACGGACTTATCCCAACAAACTGGCGTCCGCTAAGTCCGCGGTTTCGGGTACCATTTGCAGTTGATGTCCTGGGTATCTGTTTGACCGGAAGTTTGGAAAGCCACGATTGTGCATTTTCAAATATAAGCAACTTTGTGCCTTGTTCAACCATACTAATTATCTTTGGTACATCAATAGTGTTAATATTATGCATTCCCAAAACTATTACAGACGGTCTTTCAGCTGAAGGGTCAAATTTAGTGAGGATTAAGCCTCTGGTCTTCATTAAAAATGAGTTAATTATGCCCGATGTGTCAATAACAGCAGCATCATCAGGGATGGATGAGTCGATCATATAATCAGCAACAAATAACTCGTCAGACCCTGTCGCTTTAATAGACCCTGATGGATCGGTGAGAGTTGCATTAAGCTTATAGTAACCGTCCGACGATACTACAGGCATAACAACTTTCCCGACCAGTAGCTGCCCAAATTCTTCCCCCCCGAGGATGTTGGTCTCATATGAATTAGTAAATATAACTTTCCCGTCAGGAGCAGTCAGTGCGAGATTAAGTTTATGGGGTCCGTTTATATCCTTTTCGTTTATGAGGAAAATATCTGCAACCGGCTTAACACCTGAAGGGACAACCTTATTCCTAATTTTAACAGCTACATACAGAGGTTGCGCATAATAAGGCAGAATAGAAGGATCACCTGTCGGATGACGGTAGGTATCAACGATATCAGTGTTTGTGGATGCCCCGGCCCACCCATTAAGTACGTATCCATCAGCAATATTCATCATACGAGTATTTTCAATAATCCTTCCATGGAAATAGTGGAGATTGTGGCCCATCTTCATGGTAAGGTTCTCCACAGTCGGGAAGGCGTCACGCATGCCGGCCTTATCAAGAAACGTATCATAGGACTTATACCAGTTGAGGTAATCGCCATCCATCCATCCATCACTTCCCATGGATTGAAGATCGTCCTTTATCCTTTGAAGGTTAAGCTGTGTTCCAAAAGCCCCCTCCTCACCAAGGAAATATATCTGGTCCTTTGGCACTACGTCAGTGGAATCGCCCAGTGTGAGATGGTCCGGATCAAGAAGATACCGTGCATAATTCCGTGGATTTTTATAATACTCATCAACATAGCCCTGTTGAGCAGCAAAGTGATAGGGGTCATACCAACCATCAAAATAGCATGTCGTATCGAACGGGAGCATGTGGAGCTGTAAAGGATTTTGCTTTCGGATTGTGTCAGCAGGCTCCTGTATACAGTTGAAAGTAACAATTCGTGAGGGATCAAGTGTGTGGACCATTTTAATATTTTCGAAATCCCAGTTGTTGGGTTCGTTGTAAGACCAGTCATCCATGTTCCAGTTGGTTAGCGACGCCCTTGAGCGGTCGCGCAGGATCATCCGGCGGAGCTTTTCCTTACGCCATTGTTGGGCGAACTCAGTTGGCGGATATGGAAGGGATTGATAACCACCAGGTTCCTCATAAGTAAGAATTCCCATATCGTCACAAAGGTCCATGGAGGTTGGCTGACCTATAGCACGATGGTACATAATCATGTTATATCCAAGTTTTATTACCTCCTGAATGTCACGTTCGGCCATACCAGGTATTGGAAACATACCCATTTTTGGCCAGAAACCACGTGTCATTGCAGCAAAAAGGAATATCCTCTTTCCGTTCATATAAAGCCGGGAGTCGCCATTATTTTCACCTACTGTCATAAACTTGAATCCGAACTTTTGAGTCATAATATCATTTATAGTCCCCTGTTTACCTGTAAATGTGACTTCAGATGCATAAAGATGAGGGTCTTTGACCTGCCACAATTGTGCATTAGGAGCAGAAACTTCGAACATTACTTCCTGTGATCCTTGTCCGATCGAAATGTCTTTCGACTGCGCAGAGAGGATATTCCTCGGATTATTCCACTCATGGATAACCAGATTAAGTATTCCGTCGACCTTCTCACCTGAAGTATTTCCAACGGTAATAAATACCTTTGCATTTGTGGGGACTGGTTGATTTTGAACGTAAATATCGTCGATATGAACATAGTCTGTGGCACGAAGAATAACTTTCCCGGTAATTCCACCAAAGCCATGAACTGATGGTACCGAATATGTACCCCATATAAGCGCTTTCTCGTCATCCCATGAGAACGTACCTCCAATATCAGTAACCCTTACATCCAACTCATTTGAACCGCCATATTGCGCTGCATCGGTGATATTCACCTCGAATGGAGTATTCCCGATCAGGTCATACCCTACAAGTTTATGATTTAAGTAAACTTCTGCGCGCAGGTTTACTGATTGAAACATCAGGGTAACGTTTTTGCCTTTAAGCTTCCTGGGAATGCTTATTTTTCTGCTCCACCAGGAAACTCCCCGATAATCACCCATTTTTTTTCCTGAAGAATCCATGATGCTCCAATAGTATCCTTCAACAGTTCCCGGAACCAAAACTTCTTTTTTGGATGCAGAAGCCAGATTTTCCCACCCTATAGATGGTTGATTCACAGGAAGCGCACTTAAATCGACAGGTGGAAGAAATAATTTATCATTCCTCCATAAGGCAGTACTATCGAGATACAGCTTCCAACCAGAACCGGAAAGATCTTTTTCATATCTGGAAGATGAATCTCCACAACTAGTAAAGAAAAATACTACTAATAAAACATGTAAGTAGAATAAAATACGAATTGGAGTTGATACTTTAGAACCAATAATATTTCTTGTGCGGTTTGGAATTAATTGTTTCATATAGTATAATTTATTGAGTTTATTTTTATTCTATTTCTCTATATTTTTAATTACTTTATTTCTCTTTGTATTATACTTCTTGCATAGTTCAGCAAAGATTGACTGCCAATATTCACTATTACACCTGAAGGCAATTGACGGGCATACCACGTTACAGAATAGACAAGTGAATCACCGGGATTAAGCTTATGATAAGCTCCCTGATTTTCCATTTCAATGTATGTCTTACCCTTGTTTACATACAACTCGATGTTCTTTTCTTCAGGAGCAATCTTGTTAGATTCAATTACAGGAATCTTTTTGATAAATATGACGTTGTTAAGAACGTATGCGATACAACCTTCGCCTCCATCCATATATAGCTTTTGAGCAGATGAAGTTGAAATATCAGGGGGATACCAGATTGTTCCAATGCTATCGCGATATGTTAATAAAGCGCACAACTTAAGATTTGCTGTAGGAATATTACCCGATGGGCCTTTTGGGATAAAAGCCAATCCTCCGGCCGGAACGCGGGTAACCTCCCAAGGTGCTACTTCTTTTATTTCCTTTGAGCTATTCTTAATTGTATAACTAATGATAATAGATGTGTCTTTGGGGTTTGCCTTAAGGTGTTTGATAAACAACAGTCCTGACAAACTATCTTTCTGACTTTTCAGTAGAAGTTCGTATGCAGGGTAAGTATCAATTCTATAATCCCCGCTTTCAAGAACCCCCTGGTTTTTCCATTTAGACTGGGGACTTACCCAGAGTGTGGATCCATAAAATCTTGAATTAAGCGAACGTGTCACAAGAATCTCATTATCATCTAATTTATATGAGACTATGCGTGCACCAGTAGGTCCATTAACTGTAATAGTAGTATTACCGCTTTGAATTGTATACAATCCATTGGCTGCAAATGGTGCAACAGGCATATTTTGACCCAGAACAGGTAATATAGCAATATTCAAAACAAGTATCAGAATTGGTATTAATCTCTGCATTTAGTTTTATCTTTATTTAAATATTCAGGGCTTCATTTTATCTTTTGTTTCTAATCAGTTGGAAGCCCGAAGACTCCCCTCTTCCGTCTTGATTATTTAATACTGATTAGTTACCTATTTCTAATTACAAAACGTCCTTTATAGGTAATAGCAAACTACTGATAACATATTAATTGTCCATTATCAGGATTGAAGATCATAAAGCCATTATCAGTTCCCATATAAACTAGTCCAAGTTTATCAACCATAATACATAAAATGTTATTACTGATCATTCCGTCTTTCGTGGTGTAGGATGTCCATTTAGAGCCGTCATAGACTGATATTCCTCCCTTGGTACCAATCCATATTTTTCCTTCTGCGTCAACAGCAATAGCCTGGGCAAAGTTATTGACAAGCCCGTCTTCCGTTTTGAATACTGTCCAGTTCTCAAGTGTATTATACCCTGAATGCCGTGCAACTCCCATATCAGTTCCAATCCACTGGGTTCCATCTTTTGTGATACACAGGCTATAGACATTATCGGAAGGCATATCGATTGGTCCCCATTGTGCATAAGTAGAAGCTCCGGAAATACCATCAACCCTGTCTCTGAATACTCTCACAACACCAGCACCCTTTGTCGCAATGTAGAGTGAATCGCCATCATGACTACTTACCATTGAGGTAATGGGATAATCCTTAAACAAGCTTTCCGGTAATTGTTTCTGATATGAAGTATTGAGCCATTTTTGGTTGTACAATGCTGAAATACCTTTATTCGTTCCAAACCAGCGTAAATTATTTTTCCCAATGACAATTGAAAATACACTATCGCTTAGAATTTTAGAATTTACTATGTTAAAATCTATTACATTAGAAGTTGTATCTAATGGAAGATTAACTGATACTGCACCCTTAGGAGTAGCCAACCACAGTTTTGGACCATCAAGTGATAACTCGTATTTGAAATCTGCAATCTTTTCTGTAGGAATTTTTTTATTTATTGTTTCTAAAACCGACCTACCGTTTATAATTCCTGCATCTGAAAGAAGCAATGTTCTGTTATTGTCATCATTGACAGCGGCATAGATTTTCTTACCTTTAATTTCCAGGACAAGCTGTCGATTGACGACAGAAGTAAATATAGATTCTGAAATTGGTACAGCCTGCACTTGGGTTGTCGGAGATATGGGTCTTGATTCAGATAGGGTAGAAATTGTTGTTTTTACTTCACTGGTTGTATTAGTCACATTTGGTTTAGATGTCAGTTTGTAAGCTTCCGGACCAACGAGTTTATCAGGAATACTTAGAAGTTCAATACCCTTTGATTTGCCGAGGGTACCTGAATATTGTTTTGTTTCGGCATTTTTCCAGTGCTCATGAACCCCGAGACTAGGTAAAGGTTTTCCACTATTATCTGGATCATAAGTAATTCCATTTGGCCAGTTGGCTGGATCTGCAGCCTGATGAAGGTAATCATCAACACCATTTGCATCAGGCATAATTTCACTTAAATTGTTAGAAGGATCATGTTTATTAATACCATTCCATTCGGTTCTGAGAAAGTCGTAACAAACCGATTCAAGGGCCACCTGATCCTGGGATATAAAGATCGAATTGCTCCAGTCATTGTTAAATGGAGCCATGAAATACTTCACTGGTGGTCCTCCTTCATTTGCTCCTCCGCCAAACAAACCATCAATCACATAAAGAAGAGTGTTTTGTCCGAGATATTTGCTGCCCATGAGATCCACCAAACCGCGGTATTTATGGTAACCCCCATTTGTAGGTTTTGCATTCGACACTGGTGATACTAAAGAATAATGAAGGTGATAAGCTCCTGATCTGGATTGCGAACCAAAGTGATTTTTCGCTGTAAGCGTTATGCCATTACGTAAATGTGGTTTTAGATTAGCCACATTGATCATATAATTGGCATTTTCAATAATATCATATAATCTGTCAGTCTGTGTCTTATCAGAATAAAATACAAGTTCATTAGTTGTAGGATGGATAAGAGTCCTTCCGCTTTGCGATGTAACATTATCGATTATAACTATATTCGGAAATTCAGCTCTCCAGGCATCAGAATTGTATCCAAAAACATGGTTTTGCGGATCGCCTATGGCGATATCTTTTTGTTCAACACCTGCTACATTTATTAACTCTCTTATTATTTCGAGGACAACCGCCGGCCCTGTTTGAACGGTGCCCAGAGTAGGCCTTGACGGAGGGCGAAGGGTGAATCCATTGGCCATATCTTCCTTATTCAATGCAGCTCTGGCAGTAGTTTGATTTATTTTAATAAATATTTTTTCACCCTTTGTATAACCAACATCTTTGTTTTTCTTTTGTTTATTAAAACTACGAAAAAGTGCATCCCACGATTCAGATGATTTTTTTTTACCTGTAAGTTTTTTCACAGATTCGTTTACCATTTTTCCAACTATTTTGAAATCCGTATTTGTGGGTTTAAAGTAATAGTCAATACAATTTTCATTTGTTGCCTGAGGATTCCATGACCACACTACCCTACCTGGAATTACACCCCGCCCAATTCCCATTGGTTGGTTCGGGCCATCATCAGGCCCTGTTGCCGGCGGAACAGATGCAAAAATATCGAGTGAACCCTGCGTAATTGCGAAACCCATTCCTACAACAGCTACAACCATAAAAGAACCAGCAGCAATGGACCTTGCCCTGAAAATATTTTTCTTAGCTTTTCGTAATGCAACGGTTATTCCTCCCAGTGTAAGAAGATACACAACAAATCCCGACATAAACGGGGCGGCAGCCCTCATGCAGGGATAACTTGCCCGTGAGGGTTTTGGAATAACCCTTAGAAGGAACCAAATAGTTGATATAATTCCCAGAAGATAAAACATTAATGTGGGGGGGAGATGATGGCTATTCATCCAATCTCTGACATTACCCAACTTCCCTTTAAGTTTATTAATTTCAAATTTTTTCATGTTCGTGATTTTGATGGAGTCTTATCTGTGTAGTATTAATACTTTAAAAATTACTTATTTAAAAGTGTATCGGTTTGTTTTCGTTGTCTTTACTTATTTCTCAGAATGTTTAAACTAAATATTAATTTGCAGATATTTAATACCAGCATGACTATATAGTATCCTTACCTAAATATGATAAAAGTTTGAGGGTTTTTTAACTATTTCTGTTTAGATAACAGATTGTTTCATTTAAAAAACAGAATAGAGAGAAAGCTTTCTGCGAAGCTTTCCCGCTATTCTCCTTAACTATCCAACTTAATCAATACCCTGGGTTTTGTATTAAACCAGGGACTAAATCAATTTCAATTTGTGGTTTTGGTAGTAACTGGTTGTGGGAATCTACCCATGGGTAAAGATCTTTATTTGCAGCTACAACCATTTCTTTTCTAACAAGATCAAACCAGCGTTTATTTTCAAAAGCAAATTCCCACGCACGTTCTGCAATTACAGCATCGTCAAATGCAGCTTTTGTCATTCCATAAGGAAGATCAGCATATACTAACTGGTTGTTACCTCCAGCTCTACGACGAACCAAGTTAATAGCATCAGTCGCCGCTGTTGAAGGTGCACCTTCAGCCATATTTGCTGCCTCTGCATATGTCAGTAATACTTCAGCATACCTATTGACTACATAAAAACCATCGCCATTAGTACTGCCGACAGCTGCCTGAGTAAAGGAGGCAGCAGCTCCCGCATCGCGCCATTTTGCACTATATGGTTGGCCGATTGACGAATTTTGCCAGGTTGTATGTCCCTTATCGGCAAAAACAGTCCAGAAAGTAGCATCTTTACGTGGTCCGACAGGGAATACATTAAAAAAACGGGCTTCAGACATAGCATCATTCCAGCCATTCTCTTCTCCTGGTCTGCTAGATTGATGTAGGTGACTAGCGATACCACCATATAGAGATGAACCGTAAAAACAGAAGATAAATTCCTTATTGGTGAGTTTGTTTTTATTTATCCAGAGATCAGCGAAATTGGGTTCAAGCGTATAAATTCCCATATCAATAACTTCTTTCGCCTTGTCTCTTGCCAGTGCATATTTTGTTGCATCTTTGAGCGGCCAACCTGCCATGTTTAGATAGGCTTCTGCCAGCATTGCTTTTGCTGCTCCTTTAGAAGGACTTCCTTTGGCTGAAGGCGCGGCTGGAAGGTTGGTTTCTGCAAATGTTAAATCATCAATAATTAATTTGTAAATATCCGCAACAGGAGACTGGACAATTGTTGAGGCAACGCCTTGATATTCAGGCGTAACGATAGGAACTTCACCAAACCAGCGAGTCAGAAAGAAATAACTCAAAGCACGAAAGTAACGTACATTAGCTTCGTACAATTGTTTATTTGCATCTTTAACAGAAGTTGCTAAAGGCAATTTCTCAATAACCGCATTCGCTGAATTAATTGTTTGATAAAAATTCTGCCAAAACCCTGATAAATATGTACCGGTAAGGGTAGCTTGGAACTTATCATATTGAGTCAGCTCAGGGGCTGTTGGTCTGGAAGTTACATCTTCAGCACCGGCAGATAGAATATAAGGAGCTATGTTAGTAAAATTACCATACCCATTATAAATGGGGAAAATAGTACCATTTATAGCTGCCAGAAAATCTGCATCAGATTGATAAAAATTTGCAGGGACAATAAGGCTCTTTGGGTTTTCGTCCAGTCTATCCGTGCATCCCGCTGTAAAAATAAGCACGGAAAGCAAAAGTATTTGTAAATATTTTATTCTTTTCATAATTTCAATGATTTTGAGAAAGTTAATTAACTTAGAATTTCAGATTTATCCCAACAGAAATCGTTTTTTGAGATGGGTATGGGGCCAAGTCAATTCCACCCATAACATCAACACCGGTACTAGCTTCCGGATCATACCCTGTATATTTTGTGATGGTGAACCAGTTGACAGCACTAACAAATATTCTTGTGTTAGAAAGTTTTGCTTTCTTAAGAACTGATGTGGGAATACTATAACCAAGGGTTATTATCTTAAACCTTAAATAGGAACCATCTTCAAGCCACCTGTTTGATTGTAGTTGCTCATAGCCGTTAGATCCCGTGAAAGTAGGAACACTAGTATTCTGATTATCTATTGTCCATCTATTTAAAATTCTTATATCAACGGCATCAGCATCAGATGATGTACGTTCTGATCTGATCCTTGTCGTATTATAAACCTTTCCACCTTGTGAACCCTGAAGCAAAATATTTAAATCAAAGTTTTTAAAGGTAAAGTTATTTGACCATCCGAATGTAAACTTTGGCATAGTAGAACCCATTATGGCAATATCAGCTGCATTAATCTTAAAATCACCATTCTGATCAACATATTTTGGGTAACCAGGGAGTGCTCCGTATTTGGCAGCTTCAGTGGCCTCTGCGACACTCCAGCATCCGTTTTGGATATATCCTTTCAAAATACCCATAGGTTGTCCTACTATAAGGAATATTGTATTACCAAAATTTGGAAAAGTTGTTGTACCCATGGGAACCTCTGAAGTACCTGAAAGAGCCACAACTTTGTTTCTGTTTAAAGCGAAATTAAAATTTGTATTCCATTTAAATTCTCCCGAAAAAGGATCACCACCTAAATTAAACTCAAAGCCACGGTTTTGAACTTTACCGATATTCTTAAGTAAACTTGCATAACCAGAGATCGTAGGCAGAGGTACGTTCATTAAAAGGTCATTGGTTTGCTTGTCGTAGTAATCAGCAGAAAAAGTCACTCTTCCTTCAAATAACCCAACATCAACACCAAGGTTTAACTGAGCCGTTTTCTCCCACTTTAAATCAGGATTGCCAAGTGTATTAAGACCCACACCTACTGATACAGTGCTTCCATTAATATCATAAGGCTTACTGGTACTCAATTTCGAAATAGAGGAATAGGGAGCAATTCCCTGGTTACCAGTTAAACCGTAACTTGTTCTTAACTTCAGATTGCTAATAATATTTATATTTTTCATAAAATCCTCGCTTGTAACACGCCATGCTAAGGCAGCAGAAGGAAAGAAGCCCCATTTCTGTGTTCCAAATACAGAGGCTCCATCATACCTGCTGTTCAAACTTAACAAATATTTGTCTTTATAAGCATAATTAATCCTGCCTAAATAGGATAAAATATCTTTCTGTGTGGCCGTTGAAGAGGGTATTCCGACTTTGGCTCCAAGGGAAAGGTTATTATATGTAACTACATCAGAAGAATAGCTACTAGAAGATGTAGAGGCACTATTATAGAGTTCGCGTTGCTGTTCAAAAGCGGCCATTATATTGAAATCGTGTATGTTAGCTACTTTGAAAGCATATGTAAACTGGTTTGTATTTTGAAATACCAATGATCTGCTGGTTGTGATAGAAGCTGAGGCTTCGCCTACACCTCCTGCAGCTTTGGTATTCGAATAGCTGCTATTCTCTCGGTCAACTAAAACAACTCCTCCGAAGACGCGTGCAGATAATCCTTTAATAATATTAACATTCAGGTATGAACTGATTTCATCTCTAAGGGACAGATTATCACGAATGGGTTCAACAGCCATTCCAACCGGGTTCTTAACCGATGGAGGTCCATATTTACTAGATGACAACGTATATGAACCATCAGGGTTATATACGGGAAGAACAGGTGCCCAAAGCAATGCACCCTGTGTAGGGCTGTTATCCTGATTACCGCCAGTCTGTGAAGGGTGATCTGCCGAACTGGCCAGAAAAATATTTACTCCGGCTTTAAAAATCTTGCTGATATCTGATTCAATGTTGGATCTCAAAGAATACTGGTTGTATGAAGATCCTATTATTATACCATTATTCTGAGTGAAGTTTCCTGATAAATAATAGTTACTGCTTGGACCTGCTCCGGATAGGCTTATCTGATGACCCTGTTGGATAGCATTATGAAAAACCTGATCTTGCCAGTCTGTTCCTCCATTAGCGGCAAAATCAGCAATTTCCTGAGCAGTGAATATAGCAGGTCTTCCAACTTCAATACGGTTTGCATTTACAGTCTCTGCATACTGAGATGCATTCATCTGATGAATCTTATTACTTAACTGGGAGAAGTTCATATAACTATTAAATTCTACTGCTGTTTTTGTTTTACCTTTTTTAGTAGTAACCAATATTACCCCATTTGCACCCCTTGAACCATAGATAGCAGTAGAAGATGCATCTTTTAAAATTTCAATACCGTCAATATCATTTGGGTTAATTGTAGAAAGATCTCCACCTATAAAGCCGTCAACTACTACCAAAGGATCATTTGAACCGGTAAGAGAGTTACTACCACGGATACGGATTGAAAACCGGGCGTTTGGTGAAGCAGAAGTATTCTGTATAGCAATACCGGCAGACCGACCTTGTAAAACCTGGTCAACCCTTGCAGCAGGCTGATTGATCACATCTTTTGTAGATATAGAAGAGGTAGCGCCTACAAGATCGCTTCTTCTGGCGGTACCATAACCAATAACAACAACCTCATCAAGACTTTCAAGAGATGGAACCAGTGATACATTAATAGCCGATTTTCCATCAACATTTATTTTTTGAAGATCATACCCAATGAATGAAAAATTCAGGATTGAATTTTCATTCGGAATTTTAATTGAGAATTTCCCGTCAAAATCGGTTAAAGTACCATTGGTTGTACCTTCTATCTGAATATTTACTCCGGGCATGGGAGTTCCCTTTTCATCGGAAACTTGTCCTGTTATAGTTTTTGTCGATTGCTGATCACCGATAAGGATAAAACTGTCCTGATCAGCTTTGCTGGTTAAAACAATTTGCTTGTCAATAACGGTGAATACCACATTTGTTTTCTGGAAGATGTTTTTAAGAATTTCGTCGATTTTCTCATCTTTTGCTTCAATTGACAGTCTGCGGTCAACGTCAACCAGTTTGCTGTTATACAGGAAAAAGAACTCGCTGTTGTCTTCGATCTGGTTTAGAACCTCTTTGACGGTTGCATCTTTAATCTGCAAAGTCAACTTGGTGAACTGAGCGTACGCTTCGGTTGCCATCATTTGTGTAAGGGTGACAAATAGCAGAAATACTGATAGTTTCATGGTCATCCAGATTTTTCGGAGATGGTCACTTTTTGTACATCCCCTGGTTAGGTAAAGGGTTTTTTTCATAACTTTGAAATGATTTTAGTTAGTACTAATTTCTCCGGTTTAACTTTCGGCCAGGAATGAGATCCGGATTTCATGCCGGGGATGATATAATTTTAATCGTCCCTGGTATTTTTTTATTTCTTTTTCTTCGTGAGATAAATCTTTTGTTTGGAAAATTCGCCATCAGGCGATGCTTCTCTTTCAATAATTTTATAATCTATTGGTGCTGAAAGCTTTAATAGATTTAGAACCTGTTTTAGATTTTCGTTTCTGAAGGTAGCTTTATATATGTATTCATTTATTTCAGGATCATCAATAATAATTTCAACATTAAACCAACGGCTTAATCTTTTCACTACGTCATCCATAGAATCATCCTGAAAAACCAGATTGCCATCTCTCCATGCAATATATTTATGAAGATCAACTTCTTGTTTATTAACTGATTGTGATTCTTCGGTATAAACTGCCCTCTGACCGGGATGCATTGTTCCTAATTCTTTTATTGTATTTCCTGTTTCCGCCGATAATTTTACCTTCCCTTCAAATAATATTACCTCCGATTGTGCTTCTTCTTCATAACTTATAATATTGAATGAAGTACCCAATACCTCCACTTTCAGATCTCTTGCACTAACAATGAAAGGTTGTTTTTCATTTTTGGCTACTTCAAAAAATGCTTCACCTTTTAACTGAACCTCCCTTTTATCGGATAGAAAAGATACCGGAAACTGAAGCTGCGAACCGGAATTTAGCCAGACTTTTGTTCCATCGGGAAGAAAGAACTCCGCCACCATTCCCTGGCGGGATGACACCGTTTGCATTATTACATTTTCCTGCTGACTTTTATTATGAAATGTCTGATACCCTGAGTAAACCAATAATGGCAGAAGTAAAACGGCAGCCACACGCTGCACAACTGACCACCAGCCTGAAATACTTCCCGGTTGTATTCTTCTGTTTATCTTTTTTAATGCTTCAAATGAGTTGAATTTTTCCATCTCATTCAGCAGAGGGATTGCCTCCCATGCCCGGCAACTCTCCTGGTAAACAGACTCATTCTCAGGTGATTCTTTTCTCCATTCATCAACTTTTTTCATCTCTTCATGAGGTAAGTCTCCTGACAAATACCCCGGAAGCAAATCTTCAATTTCACTCATGCTTAAAATCCGTCTAATAAGGTAATATTTCGCTTTATCACTACTAAGACGACAAAATCCATTCATGCACATATGCCAGAATAGGAATATTTTTTATATTCCCGGAGAGAAGGGAAAAAACAATGCTAACCTAACAGAAGTGCGAGTACACAGACCGGTAGAAAATCTCTTAGTTCCTTTCTGAAAATTTTAAGAGCGTTAGTTATCTGTAGTTCGACGGTGCGCCTGGAGATATTAAGTTTTTCGGATATTTCTTTGTTTGACAAATAGCTGGAGCGACTCAGTTCAAATACCTCACGACAACGGGGAGGAAGTTTCTCAAGGCATTTAAGGATGCAGTTACGCAGTTCAGATTCTGAGAAAAAATGATCAGTTGTATCGGAACCACATTCAGACGAAAATAATGAATATGTTCTATATTTCTCAATAACCTTCTGGTGTTTTCTGAAGTCGAGGCAACTGTTTTTAACGCTGGCAAACAGGTATGACTTCAGTGAGATCTTTATATTCAGATTTGGTGCTTCTGTCCACAGCATAACAAATATATCCTGAACCAGATCTTCAACAGAATCACGATCGTTGATATACTGCATAGAGAATGCACAAAGTGATGAGTAGTAGTAGTTAAAAATAAAATCGAAAGCTACTTTATCCCTCTTTTTAAGTGCATCAATATATAACAGATCGTTCAAGAGAATTCAGTTAGATATATTCTAAATAATTCGATTTCAATTATCGAAGAAAATAACCTGCGTTTTCAACAATTTTCAAAAGTCCAATTTAGGTATTTTTTGGATATACCTCATTTTATCTTTGATGACTATCGGCAATCAATAATAAGAAAGTAAAAACAAAATAATAATAGTTTTATAATGTTAATATTCAAGTACTTCCATTTTATAATAACTATTCAACAATTATCATTTTATTCATGATTCCCGATACTCATTTTATCTTTTACCGCAGACAGATTTCTTATAGAAAGTCCCTGAGTTCAACTCTTAAAAATTCAAGAGCTTTGCTGATCCGGTCCTCAACCGTCCTTAATGAAACAGCAAGATTATCAGCAATTTCCTGGTATTTTAGTCCTTCATTTCTGTTCATTTCGAATGCTATCCTCAGGGTCTCAGGCATTTTGTTCAAAGCTGATTCAACGGAAGAATTCAATTCAGACCATAAGAGATAACTATCACAATCATTTTCGAAGAAATGATTCTGATTTACAATAAATTCATTGTGTTTGTTGATAATCTTTTTATGCCGGAGCCAGTCTATGCACCTGTTTTGGGTTGACTTGAGAAGTACAGATTTAAGCGAGGTTTTTATGTCCAGTTTTTCCTTATCTTCCCATAGCTTGACAAATATGTCCTGCACAATTTCTTCTGAATTTGCCATGTCTTTTATAATACTGAAAGCAAACAGTACAAGATCCTTATAATATGCATTGAAAATCTCAGAAAAAGCGTCAGGATCGCCACTGTTTAATCTGGCTACTAAAAACTGTTCATACCGGAGAGTTTTTCTGAGCATTTGATGAATCTAAGAAAAGTAAATGTAACTATTTAATTGAATAAACAATAAAGATTACAAACACTCTTCGACATATGTTCAAAGGTTAAAAGTATAGGTGTATTTTCCCACCAGACCTCGCCTGGTGCAGATTTGCAGGTACATAGTCTTCATTAAGTTCAACTCCGTACCCGGGTTTGTTGTCCGCACATAGGGATATTATACAGAGAAGCCAGGTCTCCAATTTTCTTACATTCAAGCAAACCACCTGCTTTTGGTATGTCGGGTTGAATAATATGGCCATGTATCTGAAAAATCCGGGGGCATAGGATCTTCCAGCCACCATGGTTTGCTATGTGCAACTGCTTCCCCATTCAATCTTTTGTTATCGATTAAATCAGTGAGAATATAATTTTGAGAATCAAAATTATTTAGTCGAACTGATCCCGAGCTAAGTCGAGGGATCTTATGGGTTATATTCCCCACTCCTTGGAGCGATTTCGAAAATGTTTCCGCTGAGATACCTCGTCAGC
>JBBRVC010000086.1:0-16394 GCA_038247205.1 Bacteroidales bacterium
GTTCTGCTCCTATCATAAGCCTGCAGGGGATCCTGAAAGCTGGGAGTATAGTCATGAAGAAATGCTTGATATTGTCAAACGATTTGACAATAAATTAGTTACAGAAGTTCACATTGTAGGGGGAGTTCACCCCGATTATGATCTACACTACTATGGAAAATTAATCAGGAAAATTAAAACCCATCGTCCGGGGCTTCATGTAAAGGCATTTTCTGCCGTTGAACTTGACTATATGATCCAAAAAGCCGGTTTGTCCCTGTCTGACGGTTTAAAAATTCTGAAGGATTATGGTCTTGATTCTATACCGGGAGGCGGAGCTGAAATATTTGATGAGACTCTGAGGGAACAGATCTGTTATGAAAAATCTTCATCAGATCTCTGGCTATCCATTCATGAAACAGCACATAAAAATGGAATACCCTCTAATGCCACAATTCTCTACGGTCATATCGAAACTTACGTCCATCGCATTGATCATATGGAACGACTGAGAAAGTTGCAGGATAGAACCGGTGGATTTAATGCTTTTATTCCGTTGAAATACAAGAAAGCAAATAACAGCATGTCATATCTGGGGGAAGTTAGTATAATTGAAGACCTTCGGAACTATGCCGTCTCGAGGATTTACCTTAATAATATACCTCATATAAAAGCTTACTGGCCCATGATAGGAAAGGAAGCTGCACAATTAAGTCTGTCTTTCGGTGCTGATGACCTGGATGGAACAATCGATGATACAACGAGGATTTATTCAATGGCGGGGGCTACTGATAAAAATCCCGGCATGACCTCGGATGAGATATGCAAGTTAATAGGTGATGCTGGATTCGAACCTGTTGAAAGAGACTCCCTCTATAACAGGATTTGAGCGTAGGGGGAAACTTCTATGACTTAATAATTTTATAGCTACCTTTGCGTTTATTATTAACGTTCAGTTTGGCAGTATGAGTTTAAAAGATTTCATCTTCAGTAAAACATTCTTAAAAAACCTCGGCCTCGCAGTAGTGTTTATTGTGGGTATTATCATGATACTACTGATCTGGATGAATATTTACACCAGGCACGGTCAGGCAAAACCTGTTCCTGATTTCCTTGGTCTTACAATAGAACAAACCAAAGATCTTGCAAAGAAAAGCAAGATGAGATTCCAGATTATAGACTCTGTTTACACCAACATTGTTCCTTCAGGATGTGTTGCAGAACAAACCCCAAAAGCCGGATTCAAAGTTAAAAAATGGAGAAACATATTACTGACAATCAACGCCTTCAGTCCTGAGATGGTTGCAATGCCAAATTTGGTGGATTTACCTAAAAGACAGGCAATTGCAATTATTGAAAGTTCAGGACTTGAAATGGGAACACTCAGGTATATCCCCGATTTATCAATTGATATAGTAAGAAAACAGCTGCATAATGGGAAAGAGCTTTATGAGAAAGATTCCCTGCAGAAAGGTTCCGTCATTGACCTGGTATTGGGTAAGGGTTTAAGCAATCAAAGGAATCCGGTTCCTGATATGATTGGACTAAGGCTTGATCCTGCTAAAAACAAAATTCTGGGTGCTTCATTTAATCTGGGCACTTACACATACGATAATACTATCAAGAACCGTCAGGATTCAATAAATGCATTTGTATTCAAACAAAATCCTGAATTCAAGGAAGATGCCACACTTCAGCTTGGCTCTGCAATTTATTTATGGCTTTCAGTCGATTCCGCTAAACTTAATCAGGATAACGCAATGATCTATGACTCAATACCTACGGCCAGAATTGAAACAGGAACGCCGAATTAGTAATTATGATCCGGAACAGAATCCTATATCTGCTACTCATAACCGCAATTGTCAAAACCGCCTCAGCTCAGGAGGCAGTTATCGGTCTTCAATCTGACTATAGTATGTCTTTAAGAAAATCCGGAGTAAATGTTAAAGGATTGGCTGCTGAAACGCTTGAAATTCCTTTTTTTGACGACTTTGCAGATCAGTTAACATACCCCGATCAAAGGAGATGGTCTGATGAATTTGTCCTCATCAATAATACTTACTCTGATAAACAGATTACAACCGGTATTGCCACTATGGATGCTCTTGACAATACAGGCCGACTGTATGAGATTGCTTCATCAACCGGGTTTGAGGCAGACCACCTTACTTCGCAACCACTGAACCTCAATTATGGGCCGATTGAAAATTTAAGACTGAGTTTTTTCTATCAACCGGGTGGTTTGGGAGATCGGCCCGAATTAAATGATTCGCTCAGTCTGCAGTTTTATGCTCCGGTGGAGAACAAATGGTACTCTGTATGGCACAGCACAGGCAATCAAAGTACTGTTTTTAAGGCTGTTATCCTGCTCATCAATCAGCCTCGATACCTGATGAGAGGTTTCCGGTTCAGATTCGTTAATTACGCAAGTCTTAGTGCAAACCTCAGCGATCCGTCGATGGTGGGAAATTCTGACCACTGGAACATTGATTATATTCTTCTCGACAAAAACAGACCTGCGAATGATACAGTATTTTCAGATATAGCATTCAGACTGCCTTTAAGATCAATTGTCAAGAGTTATGAGGCAATGCCATGGAAACAATTCAGACAGGTTTATTTGCAGGAAATGGGATCTTTTATACCTGTAAGCTATAGGAATAATGACCAGATTGTCAGAAACGTTACCCGTAATTTTCAGATCCGGGACATTCACAGGGATATACAGACTCATTTTTTCAGCGCGGGAGCAACAAATATTGCACCGCAGACAAATGTCGACTACAATGCAAACCTTATCTACACGTATAACACCGACAATCCTGATTCTGCGCTCTTCAGGATTACAGCATCACTGGTGACAGATGAATTCGATCCTAAAGAAAATGACACACTGGTTTATTACCAGAGGTTCAGCAATTATTTTGCTTATGATGACGGTTCATCTGAAGGAGGTTATGGAATTAACGGCTTAGGTTCAAGGAACGCGATGGCTGCTTTAAGGTTCAATTCATTTATGCAGGATACAATCAGGGCGATAAGCATTTGTTTCAATGATAGTTACATGAATACAAACAAAAGATCTTTCGATCTGATGGTATGGAATGACGATAATGGCATGCCCGGTAATAATGTATTTTCGAAAGAAGAGGTGATGGTAGAACAGGGAGAAGGAATAAATGGATTTTATACTTATAAGCTTCCCGATGGAGTACCTGTTGACGGTAACTTTTTTATTGGCTGGAGACAACGTTCGGAGACATTTCTTAATGCAGGTTTTGATGTAAATACTCCTCATAAAGGCAGACAGTTTTACTGGCTTAACGGTAACTGGAGCCAGTCTCAGGTTCAGGGAAGCATTATGATACGTCCGGTTGTGGGAAATCCTCTGATAACGACTTCAATAAAAGATATTCAAGAAGATAGCAGGAACCATGTTAAAATATGGCCAAACCCGACTTCCGAATATATCAATATCGACCCGGGTGAATTACAATTAAGCAGCCCGGTTTCAATAACTATCTTTGACATTGCAGGCCGCAAATTAATGGAAGTACCCTTTCAGGAACAAATTGATATTTCAACTCTGAGAGAAGGGATATGTTTCCTGGCTATACGATCAAAGACCAGAACATTAAGTGTAACACGTTTTATAAAAATCAGGTAAAAGCATAATATGGCTGAAGAAGAAATTGAGAGCGATCTGCAGGAACTATTTGAACATTACCGTTTTGTAGTTGATCCCGGACAATCACATCTAAGAATAGATAAATTCCTGTATTCACGACTTGAAAACAGTTCACGTACACGTATCCAGGTTGGTGCAGCTGCGGGGAATATCATTGTGAATAATATTGCAGTCAAATCCAGTTACAAGGTAAAGCCGGGTGATCTGATACAGGTAGTTCTGCCAACTCCACCACGGGATATCGAGCTGATACCGGAAAATATCCCGATCAATATAGTTTATGAAGATGATGATGTTGTTGTGGTAAATAAAGAACCCGGAATGGTTGTACATCCCGGTTATGGAAATTACACAGGTACGTTAGTAAATGCCCTCATGTGGCATTTTAAAGATCTGCCCCTGTTTAATTCGGGTGAACTAAGGCCGGGGCTTGTGCACAGGATCGACAAGAACACATCAGGCATACTTGTAATAGCCAAAACCGAGCTTGCACTTGTCCGACTTTCTAAACAGTTTTATGACCGCACAACAGACCGACGCTACGTGGCTCTGGTATGGGGCACACCTGATCCTTTGGAAGGAACAATTACCGGTTGTGTCGGACGCAGCATTAAAGACAGGAAGGTAATGCAGGTATTTCCTGATGAGAGCATGGGAAAACCTGCAATAACTCATTATAAGGTGCTTGAGGAACTTGGCTATATTTCGATGGTTGAATGCAAGCTTGAGACCGGAAGAACTCATCAGATCAGGGTACATTTTATGTACATCAAGCATCCACTTTTTAATGATTATGAATATGGCGGTGATCAGATATTAAAGGGAACCACATTCACCAAATACCAGCAATTTGTAAAAAACTGTTTTAAGATCCTCCCGCGTCAGGCGCTGCATGCACGATCATTGGCATTTGATCATCCTGTGACAGGAAAAAGGCTCTCCTTTGAGTCGGATATACCGCAGGATATGACCCAGGTTATTGAGAAATGGAAAAAATATATTTCAGGCAGAGAGACTATCGATTAACTAAGGTTACATTTCTCCGCTCTCCGCTTTCTTCTCTCCGCTCTCTCCGCTCTCCGCTTTCTTCTCTCCGCTCTCCGCTCTCCGCTCTCCGCTTTCCGCTTTCTTATCCCCTCTCTCTTCTTCCTACCAACTGCCGCCGGCACCCCCGCCACCAAATCCACCGCCGCCAAAGCCGCCGAATCCTCCTCCGCCACCGCCGCCAAAGCCTCCACCTCCGGAAAATCCGCCCCAGCTGCCACGATGCGAGCCGCCTGAGCCAAGAGCCCCTAGTAGCAGCCACAAGGGCAACCCACCGGAAGTACTTATATTTCTGCGGTTTGAGCCGCCTGATCTCTTTGAAATAATCGTTATAAAAATTATAAACATTATAATGAAAACAAGTCCTCCTGCAGAACCGGTGCCTGCTTTCTTTTTAGGAGAATTGGCATATTGTTCGGCAGTAAATTCACCTCTTACCAATGACATAAGCGTATTTGTGGCCCGGTCCAATCCATCATAATAATCTTCTGTCCTGAAAGCAGGAAGTATCTCATAATCAACTATCTCCCCCGCGACAATATCAGGCACTACACCTTCAACACCATAACCTGGAGCTATAAATACCTCACCATTTGATGCGGCAGTTTTGGGTTTAACAATAACCAGTATCCCATTGTCACTACCGCGTTGTCCGATACCCCATTTCTCACCAAGCCTTTGGGCATAATCAGATTTATCATACCCTGAAAGATCGGGCACTGTTACGATTGCTATCTGTGTGGAAGTAGAATCATTAAACAGTACAAGTTTCTGTTCAAGGGCTCTGACCTCCTTAGACGACAGCATATGTGCAAAATCGTTTACCAGTCTGGGAGGGTTTGGCCTTTCCGGCAGATCCTGTGAGGATATCCCGGAAGAAATTAGAATCAATAAGAGTACAGCAGTGAAATATCGTGAACTTGGTTTTTTTATCATACTAATCTTCCTTCATTTTACCGAATGAAATTTCATCCGGCAATTCATTAATATCTTCTTTTACATAGGGAAAATGTGCTTTCAACTGTTTCCCTGCAAGCAATATGCCTTCTGTCAAACCCTCGGTAAAGGCCCCTTCCTTGAAATTATTAACCATTTTACCTTTTATACAATCCCAAAAATCAGGTGGCACTTTGGAATTGATACCTGCATCACCGATGACAGCAAACTTCCGGTCATTAACCGCCAGGTAGAATAGTACCCCGTTGCGTTCAGCAGTTTTTTTCATCCCCAGCTTATCGAAAATCCAGGCTGCCCGGTCGAGTACATCCTCCTTACACTCTGTTTCAATATGTACCCTGATCTCACCCGAAGTATCCATTTCTGCATCCTTAACAGAACTCAGTATACTCGCCTGTTGGTCTTTGGTAAAAAAAGAAGCTGCATTCATACTTTTAATCATTTGCTTACCTGAATAATTAAAATGTAACAACCGGAGCTTTTTCACTCCCTTCGGTTGCTTCGAAGTATGGTTTTGTCTGGAATCCAAACATTCCAGAGAGGAAGTTTTGCGGAAATCTTCTTATGTAGGTATTATATGTTCGTGCCACATCATTAAACTTGCGCCTTTCAACAGAGATTCTGTTCTCAGTTCCTTCAAGCTCAATCTGAAGATCCCTGAAATTCTGAGTAGCCCTCAGCTCAGGATATTTTTCAACAACAACCATAAGTCTCGACAGAGCGGAACTTACCTCACCCTGCGCCTGCTGAAACTGTTGCATATTGGCTTCGGTCATATTTGTCGGATCGATAGTTACTGAAGTAGCTTTAGCTCTGGCTTCAATCACCTGAGTAAGTGTTGATTGCTCAAATTCAGCAGCACCCTTTACTGTATTTACAAAGTTCGGAATAAGATCTGACCTTCTCTGGTATTGAGTTTCAACATTACCCCACTGGCTTGTTACTCCTTCGTTCATAGTCACCATGTTATTATAGATCTTTGTTCCCCAGGAGACTATTCCTATCACGACAACTATAAGAATTCCAGCTACAACGAGTGAAATTAAACAACCTCTTTTCATGTTTACAGATTTAAAGTTAAAAATTACGCACAAAGGTAATACATCTGGAGGTTTTTTACTATTCTAAATATTAGAATATTACTAATTTTGCGACGATATAACTTATGAAATATGAAGACTATTGCAATCGTTGCGGGGGGAGATTCCTCAGAATTTGAAATTTCTGTTAAAAGCGCCATGGAGGTAAGCAAGCTGCTATCTTCCAGATACTTAGTATATATAATAGTTATCAGGGGCACAAACTGGTATTGGGAAGATCGTAAAGGCAGGTATCTGAATGTCGACAAAAATGATTTTACGCTGAAGACAGATGAAGAAAGGGTCCGTTTCGATGCAGTTTTCATTGCAATTCACGGCACTCCGGGTGAAAATGGTCTTCTTCAGGGATATTTTGATATGATGGGTATTCCTTACACCAGTTGTAATGCATTTTGCTCCGCTCTGACGTTCAATAAACAGGCCTGTAAACTCTATCTTAAGGAATACGGAATACAAATGGCTGATGCCATGCTTGTTAGAAATGATAGCTCCCCTGATCTTGATAGTATTATCGACCAGATCGGACTTCCATGCTTTATAAAACCCAACGACAGCGGGTCGAGTTTTGGTGTATCCAAAGTAAAGAAAATGGAAGAAGTATCAGATGCCATGAAACTTGCTTTCAGTGAGAGTAATGAGGTGCTGATAGAATCTTTCATTGATGGAAGGGAAGTGGCTTGCGGTATTGTTAAGACGAAGGGAAAATCAATTATCCTTCCGGTAACTGAGATTATAAGCAAGAATGAATTCTTTGATTATGAAGCAAAATATACTCCGGGAATGTCAGAGGAGGTAACACCTGCTAATATGGCCTCAAATATTACCGATGAGATCCAGAGCCTAAGCTCGAAAATATACGATATCCTTGGTTGTAAGGGAATTGTAAGGGTTGACTTTATTGTAGTGGGTGAAAAACCATATTTCATTGAAATCAATACCGTTCCGGGAATGACCGAAGAGAGCATTATTCCCAAGCAGGCTGCTGCCGGCGGGATAGCTCTTGAACATCTTTACACGATGGTTATTGAAGATCTCTTTACCTGATACCAGACTTCTTGTCGTTTGCCATTTTCAGAGCCTGGGTGGTTGTATAATACTTTGTGATCATACCTGAGGTTTCCCATTCCGGTAGCCTGCCATCTTTCATGTACTCAAGAAACCTGGATGTAACCTGTCTGAAATGATCTTCATGTGATATTCTGTACCGGTCAGGAACGATAATTTTAAAACTGTTTTGACCAATAGGTTTAATATCAAGCGAATCATATGGCAATCCGGTTAAAATCCCGGTAAGCTTTGCTGAAAAATCAACGTCTTTGACTCCTTTAATATTCTCGATATAAAGTGTTGGAATAAATTTTTCTTCAATACCCTGTTTTATAACGAGATCACATCTGGTGCCATGCATAACCGAATAATGTGTATCTCCGCCTCCCGGAGGTGCCTGATAATTCCATTCAACAGACACTTTTGAAAAGATGCCTTTTAACTGGTAAATCATTTCTCCATTGGAAAAAACACTCAGCTTGCCATCCTTAATATCCTTACTGAGGTATTCCGGAAAATTTTCCAACCTTGTAACTCCCCTGAACTCATCCAATGAGATAAGTGTTGGCCATCTTCTGGCAGAAATCATCTTAACATCTGATGTGTTAAGTATTTTTTCCGGAAAGCACTCCCACTGCACAAGATCAACCAGATGAGTTGTAACATCAACAATACCTTCACCCTGCTGCTCAACATCGAAGAACCATGCCGGGCGCAACAATGGGCTTCCTGATACTATTTTTGAGAAATGGTGAACGCTGACTTTAGTAACAGCCGGATTTTCCAGGGTTCCAGTTTCCAGTTTACCAAAAAGGTCTTCATTTTGTGATAGTAGCTTCTGGAGTATTGTGGCAATCTCGAATCTTTCGGTCATTATATCGTATAGAAGCAAACCCTTATCCTGTGCATTGCTGAATGCTTCCTGCAATGATGTAAAATCATCAGGTGAAATGATCATCGGTTTATCGGCAAGAACATTCAGACCTGCATTTATCGATTTTGTTATGTACTCAGCTTTTTTCTTATTATTTCCTGAAAGAACAACAACATTCCCTTTTTTATCAGATAGCATTTTCTCAAAGAAATCATCACTCTTGTATACTATTTCTTCCCATGATGAGGGGTCTGATTGCCGGTTATTATATGAATCTATACGGCCCAGATGCTGAGCTACATCGGGTCCGTCGGGTGCATAGACATAAACAACAGGAGAAACCTGAGGATACATATTCTTCTGAACCAGAGCTGCATGGAAGTGGCCCGGATCAACTGTGATCAATTTAACAGGGTAAGCAGTATCCATAGAGGTTTCAGAATTAGCGCCTTGTTGTTTTGATCCTCCTGATCCACAGGAATATAAAACAACTGTCAGTAATAATAAAAGTAGTTTCTTCATGGGAGAGTTTTTCATTTGAAATTATTTTTGAATCACAAATCGAGAGGGGATAATGCCCGCAAATTGATTTTCTTCGTTTACCCCGACCCCAGGGGGAGCGAAGAAAATCAATTTACTCCCCTTGGGGCTGGGGTAAATAAATTGATTTTCGAGTGGGCTATATTGTCATAGTAATAGGGGTGAAATGATTTATTTGGAATACTTTTTCACTGCATTAACAAACGCTGTGATATTTGTATTTGAAACATCAGGTGGCATTCCTCCGCCAACAGACCAGATTATACGGTTTTTATCTGCAATCTCGTCAAAAGCTTTTTTAACAGCAGCATCAACTTGTTCCGGAGTTCCGGCAGCAAGGACATCTCTCGGAGGAATATTGCCTACAAGAACAACTTCCGGTCCTGCAAGCTCTCTGATTTCTCCCATAGAATGATTAAATGAAAAGTTGAACATATTAACTCCCATATTATTCAAATTCTTTGCAGTAATGAGCCCTTCAGCATCATTATGAAGAAATCGCACTTTCACACCGGTACACTCAAAAATTCTTTTAAAATATGGAAGAACGAACTCATCAAATTCCACATCACCTACAAAACCAATTATATCATCGAGGATAAGAACACCGTCAATTGAAGGAAAGCATTCTTTTTGCCATGATAGCCAGTCACATATAAAATCGGTAATCTTCTTCATAAGTTTGTGTGATCCTTCCGGATCCATGGCAAGTGCCATCATAAATTCAGTAGTGCCCATGAGGAAACTGGCAATATTCAGCGGACCCCGGGCAATTGCAAACCGAATCTGATGATCAGCCTCGTTGATTGCAGACTGGCAGTTTTTCAGACGGCTTATCATAAAAGGCAGAAGTCCGTCTGTCCTGACATCAGGCTGTGGCAATAAGTCTGCATCTTCAAGACCTTTAAGTATCTTCTCAGCATGCGGGAGGCTTTTATCCATAAAAATCATTCGTGAACCGAATGCGGATGGTTCTGTACACATACCATACTCTGACCAGAATGAAGGTAAAAACCATACGTCAGGAAACGAGTTGACAGCCTTAAGGTTGGATTTCAGCCAATATTCATCGGAGGAATAGAAATCGATATTTGAGATACCATACCAGCCTGGTATCCAGGGACTGTCAACAATAAAACCTGTAGGCTGGTAATTTAATTTTTTGCCATCGATAATAGAAATCAGATCATTCCACGAAGAATTGCGCATAATAATAGAATTTAGTCCTCACATCCTCTGCTGCCATCAAGTGTTTCAGCCCGGTAGGCATCTATGGGAGCGCACGTGCATACCAGGTTCCTGTCGCCATAACCATCATCTATCCGGCCAACCGAAGGCCATATTTTATTCTCTATCACCCAGTTACGCGGAAAAGCGGCTTTTTGCCTGTCATACTTATGGTTCCAGTCATTTGCTGTTAATACTTTAACAGTATGAGGAGCATTCTTAAGTACATTATCTTCCTTATCGGCAGTCCCATCTTTTATTTCCTGTATTTCATGCCAGATTGATCTAAGGGCATCAACAAATTTATCCAGCTCCTTAAGAGATTCTGATTCAGTTGGTTCAACCATAAGTGTGCCATGAACCGGAAATGACAGAGTCGGAGCATGGAAGCCATAATCCATCAATCTTTTTGCAATATCTGATTCAGTAATACCGGCTTCAGCTTTAAAGTTTCTGCAGTCGAGTATCATTTCATGTGCTACAAATCCTTCCGTCCCTGTATATAGTGTTTTATACCAGTTTTTTATACATGAAGCAATATAGTTGGCATTAAGTATTGCATATTTTGTTGCCTGAGTCAATCCGTCGGGACCCATCATCATAACGTAGGCATGGGAAATTGTAAGAACATGACCGCTTCCAAAGGGAGCTCCGGCAACTGCAGTTGTTCCGTGGCTTCCACCTGTTTTCACCATTGGATGAGAAGGAAGGAACTCTGCAAGCTTATCATTTACAAGTATAGGTCCCATTCCCGGTCCACCACCGCCATGGGGGATCGCAAATGTTTTATGAAGGTTAAGATGACATACATCAGCACCAATATGTCCGGGATTTGTCAAACCAACCTGTGCATTCATATTTGCACCATCCATATAAACCAATCCGCCATTTTGATGAATTATCTGCGTCATTTCTTTCACTGATGACTCAAAAACTCCATGCGTGGAAGGATATGTGATCATAAAGCCGGCGAGATTATCTTTATGTTCTTCCGCCCTGGTTTTTAGTTCATCAATATTAATATTTCCCTTTTCATCGCATCCTACTACCACTACCTGCATGCCCGCCATAACAGCGCTTGCAGGATTTGTACCATGAGCAGAGGAAGGAATCAGCACCACATTTCGATGACTGTTACCCTTAGTCTTGTGGTACTCACGTATCACCATCAATCCTGCATATTCGCCTGCAGCTCCTGAATTTGGCTGAAATGAAACAGCCGAAAAACCAGTGATCTCCTTAAGCGCTTCACCCAGTTCATCCATCAGCTGGTAGTATCCCTGAGCCTGATCGGCTGGTACAAATGGATGAATATTCCCAAATTCCGGCCAGCTCATGGCAAATAATGAAGAAGCCGGGTTCAGTTTCATAGTACACGAACCAAGAGATATCATGCTGTGAGTAAGCGAAAAATCTTTTCTCTCAAGCAATTTTATATACCTCATCATTTCTGTCTCGCTGTGATATATATTGAACGCATCAGCCTTTAGAAAGGAGGATTTTCTAATGAATTTTTCCTCAATGCAATTACAGAAACTATGACTTTCCACTTTTACAGGATTTTTACCGGCAGCCTTTGCAAAAATTTCAACGATTGAGTTGATATCTCTGAAAGTAGTTACCTCATCAGTTGTTATACTGACGATATTATCTGTGGGATAATAAAAATTCAACTCAGCAGCTATCGAAAGTTTCCTTATATTATCCTGGCTTATTCCATTGGGCAGCTCTATTCTGATCGTGTCATAAAAGGCAGAATTAAGCTGTTTATATCCAAGGTCTTTAAGGTTACAACTTATCGTGCATGCTGATTTATGAATATCGGAGGAAATATTTTTTAGTCCTTCGGGGCCGTGATATTGGGCATACATTCCAGACATTGTAGCCAGCAAAGCCTGAGCTGTGCAGATATTTGAAGTTGCCCGTTCACGCTTAATATGCTGCTCCCTCGTCTGCAATGCCATTCTTAAAGCCTGATTGCCCTGGGCATCAACTGACACACCGATAATACGTCCTGGCATACTTCTTTTAAGTTCCTCCCTGGTGGCGAAATAACCTGCATGAGGGCCTCCGAAACTCATTGGCAAGCCCATTCTCTGGCTTGAACCAACTACGATATCAGCTCCCCACTCACCTGGAGGAGTCAGAAGTGCAAGGCTCATAAGATCTGCTGCAACTCCAACCAGAATACCTGTTGAGTGTGCTTTTTCTACGAATTCACTATAGTCGGTTATATTCCCGGAAGCTCCAGGATATTGAACCAGTGCTCCGAAAAACATATCATCAAATGTAACTTCTGAATGCACCCCTGTAACAAGCTCAATTCCAAGTGGCGTGGCACGTGTGAGAATTACATCCATTGTCTGTGGAAAAATATCCTCATCCACAAAAAACTTATTGGCACCTGCCTTTACTGCTGCTCTTGACCGGGCATTGAACATCATGCCCATTGCTTCAGCGGCTGCTGTTGATTCATCAAGCAGCGAGGCATTTGCAATTTCCATTCCGGTAAGTTCTATTATCATTGTCTGAAAATTCAGAAGCGCTTCTAATCTACCCTGGGAAATCTCAGCCTGATAAGGGGTATATGATGTATACCAGGATGGATTTTCGAGTACATTTCTGATAACCACTGATAAAAGCGCAACACCATAATAACCCTGACCAATGAACGATCTGAACATTTTGTTCTTTGAGCCTAATAACCGTATATGATTAAGATACTCATATTCAGACATTGCCTTAGGAAGGCTCAGCGGTTTCTCAAGCATGATTGATTTTGGAACAGTTTTCTCTATCAGCTCATCGAGCGATTTTACTCCGATTGTTTTCAGCATCTGAGGTAAATCATGGTCGCGTGGACCATTATGACGGCTGACAAATTTATCTGATGACATACATTAATATTTGGTTAACAAAAAGAAGGTCAATACAAGTTTCGCGAAAATAGCATTATCTGACTTCATAAAACATAAGAAATATCAGTATCAATTAAAAAAAGGATTATGTTTTATCTCTCTTTCAATTGTTGTTTCTTCTCCATGTCCGGGGTAAACAACTGTTGACGGGGGCAGCGTAAAAAGCTTACTTTTAATGCTTTCTATCAAAGTGTTATGATCGCCTCCCGGAAGATCACTTCTACCGATACTTCCTGCAAAAAGTGCATCGCCCGTAAAAACAACATTATCCTTATTCGAATAAAAAGCCAGGCCCCCGGGGCTATGTCCGGGTACATGTAACGCTCTCAGGATTACTGAACCAAACTTTACCTCATCACCATCAGAAATATATCCTGCAGGCTCAGGTGGGGCATCCATTTCCAGACCAAACATAGCGGCATGCTTCACCGAATTTTTCCTGTTAATCTCATCCAGATTATTACAATAAGCCCCGATATTATATTTGTTCAGAATCATTCCGTTGCCAAAAATATGATCAAGATGACAGTGTGTATTTAAAAGAAGAACCGGATTGAGTTTCTTTTCAGTCATAAAGTCCGTCAGAATTTTAAACTCATCCGCATCATAACAGCCGCAATCAATGATTGCACAATCACCCGATTTATCGGTCAGTATGTAGGTGTTTACATCTATTGGAGAAAAAACAAATTTAAATATTTCCATGTTTTTTATTTTCCATTTACAGTACCCTTTAACATGGGTACGAATACAAATTTTCCGTGAGTAGAGGACTCATATACATCTGATTCAGTGCGTTGTACCACTGTCATCACCTGTGAATCGGTTTCTCCAATGGGAACTACAAGCCTTCCTCCAATTTTCAGTTGGGGAAGAAGTTTCTCAGGTACCGATGGGGCAGCTGCAGTTATGAGTATTCCATCATACGGTCCATACTGGGGCTTTCCTTCGTAGCCATCTCCAAAAAAGAAATCTGCCTGGTAACCTAGAGAAGAAAGCGTTCTCTGGGCCTTCATAAAAAGATCCCTGAACCGCTCAATGGTATAAACCCTTGCTCCCATTTCGGCAAGTACCGCTGCCTGATAACCAGACCCTGTACCGACTTCAAGTATTTTATCTCTTTTCTTCACCTGTAAAAGCGATGTCTGAACTGCAACTGTGTATGGTTGTGAAATAGTTTGTCCTGATGATATCGGAAAAGCCTTATCTGTATAAGCATGAACTAGAAAAGCAGGATCCATGAAATCATGCCGCGGAACCGTATCTATAGCTCTTAAAACCTCCTCATCTGTGATACCTTTAGCTCTTAGTTCAGCTACAAGCTTTTTTCTCTTTCCTTTCGCTTCAAATGTATCAGTCATAATATATTCAGGAGATATGAAATTTCACACAAAAGTATAAAGAATTGTTGGATGAAAATCAGTTTTTAAACAAACTCCTCTGGCTCACTCGAAACTTCCGCAAGGCATTGTAGACAGGACCTGCAGGCCTGGTTATACTCTCGTAAAGAATCACTTCAGTGACAGGAATTTTCTGAATATCAGTATCCTCATACTTTTGAAGCAGACTTTTAAGAATATCCTGCGACTTTACCTTTTTTAACCTGCCAATAGTAAGGTGGGGGCTGAATGCTGTATTACCCAAAAATGATAATTTAATATGGTACTTATCAGGTACTACCCGCTTAATTTTCTTATCAGCCAATGAATGTTTGTAAGTTTGGACAACTTCATTCAGAAATTTACCCGGCTCAATTTTAACTGCAAAAAAAATTCTTTTCATTTGTTATAAAATCGAATTACTATGATAAAGCTAAATTTTACCGGCTTCTATATCACTGATAATCTGTTCAATAATAGCATCCTCGCCATAGGGATCGTATTCCGCCTTAAGGTCAGTCCCGAAAATTCTGGCTATACCCTGCCAGAATGCAGCTGACAGTCCGCCACGGTACTGACGTATAAGATCATAGGAAGTGTTCTGCGTTTCCCTGTCAATAAGTTTTATTAATAATCGTCCCTGGGTAAGGGTCATATTTCTCATATCATCTTCATAATCCCCGAAAACAGTTTTCTCTACATTTCTGATATATTTTTTCCTCTCCTTTTCGCTGCTGATCTTTTCAAGTTCCGTGTTTACCTCTTCCAGCTTTACCCTTACAATTAATGCATAAGGGTAAACCCTCTTAATATTATTTTCCATCCTGGTAATTCGTCGCATTGCTGCTCTGCTTGAACTGGTTGGAAGTCCGTATATGGTAACCTCTTTAATCTCGATTTCAGGCAAAGCCTCACCTCCTCTTTCAACATTCTGAAGAAGATAAAACCGGTTTGAAAGAGAATCTTTCTTTACTGAGAGAGTATCTTCCTGGGCACTTGCCCTGATACCGGTAAACAGAAACAATGTTATTAGCAGAACCGTTCTCACTAACCTGATTTTTGACAAAGTTAACTGAATTATGTTTCTCATATTACAACACTTTAACTATGCCAATATTGTGCCAGAAATTACTTATCATATATGGTTTGCTTATGCTTGTACAAAAAGGTAAATTTGAGAAAAAAAGATGTCTCTTAAGGTCGAAGATACAGAAGATCCCTCCCGGTTTAGGCTGATGCTGGAAATCCCGTATACCAGACTAATCAGCTTCATTCTTGAACATCTCAAAAAGAAGTCAGTTCTTATCGCTACCTTTTGGCTGGGCTGCATTCTGTTTCTGGTAATAGCTATAACAGTCAGGGCAAATATCGCCGGATACTTCCCCTTATCTGAAATTATCCTGCATTCTGCCACTGGTTTGATTGCCTTACCTTTAATATCAATACCGGTTCATGAGTTTCTGCATATTATTCCCTTTTATCTGTCGGGTGCTAGAAATATAAGGATCGGGATGGATCTGAGTCAGCTTATCTTCTATGTCACAGCCCATCGTTATGTAGCCGGCATGATTCAGTTCATCATTGTTGCCCTGACTCCGTTCCTTCTGATAAGTAGTGTAATTCTTACACTTATATTTA
>JBBRVC010000087.1:0-16006 GCA_038247205.1 Bacteroidales bacterium
GCGGTGCAGTATCCCCAAGGCAATTCGCCAAACGGACTGGCTGTCGTTCCATAAATACTTTCACCATTTCGCTGCATCCAAGGTCCTATTTTATTGAATATTTTGAGAGTGGCTTCCGGAATTTCTCCATTCCCTTTCGGGCCGATGTTCAGCAGATAGTTACCACCCCAACTGACAATTTTAACAAGATTAAGGATAACAGTTTCAGGACTCTTCCAGGATGTGTCTGATTTACTGAATCCCCATGTATTATTTAATGTCTGTGGGCTTTCCCAATATTCCCTGAGGCCTCCCGGTGGCATGCCATTATCGCTCATACTCTGGTAATCTCCAAGCAATTCCTGGCTGTAATTACCTATACGGCTGTTTATCAAGACCGATGGCTGAAGATCTTTTACAATTTTGACAAATTCTTTACCTTGCTCCGGAGTATACAAACCCCTGTCGAACCAAACTAATCCAATGGGACCATAATTGGTAAGTAATTCGCGTAGCTGAGGTTTCGCTTTTTCTTCAAGATATTTATCAAATTTGTCATGATTGTAGAAATCATCTCCCCAATCATTGTCATAATCCCAATCGTTTCCGTACCCTCCCGGATGATCCCAATCCTCCCGATGAGAATAATAGACACAGAATTTGATCCCTTCTTCTGCACACGCAAGGGATAACTCTTTCAGCGGATCACGACCAAAAGTGGTCCAGTCAATAATATTGTATTTTGAAACTTCTGATTTATACATTGCAAACCCGTCATGATGCTTTGCAGTGATCACGATGTATTTCATTCCGGTTGCTTTAGCCATCTGAACCCATTCTTTTGCATTAAATTTCTCCGGATTCATTTTTCTTGCAAGCTCCCGGTATTCCCCTACTGGTATTCTCAGATATTTCATCACCCATTCAGCGTTACTCTCTGTCTGTTTTTTGCCATTCCATTCAGCTCCAAGTTGTGAATAGGGTCCCCAGTGAATGAACATTCCAAATTTTGATTCCTTAAACCATTTCAGATGCTCTTCAGTAGTTATGTTCTGAATCCCGGTATTTTCAGTTCTCTTTTCTGTTTGTGAATTACAGCTTAAATACAAGGCACCCATGACACAGAGAAGTACTAATCCAGATACCCAACGTTTTATTCTTTTCATAATTTGATGTAATCTTTTATTTGTGTGCGGATATTGTTTTAGTCAATTTAAACTGGTCAAACTTTCCCATTAAGTTACTAACAGAAGAATAATGTATTTCATGGTGTTTTAATTTTGTTTAATGTACTTTTTGTTTTTTATTTGGAACTAATCCTGATTTTACTTCCTGATATGGCGTAATACATAATGTAAAGATAAGCAGGCAAACAAACCAGATAAGCAATCTGGTGAGAAGCTGTATCTGCAACATATCCGAACAGTAAAGGTAAGAAAGCTCCGCCGATAATACCCATAACCAGGAAAGAGGAACCCATTTTTGTAAATTTACCAAGATCCGCTATTGCCATAGGCCAGATTGCAGGCCACATCAGTGCATTGGCAAGACCAAGAAGCGCTACAAGATAGATTGAAATGCTTACCGGGAGCAGAACAATCATGATTGTTACAACAATACCGGATATCGTCGATAATAACAATGCCATTCCCTGGCTGATTAATTTGGGGATGAACATTACGCCTAAAAGGTAACCAATCACCATACCGGCAGAAACAAACCATACATAATTCTCGGGTGAAGGCAGATTTAACATTGTAGCGTAGTCATTGATTGTTCCTAATGCAATGTATTCTACACCAATGTCAAAAAATATCGCCAGAACGCCCAACAGCAAATGAGGGAACTGAAATATACTTGTTTTGGATCCCGCACGTGCGGGATTAGGTGAAGATGCAGAAGTATCATCATCCTCACCGGTGGCTTTAATTTCAGGAAGGGGTGCAAAATAATAGAAGAAACCCATTGCCACGAGCACACCGGATATGATGTAAAACGGAAGAACAGTGTCTTCTATACGAACATTGGTAAGGTCCATAAATACGGCAAGCATCAATGAGGCTACTGCAAAAAAAGTTTTACTGCATATCCCCATGATGGAAATGCGGCTCGCTGCACTTTCAGAGGGTCCTAAGATGGCAACGTATGTATTTACAGCTCCTGTTAGCAAAGCCTGACCCATTCCGCTGATAAACAGAGCCAACAGAAGTAAAGGGAAGCTGACAAGTTTAGCGGCAGGAGCAATTAAGTAAAAACCCATTGCCATAATTAAAAAAGCAATGATCATTCCTCCTTTGTAACCGAATTTCTTAATGATCGCGCCTGAAGGGAGGCCAAATACAACAAAAGATAAGAAGGTGGCCGTCATCACCAAATAGGACATCGTTATTGATATATGAAATGCCTCCTTAACAAAAGGAACAAAAAAGGCATTTATTCCAAGCGCAAATCCAAGCACTGCAAACATCGAACCTATTAATAGCATAGGAACAATTAAAGTTTTTCTATTTTCAGTCATTATATTCCGGTTTGTTGGAAAGTTTAGTTATTGTTTAGCTTAATTTATTTTTGTTCCTCACTGTATTTCCTTATCGCAAATTCAGTAACTATTTTAACGTTTAATTCAGTTCCCGGTGAAAGGTTTTCGGGACAACCTCCACATGCTTCTATCTCCATAAAACCTGACGGATCGCAGTAAATGCTAAGCTTGACCCCTTTCTCAGAAGGAAATTCTGATGGAGAGGAATCCGAAATATCGATATACTTTTTTCCCGGAGGTAAAGTTTCAACATAGCGTTTAACACGAAAATCATTGCCGCTAATAAATTCAATCCAGGGAACATTCTCTGATAACCCCAGTTGAAAACGAAAATCTGTATTCGTTTCGACTACATATTTATCACCCGATATGCCTCTATGTGGTAAACTTGAGTCATATAAATCCCAAATATCAACTTCTGAGACGGGAGGCATAATTACTTTACAGCCCCTAGCGGAATCGAATTGGCACAATGACCAGGGAGCAAGACTGAATTCAGTTGTATACAAGGTTTTCGTCCCAATATATCGTATTATTTCAGTAACATTTTGAATAAACAAGTTTTCACGCTGTTCAATTTCGATGTGTCTTTCAAATTCACAGGGAATACCAAGCTGTTGATTATTTACGAGGTCTATTTCTGCTTTTATTATGGCCTTGTTTTCAGATTGTTCCATAACCTCCCAAGCTGCACCTGTTATTGCAGGAGGAACTCTCCATTTTCCTGTGCCATATTCATACCCGTAGCAGGTCCCCTCAGGCGCGGGCCATAAAGCATCGCCACCTGGATTGAGATAAGCATTTTTATTGCTGCGGTTCAAAATTGCAGACGGAACAACCCGATTGATAACTCTGCCGTTAACAACTGTGAAAAGCCTTCCTTCCATATCCAATGCTGCAATAACACCGTTCACTTGAGTACCTGTAATATGTACTCTGCGGTGCGAATGATGCATCAGATCTATTAATTCATTTCCTGTCATTGGCTATTGACCCATCACTTTTTTCATGTCCCTTAGAATAATGGTTTTGGCACGATTACCATAATCAATTGATGCTTTTGCGGCTTCTTTAGAGTACCATTTCGAATCATCAAAACGGCTCATATCAACACCTTCAGGACAAAAAGCCATCATCAGCGATGTTTCCTGTTCGCCTGCATGATCAATCGGGAACTGAGACTGTGCTTCCGCACTCATAAACGGACAGATATGTATCCAGTTAAATGGGTCGGAACCAGCAGCATGGTCTTCGTAGTAAGTTGATGAAGCATTATCTCCCCACCATCCATCGCCGCGATCTTTCTCAATAAAAGCAAAGATTTCCTGTCTTGCTGCCAGTTTAAAAGAAAGGTCGGTTGGCATACCATTTCCAAAGTTTTCGCTCTGATGATGTACAAATACATATATATTACGAAATCCAATGCGCAAAAGGTTATTGAATAACTGCCTGGCGAAAAGATTAAGGACCTGCGAATCAACATGTATTCCGCCATTTCGCTCAGGAGCAGCTACTGCATAAGTGCCCGCACCATAATAAAAGGGAGGCATGATGACAAGCGGCATCTCCCTTTCGAGCATTTCCAGTGCATGAACTACAAGCAGGGTATCAACTCCGGGTGACATGTGTTCACTGTGATATTCAAGTACTCCCAGAGCCAACACAACAGGCGTATTTTTATCAATAGCCTCCCGGATCTGATCCGGAAACATCATTTCATAATGCATACTTTTCTACTTTTATAAATATTTCATCTGTTACTTCAAAGTTTCAAGGTTCCATAGTTTCAGTTGGTGAGTCTTTGAAACCTTGAAACTTATAAGCGCAAGCGCTTAAATTTCTATTACTTTCATAAATTTAGAAGAAAGCTTTTCAACTCCTCCCTCTTTTACAATGACCCCATTTTCCCAGCGAAGACCGAAATCATGATCATAGAAGAAAGTGTCGACCTGGAAGGTCATGTTCTTTTCTAATTCGAAGTCAGATGTAGATTCCATCCAGGGTTGTTCCACTTCCATCATTCCAATCGCGTGACACGGTCCGTAAAGCATATATTTATCGAATCCGCGTGATTTAACCCATGCTTCATAGTCTCTGACAACTTCACCGGCCGGCTTGCCTGCTGCCATCATTTCAATAGTTTTGAAATGGGCCTCTAAACCAAAATCAACGAGTCTTTTCTTGTGTTCAGGTAACGGACCGATTGAAATCGGCAGACCAACACTTGATGAGTATCCGCTGACACGAGCTCCAATATTAAGCTGGATTACTTCGTTCCTTATTATTTTATTGTGGGTAGGCCTTGATATGGCATTATTTGTTGAAGGACCGCAAAAGCAATAAAGAGCATGTCCTTCATATTCACCTCCATGTTTATAGATCTCGCGTTGTGCAATTCCAATAACCTGAAGTTCAGTCATTCCGGGAGCTATTTCATTAATAATTGCTTCAACTGCCAGTTCAGCGATATTATATGCCTTACGCATACAATTAAGTTCATTTTCGCTTTTGATAAATCGTAAGGGGAGGAGAGTGGCATCTGCTTTAATGAGTTCAGCCTCCGGTAATTGTTCTTTAATCGACATATAAACCGGAAGAGATGTGACCGCCCATCCTACAATACCCAATTTTTTGATGCTGCCACTTCGAGTGTATTGCGCTACTATATCTTTATAGCTTTTAAAAACCATTCCGGGACATTCAGGTTCAGCCGATTCGCGGTATTCGATCATCTTTTCGATGTTCTTAAAGACACTGCGGTGAGCAGCATAGAGCTCACTTTCAGGACCTACAAGCAGCACCGCTTCTCCTTCGGCCGGAACAAATACTGCTGACGCTTCAAACGTGGGCCAATATTCGCTTAGATATCTGACGTTGGCCATGTCGGATTCGCTCGCATGAACAAGACAGGCGTCAAGACCTGCGGCTTTGATGTTCAATTGAAATTTGGTAATACGATCGTAAAACTCCTGATTTGGGATTGTTGTTGTATTCATACATTGTATGGTTTAATATAAATTTTAGATTTTATTTTCTTAATTTTCGCATTATGATATTCCGGTCGCCGTCTTCCATTATTTTACTTCAAACTCCCCTTTTAGCCTTATATTCCCCGATGAACTGCCTACCATTACTGAAAATTTTCCCGGTTCTACAATTCTGTTTAAACTCTGGTCAAGAAAGGAGAGGTGTTCAGTCGTTAATTTAAACTGAACTTTTTTGGTTTGACCCGGATCCAGTTTCACCTTTTCAAATCCTTTTAGCTCAATAGCCGGTCTTGTAACTGAGCTGATTACATCATTGATATATAACTGGACAACTTCGTCACCCTGACGCTTTCCTGTATTAGTGACATCGAGAGTAATCGTAACTTCACCTTCCGGGCCAATTTCTTTTGAACTTAAAATCAGGTTACTATAATCAAATGATGTATAACTAAGGCCGAATCCAAATTCATAAAGAGGAGTAGCACTAATGTCGACATAACCATGTTCAACCCTGTCGAATGCAATCCCCGGACTGATATTATAATACATGGGGAGCTGGCCTACGCTTCGGGGAACAGTAATCGGCAAGCGTCCGCTGGGATTATAGTCACCAAATAAAACTTCAGCGACAGCATTTCCTCCCTGTTCACCACACCACCAGGGCTCAATAATTGCTGGAACTTTTTCTGCAATCCATCTGATTGAAAGAGGCCGGCCATTAATAAGAACAACAATTACCGGCGTTCCTGTTTTATATACCTCTCTTATGAGTTCTTCCTGTAAACCGGTGAGGTCGAGTGTTGATATATCTTTATTTTCACCGTTTGTGCCTAAATTATCTTTATCCTTACGTTCATTTTCTCCAACAACAACTATGGCTATATCTGCAGCTTTGGCAGCTTTTTTAGCTTTCTCAATTTCATTAAATTTATCGCCAAGGACATTGCATCCTTTTACATAGGTAACCTTTGTTTTTGAAGAAACTTTATTCTTAATTCCTTCTAAAATGGTAACTATTTCATGGGCGTCTGGAATCTGGTTAGCAATGTAATCGCCAAGTTGATTGCGATCATGATCGGCATTAGGGCCAATTACTGCAATTGATCTGATATCTTTTTTCAGGGGTAGCAGATTCTTCTCATTCTTAAGGAGAACGATTCCTTCCCGTGCTGCCTGAAGCGCCAGTGCCTGATGATCGTTTGAGTGAACAATGCTGACTGCCTTGTCAGGATCAACAATAGAATTTTCAAATAAGCCGAGGCGGAATTTCTGTTTGAGAACACGTCTTACCGAACGATCAATTGCCGCAATATCAATCTTTCCTTCCATCACATTATCAAACATTGGTGTGAGGTATCCTTCTTCATAAGTAATTGAAACATCAACACCTGCTTTAATGGCTAATGCGCCCGCCTCTTTTTGGTCTTTTGCAACTTTCTCATACTCAAGCGTATTTAATCCACCACCTTCACTCATTACAAGACCATCAAAACCAAGTTCTTCACGAAGAATTCCAGTAAGAAGCTTATGAGATTTGTGCGACGGAATACCGTCTATTGCAGGATATGTAGCCATAACTCCTAAAGCGCCGCTTTTTTTAATACCTGCAATCCAGGGAGGAAGAAATACCTCACGAAGTGTGCGCTCTGAAATATCCATAGGGCCACGTTCCAATCCGCCTGGTGGCTGGCTTTGGCCGGGGAAATGACATAATCCAGCAACTACCCTGTCAGGCGCTGAAATATCATTACCCTGTGTCCCTGCAACAATGGATTCAGCAATACGTGAACACAGGTATGAATCCTCACTGTATCCTTCAGAATTTCTACCCATTCGTGGGTCCCGGTTCGGCTCTATAACAAGGGTAAACAGTTGATGAATCCCTATTGCCCTGGCCTCACGGGCGGCAGTTGCATATATATTTTCAGTTAACTCCATATTCCATGTACTGCCAATAGCAAGACCTTCCGGGAAAATTGTAGCCCCTGCCGCCATTAAGCCATGGGTTCCCTCCTCGGTCATCAGGAGTGGTATTTTCAGTCTGGTATTTTCAGCCACCAGTTTCTGAAGACTGTTGTTAAATTCAGCCTGTCTGCGTGTTCCTTCGTGTAAAAATCTATTCGGCAGATCGAAGAAACCGCCGCCGGGTCCAACATTCTTCTCATTTTTACCTAATGCGAAAGTCTGGATCCCCTCAAACCTGCTTTCATATCCCCCTGAAGTAGGCATATTGAGCTGCCCTATTTTTTCTTCCAGCGTCATTCGTTTCAGGAGATCTTCAGTTCTATTGTTGATTGATTGTTTTGCATCTAAATAGAGAGGTAATTGTCCAAAAGAACAAAAACTCAGAAACGTTACAGAAACAATAGTAAATGCTAATTTGATAGTTTTATTCAGTTGCATAAATTGGATTCAAAAATTTAAATATTCCTAAAATTTACTTCCCTTATTACTTGAACATCAGCCAGCCAAGGTCGGCAGGATTATCTGTCCCATAAATCAACCGTGATGTAAGTGGATTAGTTGGACACCATGAACTTGTACCTTTATCCTTCTGCTGTACACGAACATCAACTCTAAGTGGATGTGATTTTTCTTCCTTCCACCAAAAGGATTTGAAAGGTATTCGGGTAACTACATATTGTTTCCCTGCACCTTCAACAATACGAATCTTTTCACCTGTTTGTGTTTCATCTTTTGTATTGAATATGAATCTTGCACAAGGGAACAGACGTCGTGGCTCAACCTTTACGGTGATTTCGGAAATAGCGGCTGCATCAGATACTAAAATGTATAAAGCATCATCATTATAAGCTGCTGCCCACTTCGATACTGTTTCAGTACCATATTTGAAAGACTGCCACTGAAAAGCGGTTGAATCAACAAACCTATCAGTCCATGCAGTATTTTTGGAAGGTGTAGCATATGCAACAATTCCAGCAGGGTTTTTACCTGTATATTCAGGATATAACAACTGACCCTTTCGGATAATATTCTTCATTTCAGGAACATCATTCGTAAGCACATCCTTCAATTGCTGCATTCTCCAACGTATCTTTTCAGGAAAATATTTGTATCCTTCTGCCTCTGAGTGAAAACCAAGACGTGAGTCTTTTTCGCAAAGTTGAATCAACTGTTCACCTGATCCAAGTTCTTCATGTATAATGGCTTCAAGTTGTTTTAGAATATCCAAACGTTTTTCGCCATCCATTCGCAGCATTTCTTCGCGGAGCTGATAAAAATGAAGAATATTATACCCGCTGCGAAACTGAATTCCCAGTGCTTTAGCCAGCCCGATTTCCAGCAACCGTTCAGGTTCGTTTCTGTACTTTGGCTCCAGCTTATTCAAAATGGCTACTCCTTTATCCCATATTGTGCTCATCCGGCGGCAGAGTTCAACATTCTCTTCAAGGTTTAGAACATTTTCCATCGAGGGTTTAAGTTTGGAACCTCCGGCCCATAAGCATTCGCCGATTCTGTCACCACTCGGCGGCCACGGCTTCCGTGTAGTGCTGGAGCCAATCTGCCATGTAGGAGACAGGGGTGCATCTAATGGCTTAAGCAACAACGGCCAAACAGGCCCATCGTGCATGGGTCCGTAGTATCCCATTTTATTTTGCAAGGGATAGTTACCATACCCCTCTGCAAACGCTTTCCATGCCTGCACTATCTTAGAAACATCCTCATCCTTCCAATAGACTGAAGCCAGGCGGTTCAAGAAATCCTCTTCATTCTCAGGTAATGGTTCGAATGATAATTCACCGGCAGATTTAATCATAGGTCCGGGGTAATTGCCAAAATACCATCCCAGCATAGCATATGAAACACCCAGCCGGTGCATTGCATCAAATTTCCGATAAACCATTGAGGGCACTAAAACGTAAGGAATCGAAGCTATTTCATGTGAATTCCCTGTCTGCAGTTTAGCTGAAACAGGGGTACCATGTTCAACAGCTACTTTTGTCTGACGTTCGAAACTCTCGCTTGGCCCCGGAGTTGACAGCCAGTAATCACCTCCTACTAATTTCCTGCCAAACTCTGTTCTGGTCACCCCGGTTTCAAACTGAAGCTGAAGTATTACACCTTTTGGTGTATGAGCAGCAATATCATAAACCCAATCAGCATAATTTCCCACTCCCAGGTAGAGCCAACTAATCAGCTCAGCATTGGGTGCGGCGTCATGCATCCCTTTTTCCATTGCGGTTAATGAAGCATGAAGGATTTCCCAGGGTGCTTTTTTAGAACACCGGGGACAATTAATCTGTCCTTCATAAGGTGTGTCCTCATCAATAGTATTCAGGCAGGTTGTTGCTCTTTCTTCGTATGATATATTGATTATTCCTCCTAAATCAGGCACTGCTTTAAAAATATTGTTCACTTCCTGATAAAGAAATTCCTGTGAAGTTTTGCTAAAGGGACAAAAATAAACAAGGTTGTTTCCGCTTTTAACTCCGCCCATTTCAGGATAATTCTTCAGCACATCTATGTCATTGTAGTATGGTGGCAGATTGCCCCATGCACGGGGTTCAATCGTAAATATATAGGTGCGGATCCCATAGCGCAGACATTGGGCTGCAGTCCGTTTTAACTTCTCAATACGTTTTGCGCCATCTTTTCCAGCGTTTTGAGTGAAGGTAGTGGATACAAGATCCCTGAAATCAACTGTCAGCCATAGTCCATTAACCCCCTCATGTGCAAGCCGGTTAAGATATTGATCAGGATAATAATTTACACTATCCATCAGCTCATCACGCATTGCAGGAGGCCTTTTTATTGGGCCATAGACGCAGCGCGAAATTCTTCTTTTTACAAACGGACGCCTTTCTATTTGTCCCAGTGGCAATAATGCAGCACGTAAGCGTAACATATGATCTTCAAGGTGAAAAACACCTCGCCTTATCCCTTCCGCATCACCTGCTAATATGCGGCATACATTCGGTTCAATCTCCAACCTGAAAGCCTCTTCTTCAAGATCGGTTGATGATACAGTCTCAATGATATATTCTCCATTTTCAGTTGAAATATCTCCGGCAGTTAAAAATTGACGAAGATCATCATATGCTGTTTCAAGACGTTTTGCGGGGTCAGGAAAATTAGCTTTAATGGTTATACCTTTTGACAGATCAGCCTGCCCGGCCTTTGGAGTCGTTTTTTCCCAGGGATGTTTAGTCCACATGGGAGATTGCAAATCATCAATGAATTTCCAGCTATCTGTTGCCGGTTGAGGAGGTACGATGCTTATGTCAAAAATATCAGTTGGTTTGGAGCTTTGCTTTATTACCTTTTTTTCATTGCCGCAACCACATAAAATAATTAAACCTGAAATTAAAATCAGCTTTACATGTTTAATAGCTAATGGCTTTTTGCTCATATAACAATTTCGAAAAGAATGAATTATCATCGGATTGTGTATTAATAAGTTTCAGCGTTTAAATGATATTTTCAATGTTTTAGCATTTTCCCCTGAAGATGATTGAGAACCGCTTCTTTGAGATCCTTGTCAGCCGAAGGGGTAAATACAGAAACAGATGGTTCATAACCTTTATGTTCCCATTCCTCCTCTGTTGGCATATATCCAAAAGAGCCGTTGGTATATCCAAAATAGAAAGTATATGGGAAAGGAGAGCGGTCACGAATTTCATTTGATATCTCGCAGAACAATTCAATTGGGGCACTCCATACAGCAATGTCGTCATTAATTTTTAAAAAACGGAGGGGAAGCCGCACCAGTTTTATACCAGTATTTGTAGTACGGAAGTAAGTATCAAAATCAGCAGACCAATCTAAACCCGATTTAAGTGGTGTCTCAAGGATAAGAGATCCGGCGCTTAGTTTCACCTTATCAGTAGTTGAAGAAATTTTCTGATTAGCTTCAAGAATTTTATCTCCAAGCAACACATTAAACTGGTTAAGATGTCCTTTTACAGGATTCGGATACTGGCTGTAGATCGGTCCAATATTACCGGCAGCGCCGTTAACAAAGAGAAGCGGCGCACCAGTCTTCTTTTCAACGTATTCCGAGACTGTACCGGCTACATCTCCGCTAACCAGTAAATTATCCTTGCCTAAGACTGTACCATGTATCGGATAATTGGCAATCAGAACAAGCGGCGATCCGTCAGCTTTTTCTATCCTTATCAGACCAATTCTGCGGTCGACAGCCCCATCAGGATTCATTCCAAGGTCTGCCTTGCCCTCAGTATCAATAGCCCGCCTGTTTATGTTAGCCTGTGAATAGCCCCAACCAACACCAAGCCTGGCAGGTGAAAGCTTCCGGCGAGCCTCCTCAATACCTTCTATCAACTTACGCTCTAACAAAGCTGAATAAACGGTGTCGTATCCGTTCTTAAAGCGTTCAGGCATAAATAGACGGATAATTCCTGCGTCTCCAATCTCAGGCGCCGAATGAGTATGGGTTAACGACCACCAGAAATTTTCAGGATTAATTCCAAGTTTTTTTTTAATTTGTGCAGCAACATGGTCATATTGAGCAGGGGATAAACTGGCAGCATCCGTGGATACCAGAAAAAACTGATTAGTCCCGTCATCCAAAGCAATAATCCGATGATATATGTGGTCATGAATTCCGGTTGAGATACGTTGATTATAACCTCTTAAACGCTGAGGGCTATCTGGTGTGATATCAACTTTAACAACGGCTGCACGGAAAACACTGGAATCCTCAGCTAAGATCCGTTGAATAAATGAGCCATTTAAAAGGAAAATGGCTGCAAGTAAACTTTTATAAATTATATTCCAAGGTCCAAAAGTAAATTTAAAATTTCCGGCCATGTTTTTTTTAGTATGATTATAATAATGAAAAATTTCTCCGGTAACAATCATCAAGAAAAACTATATGCAATATTTTCTTATCAATATTTTGATATGACTTCCTTCCCTTTAACATTTTGTGATGGAAAAGTTTATGGTGATGGAGCTTGCGTGAATTGTCGGCTGATAAATATTAATCCTTCTATGATATTTGTTCTCCAGTATATCCAGTTATGAGAACCGTCCTTGACCCTGTACTCATGATATATGTTACGATCTATCATAACTATGTGTAGCAAAGAATTTCCTTTAGACCAGGAATCATCATCACCGCAATCAATATAGAATTTAACCATCCCGATATGTTCTTTAGGTAGGGTTGACATTAATTCAATGACAGAATTTTTTTTCCAATGCTCAGTGATTCTGTTTTCCTGAGTTCCGGAACCATACAATCCTTTATAATAATTATTATATCGCTCAGTATCCAAATTCATAAGATCTTCATCTTCAAAGATACCTGAACTATATGCAGCACAGGATCCAATTACATCCGGATGATGAAGGGACCAGATCAGTGAACCATAACCTCCCATTGACAAGCCTGCAATTGCCCTGTAAGCTCTTTCTGTTCTTGTGCGGTAATTTTTATCAATAAACGGGATGAACTCATTAAAGATCATATCCTCATATCTTGTCTTGCCGGTATAATCGTTAATGTACCAGGTAACTTTTGCATCTGGCATAATTACGATCATTGGCGAAACTACTCGGTCGGCTATTGCCCTGTCAAGAGTACTCTGGATTTCACCTCTTTGGATCCAGGTAATTTCATTGTCACTATGGCCATGCAATAAATATAATACAGGGTATTTCTGAGTTGATTTATCGTAGTTTGGGGGGAGGTACACAGTAAAATTTACTTTCCCTTTTAAAATCGAGCTCTCCATAAATAAGCCCTCATTGACGACCCCTGTTTCATAAAATCCGGATTGGGATTGATATTGTGCGAATGAGAATGCGGTAATGAAAGACATCATTGAAACTAAACTAAGTTTTGTGGCGTTCATGGGAGTGAATTAATTTTACTGTATACAAAATATTCCAAAGCAATTTGTAAGAATAATCGAGACGAAGATTGATCGGATAAAAATTATCATTGATTCTAGTGTTACTATTTTATTTATTAAGCGGCGATCTGTCAGCTTTTCTATCCTTATCAGGCCAATTCTGCGGTCGACAGCCAATCTGTATTCATTCCAAGGCCTGCCTTGCTCTCAGTATCAATTGCCCATCTGTTTATGTTAGCCTGTGAATAGCCCCAACTAACACCAAGCCTTGCAGGTGAAAGCTTCCTGCGCGCCTCTTCAATACCTTCTATAAACTTTCACTCCAACAATGCTGAATAGGCGGTTTTTTCTTATATTTAGTTACCTCATTGGATCGCTTCTGCATTTCTCCCTGAAGATGATTTAGTACCCCTTTAATCAGATACTTGTCTGCTGAAGGTGTAAATACAGAAATTGATGGTTCGTAACCCTTATGCTTCCACTCGGCCTCTGTTGGCATATAGCCCATTGAACCGTTGGTATAGCCGAAATAGAAAGTATATGGAAATGGAGAACGGTCCCGAATCTCATTCGAGATCTCACAAAATAATTCAAGAGGTGCGCTCCATATAGCAATGTCATCATTGATTTTTAAAAAACGAATTGGAAGTAACACTAATTTTTCACCGCTATTGGTCGTACGGGTGTAACTGCCAAAATCCTTTGGCCATTCTAAACCCTTTCTTCGGAGTGTTTCGACTATCCGGGAGCCGCTTTTTAATATAACCTGATCTGTTGTGGCGGATATTTTCTGATAAGCATCCAGAATTTTATCTCCCAACAACACATTGAACTGATTTAAGTGGCCTTTTTCAGGATTGATGTACTGACTGTAGATTGGTCCAATATTACCCGCAGCGCCATTTATAAAAAGAAGTGGCGCTCCTATTTTCTTTTCAACATATTCCGAGACGATACCCTGTACATCTCCACTGACTTGTAAATACTCTTTACCCAAAACAGTACCATGAATGGGGTAATTGGCTAAAACTACAAGTGGTGATCCATCTGCTTTTTCAATTCTTAATACACCAATTCTGCGATCAACTGCTGCGTCAGGATTCATTCCAAGATCCGCCTTCCCTTCAGTATCAATTGCACGCCTGTTGATATTAGCTTGCGAAAAACCCCAACCCACACCAAGACGTGCAGTTGCAAGCGTTCGTCGGGCTTCAGCGATTCCTTCTATTAATTTCTTTTCAACAAGATTGTAATAAGCGGAATCAGCCTCTTTCACAGGCGTGGAATTGAATACACTGAAAATACCGCCTTTGCTGATTCTTGGAGCTGAGTGGGTATGGGTGACCGTCCACCAGAAGTTTAACGGATTGATTCCAAGCTGTTTATTAATTCTCTCTGCAACCTGATCATATTGAACCGGAGACAAACCAACCGCTTCAGTAGACACCAGGTAAAACTGATTGTTCCCATCGTCCAGGGCAATAATCCTGTGATAGATACGATCGTGAACACCTGTGGATAATCGGTCATTATAACCTCCTAACCATTGTGGTTTTTCAGGCGTGATATCAATCTTAACTACTGATGCCCTGAAAACAAGCGTGTTTTCAGCACAAATGTATTGCGTAAATAAGCCATTAAACAGGAAAATGGCTGCAAGTAAACTTTTATAAATTATAACTTTCACCATATACAACAATAGTAAGCGTTTGCAGATTCTCTTTTATCATTAATATACGATGCTGTATTGTGAACATTATCAATCCAGATTCAATTAATTGTTTTATTTCATCGAAGGATTTGCCATCAAGTTCCATCCCCGTGAGTTGCGACATGTCGACATAAGAAGGATCATTCGGGGCATCATCAAAAGTAAGACTCAAAGCCATTTTCTTTCCCTGTGGCCATTGGAAAGATTTTGTCTTGCCTGAGTTTAAAATATTGGACTGAGCTTTGCTTGTACTAAAAGAAAAGAGAGTTATCGCAATTAAAATAGTTATGATTCGGTATATCTTCATGGAGAATATGTTAATTGTAAACAGTAAATTTATACTGAAACTTTGTCTTTAACACTATTATTATCTGACGATTCCCGTCTCTTGCCTGAATTTGCGTGATCTATTAAAATAATCATCCAGTAATTCGATGCCAAATTCTTTGATCATCTGATCGGCAGTAATATTTTTATCTTCACTAGTGACTAAAACACTGCCGAGTTTTGAAGGATCGTTGATTGTTACTACAGGACCATATTTATTCTTCAGTGAAGTCAGTTTACCCCAGTTTTCATCCAGATGAACGGAACGTCTGTCAAGGTTAATTCTTGCCACGGCATAATCGAAATAATTGGTACTTGAGGCAACTACTTCTCCCAGGGGATTCCGGATTTCTGAAGGAATCTCCCTAAAACCGCAGGACCCTATAAAAAAAGATCGGCATGCAAAAGCCCAGTATTCCTGAACCAAACCGCCATGATACATAGACGGAAATACTATAATATCAGGTTTTAATGCCGCATAAGAATTCATCAGCTCCGGAAAATTCAAATCATAGCAAATTGCACACCCAATAGTGCCAAAATCAGTCTTTATCAATGGTGTTTCCGTTCCGGCTTTAATTCCGGCTTTCATTTCACCGATGGTTGGAAAATTTTTATTGTA
>JBBRVC010000088.1:0-15968 GCA_038247205.1 Bacteroidales bacterium
AAAATGAAAGTCGTACTTGTTTTTGTTTCCGCAATTGATGGGAAAGTGACAAAATGGGGTGATCCTGACATCAAAAAATGGTCATCCGGGGAAGATAAGGAACATTTCAGAAAAGTCTGGCGAGACTCAAAACTGATTGTCATGGGTAGCAATTCCTTTAAGGCTGAGCATCTCAAACCATTACCTGATCGTCTTGTATTGGTTATGACACACCACCCGGACAAATATAAAAATTCCAAAATAAAGGGTCAATTGGAATTTACCAGTGAAACACCCGTGCAACTCACCACTCGTCTTACAAAGGAAGGTTATGAGCAAATGACCTTGCTGGGTGGACCAAAAGTGGCTACCTCATTTTTAAAAGAAGAACTGGTTGATGAATTGTGGCTGACAATTGAACCAGTAATTTTCGGAACCGGTGAAAATCTTGTTTCAGAGGAAAAATTGAATATCACACTGAAATTGCTAAGTTATGATAAGATCAATGCGCAAGGAACCCTGATCACAAAATATTTGATTCAAAGGAACCCCGGGTAAATATTACCATCCCCGTAAAAATTCACTCTTTTGCATATTTAATGACCTCCACAGGGCAACTTTCTGCGGCTTCAATTATTTTATCTTCAAAATCATTAAAGTTAACGCCTTCATTTACCTCGGCTAACTCTTCCATTCTGAATACTTCCGGGCAGATATCACTACAAAGTCCACATGAAGTACATCCTTCTTCTATCCAAACTTTTTTTATTGCCATGATTATATTTTTTGGTTAATGATCAAAATTCTCTGTCAGGATTATCAGATGCCTGCGCCAACAACATACGTTAAGCAATTTTCAATGATTTCATTTACATGAATTCTGGTTGTATTCAGAGCAGGAATACCTGCGTAAGAAGATTCCGGAAGTAATATCGGGAATTCAGTACAACCAAGTATTATTGAATCTATTTCATTTATTTTGACCATTTTATCGATGATACCAATTATTAACTCTCTGGTTTCGTTACTGAAGATACCCATTTCAATTTCGCTGAAAAGCTTATAATTAATTAGTTCTTTATCCTGCTTTTCAGGAACTATAACCTCGATTCCCTGTTTTTTGAAAACATCCTGATAAAAAGATGCATCCATCGTGAATCCTGTTCCTATTAATCCGGGACGTTTCAATCCTTTCTTTATGGTTTTCCTTAATGTGGCTTCAACAATACTAATCAGAGGAAGTGGTGATTGTTCTATAACCTCATCGAAAAGCAGGTGAGGTGTATTGGCGGTTATGGCCGCGAACTCTGCACCTGCATTTTTAAGGCTATGTAGTTTTTCCAAAAGGAACGATATTGCACTACGGTAGTCTTTTTCCCTGAACATTTTGAGGAATTCAGACATGTTAACACTGTAAATGATAATCTCGGGATAATTCATTTCCCCTCCTTTATTATTGAAAGCCGAGATTAATTCTTTATAATAATCAACAGTTGCTTCGGGGCCAAGGCCACCAACTAATCCGATTTTCTTCATGTTAATGATTTCACAATTAAACAATTATCAGATTTAATCAACCTTGTATAATTTTTTCATATCTGAAACTGAGGCTGAAATTATTTTTTTCAATATTTCAAGGTTGATATCCTCAATTTTATTTACATAAATACATGAACCTGAACTCATTTTATATTTACCGAGCTCGCTCAATAATTCTTTATAATTGTTAACACCCGACATGATATAAACTGCTATATATTGTTTCCGGGGCGAGAATCCGGTTAAGGGCCAATCACCCTCTTGTTTGCTTCGATCTGATTTATAATGATAGGAACCATATCCTATCATATTATTGTTCCATACATAAGCTTTTTCTTTCACAACGCTATCAAATAATTTTTTTAATTCAATAGCGTCCGTACGTTTTTTTTCTGGCTCTACGCTCATCATAAATTCATCAATATCAATATCGACGGGTTTGGTTTTGATTCCACTCATAATAATTCCTCCTTGCTTGGTTATATGTTACTGTTAAGATAAGAATTTTTGATTCATCATGTATGTAAATCCGTCCGGTGGTTTGGGCGGGCGTTCATTAAGCTATGAGTTCCCCCATTTCTTTATTTCATCTGTTTGTTGGCAGGCGATTCTTTCTATAAGAATTCTTAATTGCTATTTTCCCATTCTTAAAAGTAAATATATCACAACCCGTAACTTCAATCTTAGTGCCATCTGGTTTAGTCCCGGTAAAAGTCCACTCGGAAAAGCCCCGGTTTCCGGAAATAAAGTGTTGAGAATTACCCCAATGAGCATCTGGAAAGGCTGCAAACACATCCTCAAAAGCCTTTTTAACTTCTTCCTGGCCTGTGAATTTTTCTCCATCATAATCCGGTCCGGCCGAAGCCTCAAACACACAATCAGATGTCATATGAGACATAATAGCTTCAACATTATGAGCATTGAATGCATCAACAAAAGACTGAAGAAAATCTTTCGTAACATTAATTGGTTGAGCCATCAGCAATATTGGTATTAATGAGAGAAATGTAATAGCTCGTCTTTTCATACATGAACGTTTTATGATAAACAATTATTTTGGTTAGTAGTTTAGAACCTGGTATTGTTTTTGAAATTGAATAATTAAGCCCTGATAGGGACAAATATGAAACGGACGGCTCAATTTTAAAGGATAATATCTGGCTTCTTACGTTAGCCGAACCAAATTGGTCGCTTGCGATCTTGCATCTTATTCAATCAGATTAATCTTAGCAGCTCTTTCTCTAATAAGACCGTGGTATGAAGTTTTTTAGATGCTACCATATCATATGCCGGACTAAAAATATATCCCATGACGGGATTATCGATTAGAGAGAATTTTTCAAATGCATATCTGCATTTCCTGTTAAGAATGAAAACAGGACCTGTTCAAAATAATTGGTTATATCTAATCCCGGATTTGCTGAATATTTGGCAATTGCTTTCCCTATCTGCTCATAAGAACCATTATATTTTTGCTCTGTTAGTCTTTCCGTTTACTGACATATCTTCCATGGGGGCAAACAAAAAATCCATCTGCTTGATTATCTGCTAGATGGATTCCTTAAATGTCGGGGTGATCCGACTCGAACGGACGACCACTTGCACCCCATGCAAGTACGCTAGCCAACTGCGCCACACCCCGATTTTGATTGCACAAAAATAGTCAACAAATCGGATAATACAAACAGAGAAAAGCTAATGTTCATCTACAATACATCAAACTCATACGAACTTGCTGCTTTTTTAGTATTTTTGCGAATAACTTAACCAAAAAAATATGGAACTATTTAAGCCGCTGGATCTTTCTAAGGAAACAGAAAAAACAGATATCCAGGGTGTTGAAAGAGTAAAATGTCTTATAGTTGGGTCAGGACCTGCAGGATACACTGCTGCAATTTATGCTGCAAGAGCAAACCTGAAACCTGTTCTATATACAGGAATGCAAATGGGTGGACAGCTTACAACAACAACTGAAGTTGAAAACTATCCGGGTTATCCGGATGGTGTAACAGGTCCGGTGATGATGGAAGATTTTAAAAAACAGGCAGAAAGATTTGGCACTGATGTCCGGTTTGGCGTTGCCATTGATTCTGATTTTTCGGGACCTAAGCATAGAGTTACATTTGACAATGGGCTTATTATTGAGGCAGACGTTGTAATAATTTCTACCGGCGCAACGGCAAAATATCTCGGAATTGAGGCTGAAACAAAGTATGCTGGTATGGGAGTCTCCGCTTGCGCAACCTGTGACGGATTTTTTTACAGGGGAAAAGATGTGGCGGTAGTAGGAGGGGGTGATACCGCAGCAGAAGAGGCAACTTATCTCGCCGGTCTTTGCAGAAAGGTATATCTTATTGTTAGAAGAAATGAATTGAGAGCTTCCAAAGTTATGCAGGAAAGAGTAATTAATGCTACGAATATTGAGGTTCTCTGGGAGCATGAAACTCTTGACTTATTTGGTGATAGTGGTGTTGAAGGAGCAATCCTGGTTCATAAAAAAGGGACTCCTGAATCAACAATAGTGAAGATAAAAATCGATGGATTCTTTCTTGCCATAGGACATACTCCAAATTCTGCAATATTTAAAGAATTTCTTGAAACCGATCTGGTTGGATATATCAACACTTTGCCCGGAACCACAATAACAAATGTGCCGGGAGTCTTTGCAGCGGGAGATGTCCAGGATCCTCATTACAGACAGGCGGTAACAGCAGCCGGTTCGGGATGCATGGCAGCGATTGATGCAGAAAGATATCTCTCCACCCTGAAGCAGGTTATAAATAGTTGAAAATGAAGACTTTCAAAAAATCATTTAAAATTAATGCTGAACCATCAGATGTATATTCAGCACTGACCAATCCGTATACAATTGAATTATGGACAGGATATCCTGCAGTAATGTCAACAGAACCCGGATCAGAATTCTCTCTGTGGGAGGGAGATATAACAGGGAAAAATATTGAGTTTATTCAGGATAAAAAGGTTGTTCAGGAGTGGGATTTTGGTGATACTCCGGAAAAATCAGTTGTGACAATCACTATTCAGAAGGACCGGGAAGAATCTATGGTAACAGTGGAACATACAAATATTCCGGATGAGGATTTTGAGGAAATTGCTGAAGGCTGGAGGGAATACTACTTTGGGGCAATAAATACTTTTTTTAATCCAAATTTCTAGATTTGAGCCTCTAGTTGGTGTTTTGGACAGGAACCGATACAAGATTTTTAATATCTTCCACACATGCGTGTATCAGGGTTCCTATTCCTTTATAGCATAGTGTTGAAGCATGTTTCTGTATCAGTTCATTCCATCGTGGCAGCCACGTAAGTAAGTGATTATCAATAAATCGATTAATCTCATTTCTCATCTCCCTCCTGCAAGGCTCATCATCAAGAACAAGATATTTATCAATCATCCTTGTCAGGAACAGAAGCTCTATTCCAAGATGATCATCATCCATCCTTTCTCTTAATTTTGATACCCAGCCATAAGAATCATAGAATTCACTTACATTTTCAGGCTTTTTAAATACCCCTGAGCTCTGCCCTCCTATATAAACTGAGGCCTTGGATGGGACTATTGATGCGCCGTTATTCGCAAACAGACGATTATAATCGCTCCGGAGGTTGTTAAGGCAAAGCGAAACGTCTTCACACGACTCCCTCAATTGAGATGCGGCATTGATGAATAGTGGGTTCATACTCTTAACAGGTAGTTGTTTGAGTACTCCCTTTTTCCAGAAATCGACAACACACTCCTGAGTAGGTTCATACATTACCATACTACCCGCAAAATAGAGGAGCATGTTGTACCCTTTCAGAACACTTTGGTTATCACTATTAATCTCCATCTTCATAATGAAGTATATAACCTAAAAGCAATGAAATTGTTCGAAATGAAAATAAAATAGCATTCTCATTTGTATTCTTCTATAAAATCAGTTAAACGTTAGAGGACTTTGTGAAATCAGCTAGTTCATGCGGATATTCATCATTATCAATTTTACGTTTAATTTCTTTGAAAATATTTATAGTGAATGCGACATCTTCAAGTGAATGAACTGCTGTGGGGATAAGACGAAGCATAACAACATCCTTAGGAACAACCGGGTAGATAACAACAGAGCAGAATAGGCCGTAGTTTTCTCTTAAATCATAAATCATCTGTGTAACCACAGTTATCCCACCTTTCATAAAGACCGGAGTGACAGGTGATTCCGTTTTTCCAAGGTCAAGACCGGCTTCTTTTAAACCTTTCTGAAGAGCTCTTACGATGGTCCATAAATTCTCCCTCAATTCAGGATGGGTCTTGATCATCTCAAGTCGCTTTATGGATCCAAGGGTCATCGCCATCGGAAGAGATTTAGCGTAGATTTGTGAGCGTAGATTATAACGAAGATAATTGATAACTTCTTTTGTGCTTGAAACAAATCCGCCTATCCCGGCCATAGATTTTGCAAAAGTGGCAAAGTATACATCAATATCATCCTGAACACCAAAATGTTCGCCAGTGCCACCGCCGGTGGATCCCATGGTTCCAAAACCATGCGCGTCATCAACAAGAAAACGAAAGTTATATTTCTTTTTCAGTGCCGCGATGTCCTTAAGTTTACCAAGATCTCCTGCCATTCCAAAGACACCTTCAGTAATCAACAGGATTCCACCACCCGATTCGCTGGTAAGCTTTTCAGCACGCTGAAGCTGTTTCTCACAACTTTCTATATCATTATGAGGAAATACAAACCGTTTTCCCATATGGAGCCTTAATCCATCCATTATACAGGCATGTGACTCTGAATCATATACTATAACATCATGCCGGTCAACCAATGCATCGATTATTGAAACCATTCCCTGGTATCCGAAATTCAGAAGATAGGCGTCCTCTTTTTTTGTAAAATCAGCAGCCATTTTCTCAAATTTCTCATGCATTGTTGTCTGACCCGACATCATCCTTGCTCCCATAGGATAAGCAAGTCCGTAGGCTGCTGTTGCTTCGGTATCATATTTTCGGATCTCAGGATTATTTGCAAGACCCAGATAGTTATTTAAACTCCAGGTCAATACTTCCTTGCCTCTGAATTTCATTCGTGGGGCTATCTCTCCTTCCAGCTTGGGAAATGCAAAATATCCATGAGCCATATCTGAATATTGACCCAGGGCACCTTTATTCTTTTTGATCTTTTCGAAAATATCCATGGTGAATTATTGTTTTATAAAATTTTCACAAAATTAATTAAAAGAGGTATATTCGAATACCTATTTATACCTAATTTATAACAGGTGCCCGAATTGAAATAAAAGCATAAATATTGCGTTTTTAACTCTGATATGAAAATATTTTAGTAATTTTGCGCAACAATTTTTTTTATGAGGTTCAGATTATATATAGTCTTGATTATAGTAATGTTGGTCAGCTCATGCGGTGAGTATGAAAAACTGCTCAAGAGTGCTGATTACGAACTTAAGAAGCAAAAAGCCATAGAATATTATAATTCAACCCAGTATGTTAAGGCAACTGAGCTGTTTGCACAGGTACTTCCAAGATACAGGGCCACAGAAGAAGCTGAGGAATTGAACTTCATGAATGCAAAAGCTTATTATGGTATGAAGGATTATATAATGGCAGGAAGCTATTTTAAATCTTTTGTTGAACAATATCCCTTCGGAAAGAAATCCGAAGAAGCTAACTTTCTTGCTGCTATGTGCGATTATCACCTTTCAGCAAAGGCTACACTTGATCAGGATAACACGAGGAAGGCACTTGAAGGCTTTAATATCTTTATTAACAGATTTCCTGCAAGCCCGAAAGTAGAAGAAAGCAGAGGTTATATAAAAGAACTGGAAGAGAAACTGGTTGAGAAATCATACATTAGCGCAAAGCTTTATTACGATATGCGTCAGTATAAAGCTGCAGTTGTTGCTCTTAACAATAGCCTTAAAGAATATGCCGATACAAAATACAGGGAGGAAATGATGTTCCTTAAACTTAATTCACTTTTCCTTTATGCAGAGAACAGCCTTGTAATAAGACAGAAGGAGAGATATCAGGCAACTCTTGACGATTACTATTCTTTCATGGAGGAATATCCGGAAAGTAAGTATGACCGGGAGGTTAAAAGAATTTTTAATGAAACAAGCAGTTACCTTAAAGTAGGTGCTTCGGGTATAGCAGCCCCGGAAACAGCAGTAATTAATTAATTATAAAATATGGATTACAGAAAATCAAATGCACCGGTAACAACAGTGACACGTAACCTCGACCTGATGACTCAGGGCACAGGAAATATTTATGAAACAGTTATTGTTGTTTCACGCAGATCAAACCAGATTTCTGTTGAAATAAAGCAGGAGTTGAATAAAAAACTCGAGGAGTTTGCTTCATACAGCGATAACCTGGAAGAGGTTTTTGAAAATCGTGAGCAAATTGAAATATCTAAATTTTACGAAAAACTTCCTAAGCCAACGCTTATTGCATTACAGGAACTCGAGGATAAAAAGATTTTCCATAGAAATCCTGATAAGGCAGCCAGGCAAAAGTAATAACTTAGCCATTTGATGCTTAAAGGTAAAAACATACTTGTAGGTGTAACCGGAGGTATTGCAGCGTATAAAACTGCAACTATCATCCGGTTGCTTATTAAAGGGGGTGCTGAAGTTAAAGTTATTATGACACCCCATGCCAAAGAATTCATTACACCTCTTACAATGGCAACCTTATCGAAAAATCCTGTTTTTACCGATTTCTTTAATCCTGAAAATGGTGAGTGGAACAGCCACGTTGACCTTGGTTTATGGGCTGATCTTTTTCTGGTCGCCCCGGCTACCGCAAATACAATCGGAAAAATGGCCGGTGGTATTGCCGACAACCTTCTTCTTACTACCTACCTTTCAGCCCGTTGCCCTGTATTTATCGCTCCTTCAATGGATATGGATATGCTCCGGCATCCTTCTTCAACAATAAATATAGAAACTCTCAAGGCATACGGTAATATTATTCTTGAGCCTTCAAGTGGTGAACTTGCCAGCGGACTTACCGGTAAAGGCCGGATGACAGAACCGGAAGAAATTGTAAAGGAGATCACCAACTTCTTTTCAAAAAAAAAAAGCTATAAGCCACTGAAAGGCAAGCGTATCCTGATTAATGCAGGTCCTACCCGCGAACCAATCGACCCGGTAAGATATATTAGCAATTACTCATCCGGTAAGATGGGAATTGCTATTGCTGATGCAGCTGCGGAATATGGAGCCGATGTGGAGCTTGTCCTCGGACCAGTGAACTTGGTCCCTTCAGACAGTGCTGTAAAAATAACAAATGTTGTAACTGCTGAATCAATGGCTTCTGAATGTATATCGCTTTTTCCTGATTGTGATATTGCAATACTTTGTGCTGCCGTAGCCGACTTTACCCCTGAAAAAGCTGCTGATCAGAAGATTAAGAAAAGCGATAATAAGCTTGTCCTGAAACTGAAATCCACAAACGATATCGCTGAAGCACTCGGTAAGCTGAAGAAGCCATCACAGCTTCTGGTGGGGTTTGCACTCGAGACAAACGATGAAGTTGAAAATGCAACTGGTAAACTAAACCGTAAGAATCTGGATTTCATAGTATTAAACTCGCTGAAAGAAGAAGGTGCCGGTTTTGAGCACGATACAAATAGGATCACCATTATCGATAAATACAATAATATTGATAAATTTGAGTTGAAATCAAAACATGACGCTGCAAGAGATATCCTTGAAAAAGTGATTTCAATGATCATATAAATGATGAGATTGTTCTGTAAAAAATATGTATTCCTTGCTTTTCTGGCATTATCCCCTGTGATCACTCACGCACAGGAGCTTAACTGCAATGTCCAGATCTCTGCACAAAGGATTCAGGGATCAAACCGCCAGGTATTTGAGACCATGCAGCGCGATATCTACGAGTTCATGAATAATTCAGTATGGACAAATCACGTTTACAGTTACGCGGAAAGAATTGACTGTAACATACTTATAAATCTTACCGATCAGGTTTCGGCAGATGAATTCAGAGGAACAATCCAGATACAGGTACGGCGGCCTGTTTTCAACACTACCTACAACTCAACAATATTAAATTTTATTGATAACAGCTTCCAGTTCAGATATGTTGAATTTCAGCCACTGGAGTTCGATCCTGCAACCCACAGGTCAAATCTTGTTTCAGTTCTGGCATACTATTCCTATCTTATTCTAGGCTTTGATTATGACTCTTTCTCACCCCAGGGGGGAACTGAATTCTTCCAGATGGCTGAGAAAATTGTAAACAATGCCCAGAACGCTCCTGAACAGGGATGGAAACCTTATGACGGATCAAGGAACCGGAACAGATACTGGCTTGTTAAGAATATACTTGATAATCAATATGAAGGCGTAAGACAATTTATATACGAATATGATATAAACGGACTTGATAAGATGGAGTCAAGAATGTCGGAGGCTCGCACCAATATTGTTGAAAGTCTCAGGCTGCTGCAGGAAGTATATCGCAGAAAGCCTGATCCATTCATGTATCTTGTTCAGATAGTAATGGAGTCCAAATCGGATGAACTTATAAATATTTTTTCTGAATCATTTCCTGAAGAAAAGAGTCGCGTAGTTCAGATACTTACCGAAATAGATCCGGCAAATAAGGAAAAATATGAAAAAATCTCTTCAACTAACGCTTTATAAGAAACGGATATGCTTATTAAACTATTCGTCCGGAATTACGCGCTTATAAGAGAGCTGGATATTGACCTCGAAAACGGACTTACTATCATTACAGGTGAAACAGGAGCAGGAAAATCAATTCTTCTTGGTGCTTTGTCACTGATACTCGGAAACAGGGCCGACAGTTCAGTACTTCTTGATAAAAATGAAAAATGTATTGTTGAAGGGACATTCCGTATAGAAAATTATAATCTTAATGAGTTTTTTGATGCAAATGAAATTGATTATGAGCATATTACTACTCTAAGGCGTGAAATAAACCCAGCAGGAAAATCACGTGCATTCATTAATGATACCCCGGTAACAATAAATTTGCTTAAAGAGCTGGGTGATGGACTTATAGATATTCATTCCCAGCATCAGACACTCATGTTAAATGACAATTCCTTCCAGCTGAGTGTAATTGATTCATTCGCAGGCAATACTGCTCTTAAAAATGACTACAGAGATTCTTTTATCAATTACCGGAAATTGAAAAAAGAGTTAAGTGAAGTAAAAGAAGGTGCAGCTAAGAATGCTGCCGACCTTGAGTATTATAAGTTTCAATTCAGCCAGCTTGAGGTTGCAAAGCTTATTCCTGGTGAACAGGACGAACTTGAAAGAGAACAGGAAATCCTGGCCCATGCCGAAGAGATAAAATCAGCCCTTACTTATTCATCAGATTTGCTTTCTGCCGATGAATCTTCAATCCTTTCCAGGCTGAAAGAGGTTAAACATAACCTTGGTAAGATTAAAGAATTTCTACCTGAAGGGGATTCGCTCCTTTCCAGAACTGCATCAACATTCATCGAACTCGACGACCTGGCAGGTGAAATCGATAAACTTTCATCTTCCATAGAAGCTGATCCAAAACGACTTATAACAATCAATGAGCGTCTTGACAATATCTACTCCCTTATTCAGAAACACAGGGTTGCCGACCTTAATGAGCTGATCCTGAAAAAGGAGGAAATTGCAGGTATTATAAAATCTATTGTTACAGGTGATGAAAAGATAGCCGGACTGGAAAAACTTATGGAGGCAGAGGTGGAAAAGCTGAGCGGTATCGCAGGTAAAATGTCTGTCAACAGAAACGGAAAAATTGGTGAAATTGAAGAAAAGATTACTGATCTGCTCAAGCTTCTGGGAATGCCAAATGCGAGATTCAGAATTACGCTTTCAATTCTGAAAGACTACTCACACTCTGGTCTTGATCATGCCGATTTTCTGTTTTCTGCAAACAAGCAAATCCTGCCCGAAAACCTGTCTAAAATTGCATCAGGTGGAGAACTGTCACGTGTAATGCTCAGTCTTAAATCGTTGCTGACAAAAAATAATAATCTCCCCACCATAATTTTTGATGAGATCGATTCAGGAGTTTCAGGAGAAGTTGCAGATAAGGTAGGACAGATACTTTCAGGCATGGGGAAATATATGCAGGTGATTAATATAACCCATCTTCCTCAGGTGGCTTCAAGGGGAACAAGACATTTTCATGTTTATAAAGATGACACAGGTGACTCAACAGTTACGCGTGTTAAATTATTAACAATGGATGAGCGGGTAATTGAAGTGGCCCGTCTTTTAAGTGGTAGTGAGGTTACCGGCACAGCCCTGGCTAATGCAAGGGAATTATTGCAATCTGCTCTAAACTAGTTTAATAAAGCCAATCAAAATGGAAGGTAAACTTTTACAAGGAAAAAAAGGTATCATATTCGGGGCGTTGAATGATAAATCAATCGCATGGCAGGTGGCTATTAAAGCCTGGGAGAATGGCGCAGAAATGGTTCTTACCAACTCTCCCGTAGCAATGAGGCTTGGAACTATCGACCAGCTCGCAAAGATTACAGGTAGTCAGATTATTCCTGCCGATGCAACAAAAATGGAGGATATTGAAAACCTTTTGGCTGAAAGCATGAAAATACTTGATGGAAAATTTGATTTCATCCTCCATTCAATTGGCATGTCGCCAAACGTGAGGAAGGATATCCCATACGAGCAGACTAGCTATGAAAATATGCTGAAAACATTTGATATTTCAGCACTTAGCTTTCACCGGGTACTTCAGACATCATATAAAATGGATGCATTGAAGGAATGGGGCTCAGTTGTGGCTCTGTCATATGTTGCGGCACAAAGGACACTATCAGGTTATAATGATATGGGCGATGCAAAAGCTCTTCTGGAATCCATTGCCCGCAGCTTTGGTTATATATATGGACGTGACAGGAAAGTAAGAATAAATACTGTATCTCAATCACCAACGGCAACTACTGCTGGAAGCGGTATTCATGGTTTTGATTCATTGATCGATTTCTCGGAAAGGATGTCTCCGCTCGGAAATGCAACAGCAGAAGAATGTGCGGATTACTGTGTTGCTCTTTTTTCAGACCTTACAAGAAAGGTTACTATGCAAAATCTGTTCCATGATGGGGGTTTCTCAAGCATGGGGATGAGTATAAAGGCAATTGAGCAGTATCAAAAAAGTTTTGAAGATTGCGACGATAAGAAATGACTTTGTAAGTATAAACACCTATTTTTCATGCGGCTTGGCATTCGGTAAGTCGCTTTTTTTATATTTGAGTTCATTCAAAAATATTATATGGTTAAAATTATACTCCTCATCCTGTTTTATTTTGCTTTTCCTCTTTTGATAATCTCTATGTGTAAAAGATGGTCAATATTGATGAAACTTGGATCGATTGTACTTGCATATGGTTTTGGGCTTCTGTTTGGAAGTGTCGGTATACTCCCCCAGGGAAGCGATGCATATAAGTTTGCTTTACAGGGCCGGGCATCTTTGCCAAAACCTGAAATGGAGACACTTATGAGCTCAGGCACTATAAGTCAGAGTGATATTTATGTCAACTCCATTGCCACCTCACAGGACCTGCTGATATCAGTAATCGTTCCTCTTGCATTTCCATTATTGCTGTTTTCACTTAATGTCCGGCGTTGGCTCAGGTTTGCCAAAGACGGACTTATATCGATGGTACTGGCCCTTGTCTCTGTAATTATCATTGTATCATCAGGTTATCTTATTTTTAGAAATATGGTACCTGACAGTTGGAAAGTAGCAGGTATGTTGGTTGGGGTTTATACCGGCGGCACCCCCAATCTGGTTTCGCTTAAAGTAGCGCTGGGTGTTGATCCAAACCTGTTTGTAATGACAAGCACATATGATATGATTGTAGGAGCGATAACGATTATCTTTTTTATTACCATTGGTCCTAAGTTTTTCAGATCAATACTTCCTCCGTTTAAACACCATGGTGATCACAGTGCTGATGCAGAAGCTATAAGAACGGCAGAGAGTTTTGAAGATTTCACAGGTATGTTGAAAAAGGAGAGATTGTTACCTCTTATAAAAGCATTTGGGCTGGCGCTTCTGATCTTTGTGGTATCTTTTGGGATCAGTCTGTTGCTGCCGGGGATTTCCCAGATGGTGGTTGTAATTCTTTCTATAACTACTCTGGCTATCATCGCATCACTGGTAAACCGGATAAATAAAATTGAAAAGACATTTCAGCTGGGAATGTATTTCGTCCTTGTCTTTTCATTTACTGTTGCATCCATGGCTGATCTGGGCGTAATTTTCAGCATAGGATTTCTGGGCCTGTTTGGTTATATATCGTATGCATATTTCGGATCTCTGTTGCTGCATCTCCTTATGTCAAAAATATTCAGGGTGAATGCGGATGATTTTCTTATAACAACCACAGCATTTGTTTTCTCACCTCCTTTTGTGCCTGTTGTTGCAGGAGCTTTAAAAAACAAGGATGTGATTATAACAGGAATAACAGTCGGAATACTTGGCTATATAATTGGTAACTACCTCGGGGTAGGGCTGGGGTATTTCCTGAAAGGATTCTGACCTCGAAGGGATCCTTAGTGTCTTTGTGCCTTTGTGGCTTTTCCTCTTCTTCGTTTATATTATTAATAATCAATAACTTACACAGAGGGATGCAGAGGATTCACAGAAGAATCTGAAAATAACTCCTTTGCGACCTTTGCGTTAAAAAAATATTCTAAAACAAATAATTCAACCCAATCGCAAATCCGATATTACCATCCTGCTCATTAAATGCCTTTCCCATGTCAACCGCAATAACAAAGTTCTGATTCATTGCCAGCATAACACTTACTCCTGCACTCATGTGGAGTTTTTCTGTTCCCGGCTTGAAGTAATCAGAAATAGTATCTGTGGTATATATTGTGCTTATGGTATTGGATTCGTTGAAAGTATCAGACAAATTTGAAGGCAGGGTAATGTTTTTTGTTATCATTCCAAAATCATAAAACCCGTTCAATCCAAGATAACAATCCTGTTTTATGAATTTAAAATATACAGGTTTCCACCTGAGTTCAATGTTTCCCATGAAAAATGCATCACCAATAACCCTGTTTCTCAGAACACCTCTTAATGTACTTGCACCTCCAAGTCCTTCGTTGGTTGCTCCTGTAAGCATTGATGTTATTACCTGTGACTGATAGAAGAATGGAGTTTTTCCTGATAGAGTTGACTGATAGCCAAGACGATAAACCAGCGAAAGATCTTTTTCAACCAGTGTGAAATACTGGCGGTGAGTAATAAATATCTTTGAGAATCCCCAGTCGTTACCCATAAATTTGGGGGCCATTTCAACTCCAACTTCTGTCCACAGACCTTTCATCGGGTTGGGCCTGTTGTCGCGGCTATCCCACATAAGACCAGCCTTAAGCGTATTGACCCATCCTCCGTCAGCTTCATTGGCACTAATAAGCCCCATATCTTTATAAAGTTCGAAGAGGCCCGGCTTCTCAGCTACTGAAGGCAGCTTGACGTCCTTGCCTTTATTAAGTTTGTCGATGTTGACAGAAGATGTTTCAAAATTCTGAAATGCAAATCCACCACTCCATTTAATGTGATCTCCTGAAAGTTTTCCCTGGAAATCATTCTTAAATCTGAACTGGTTTCTTTCAAAACGGTAAAACATTCTTGTTTTGTATGAAGGATCACCCGCTTCATCATCCATCCAGGCTTTATTGAAAACAGATTCATAACCGTTAAAGCCATAAAAGTGATTTGCCTGGTCGGGGAGGTAGCTCAGATCGCTGGTCATATGAACTCCGGGTATGAGATGATTGGATTCGTACATGAATCTGTAAATACCACTTCCTTTTGTGAAATGAGATATTTCGGTATAAGTATGATCAAAATAGTCAGGATAGGTGCTTCCGTCGCCATAATTAAAGAATTCAACAAGAGCGCCATACTGGAATCCCAGATCTGAATCAAATGTAATAGCCGGTAGAGCGCCGCCGAATTTCCAACCGGTTTTTACCGTTTTTTCCTGTGCGGATACCGTTAGTGCAAGTAAAAATACAAGAATAACTGAAAGGCCTTTTTTCATTTGTTATAGTTTTGGTTCATTGCGCTAAAGATAAAGAAAAATGGAAATAACGCTCTCTTTTTTTATTATTTGCTACCTTAGGGCATAATTTTTAATTGATTCATATGAAACCACATGATTACTCACAATCACAAACGCGTAAAAAAATAATTTACAACGAGCGAAGCGAGCTCGACGAAGTCAATCATGTGCGGTTCCATCTTTCCATTAAAATAAAAATTACATTATGATGAAATTGCTCATTACAAATATAAAATGCCTCGTACAGATTGAGGAAACTCCAAAGCTTTTCCGTGCCGGAAAGGAAATGTCTGAACTTGGGACGTTATATGATGCATTT
>JBBRVC010000089.1:0-15822 GCA_038247205.1 Bacteroidales bacterium
ACCAGATTCCTGAGGGACCTATTTTCCCGGACAGAATCCAGGCTAATGGTATCCTGATAATCCACAATGACAAAATGGAGAATAGCATTGTAACGAAAGTATCACCGGCTCCTCTCATTACTCCTTGATAAATGAACATAAGGGTAAAAAAAAGGTAAAAAATACTAACAATAGCAAGGTACTGATAACCAACCCTTATCACTTCGGCATCGGTTGTAAAAAGTCGCATAAGAAACCGGCCTGAGAGCAGAATAAATGCAGTGGTAATTAACGTTACAATTCCCGACATTTTTAAGGTGGCAATAAGCCCCGCTCTTATTCTTTCAATTTTATTTGCGCCAATATTCTGTCCGACAAAAGTCGTGAGCGCCTGAGCAAATGACATTGCAGGTATTAATGCAAGGGCATCAAGACGGCTTGCAACTGAAAAACCTGCTATTGCATTGGTGCCGAAAGTGTTAACAAAACCCAATAGTGCCAGCGCTCCCATGGCAACAAGTGTTTGCTGTACCCCTGTTGGTAAGCCTATTCTGATGCTCTGGAGAAAAATTTCTCTGTCGAATTTGAGCCCTCTGAGAGCTATTCTGATAAGCTTATGCGTCTTGTTCAGCCAGAAAATCGCTAGGCCAAATGCCAGTGAGTTTGCAAGAAGCGTAGCATAGGCAGCTCCGGCAACTCCCCACTTGAAAAGTCCTACAAATGTCAGGTCAAGAATAATATTTGCTACAGTTGCTATAATCAGGAAGTATAATGGTGTTTTGGAATCTCCAAGGCCTCTTAATACGGCACTTGTACCATTATATCCAAAAAATATAACTATTCCTGACAGATATATTCTAAGGTATTGTGTTGCCTGTGGCATTATTTCTTCGGGAAGACCCAGTAAGCGCAAAAGTGGTTCAGCTAGTAACAATCCGGCAATAGTTGCAAGTGTTCCGGCAACCAGGATATAAATGTACATCGTATCGATGGCCCTTTTGACTTTTGCATAATCTTTTGCGCCGAAATACTGTGATATTACTACTGTTGTACCCATCACAATTCCGATTATCATCGAGACTGTAACGAAAATCACAGGAAATGATGCACCCACAGCTGCGAGGGCTTCCTTACCAACAAAATTACCCACAACCATGCTGTCCACAACACTGAATAATTGCTGGAATACGTTCCCAAGAAGCATGGGAGCCGCAAAGCGAAAGATCATCTTTCCTTCATTTCCTGTAGTAAGATCCTGCATGTTGAATTTAGAAATACAAAGAAACTCAATTCCCCATTATAATCAAAACCCTCTCTGACAAAGTAGCATGGCTTCAGGCCTTCCAATGCATTTTTCTTTATCGATCCTGATTTCTGCCTTTTGATTTGTCCGGGAGGTTGGGATTGCCATATGAGATATAGTTATAATTCAATGCAATGTAATGATTATAAGTGAAATATATAAATTATGGCTTCTTTTACCGTGAAAAATAAATCACGTATAGTTAATCCGCCATATCTGGAAAAAATAAGATACAGAAATATAAAAAAGCCATCAATTATGCCTGTGAACCAGAATGTATCCGTTTTAGTTATGGAGGCTGATCAGCTTACGAATTGTCCAGGTATTATTCTTATGCTGCCAGATAAAGATAAATTTCCCGATCTACGGCGCAGGGTCATCTACTTTTGATACGTCATAGAAAATGTGCTTTCCGGTTTCTATTGCTCCAAAGCCATTGATGGGGTAAACTTCAATACTACCCTGAACCGGTTTTCTAATGATCTTTCCACATATAATATTTTTAGTTGCTTAGAGGATAACCTGCTTTGAGCTGATCAATCCTGCATTTACAAGTCAGGTGACGACAAAAGAAAAAAATTATGACAAACCTGATTTATAGGTGATATTATTCGTTCCATATTTATTGTTAATAGTTTCACAATTGGAACAAAAATAGGACTTCAAGGATATATTTAAAAAAATTAAGCGACGAGAGTGATATTTTTATGATTAGGAGCGATGAAAAGGCCTATGAAAAGTTATAATAAGGGATTCGGAAGTGTTAATTGATTCGGTAAATACAATTTTCCTTTAGAAGTTATTAACATGTTAAAAGAATTATAATAAGACTGTTGAGAAGGATTAATATGAAGTTGAACATCAAGGGGACCTATCCTGGAAATATTTTTTATATTGAAGCCGAAATTTTTACGTTATAAGTGAAGCGTAACTATTTTTAAATTTTTTTAAACTATTTTGCGCTTAACCTGAAACAGGATTAAAGAATAAAATTATTATGGTAGATCGATTTATTAAATTTCTTATAGTATCTGTGCTTGTCTGTTATAGTATTCCCGCTCTTTCCCAGGAAAATTCCGATACGATAAATTTTGGCAGAACATTCATTGATTCCGTTCTCGTCACTAATAATTTACCTGATTCCAAGGTAAAAACACCTCTGATTAAGCTATCTCCGGATCAGGCAATCCGGTTTTTACAGGAATGGTACCAGCCGGGGAAATGGAATAATACCGAGAATCCTCTCAGGAAGGCACTAGGCCAATTGATCTTTGAAGCATCATATCCCGCTTTTGACACATCTGAAAATTTTCTTAAAAAGTATCCTTTTGATTCAATAAATATTCCCTGGGATAAGTTTTATATATGGGAACCGTATAGATATCAGGTTCCTGTAACATTTCCCATAAACCCGGTTGAGATCGATACACTGGCAGCAGCAGACAGTATCTCTACAGAATTCCCGGCTGATTCTCTTGGCCATCTTGAATTGAGGCTACCGCGAACAGGAGCCCTCGGACCGGTGTTAAAAGATACAACAGTACTTATTATAATTGACACCCTCAACAATGTTTCTTCTCTTAATCCCGGGTTTCCGTTCAAATCGTATGACTATCCTTTTCAGAGTGATTCTATAAAAATTGCTGTTCAATCGTTATTGCAGTATATAGAGGAAAAGGATTCAAGCGTGATAAATATTACGGGTATCGGAGGCGTATCAACACCTGTATGGCTCAATTCAAAATCGGACCTGATGATGAGATACTGGCTTAAAAATGAAATGGAAGACTCCGTCACGGTATGGGTAGGGGCTCCGTCAAGAAATACTTTGAGTCTTTATCTTGAGCGTGGTGTAAACTTTAGAAAACCTGTAAGGCAGAATGATGTATTTGATGCCAGAATTAACGTTCAATCCCAGGATAAATCAACTTTGCTTGGTATTCAGAAGATTGTAACCAAACTGGAGTACTGGAAATACAGGACTGAATCCTCATTTGTGTTCAGTCAGACCGCTCTTTCGAACTGGGTAAAGGGTGGAGATAACAGTGTCTCACTTGCAACGGATATAACAGGCTATGCCAATTACAATAATCCCGAATTTAAGCTTTCTTCAAATAATTTTGCCCGATTGAAGTATGGTTATATAGCTACAGGTAACCCTCTGGATATCAAAAAGAACCTTGATCTGCTTGAAACAAACTCCAAATTAAACCATAAGGCATTTGGAAAATTTGACTTCAGCGGCATTATGTTGTTTAAAACGCAGATTGGGAAGGGTTATAATTATACTAAGATAGGTGAAAGGGATACTGCTATTCTTGTTTCCAAATTTATGAATCCCGGTATTTTGACTATAGGTTTTGGTCTTGACTACAAGCCGAATAAAAACACATCCATAAACTTTTCTCCTTTCTCTTATAAGGGAACTTTTGTGCCGGATACCGCACGTATAGATCAGACAAAGTATGGTATTGACCAGGATAAGCGATCAAAAAATGAGCCCGGTGCCAGTTTTATGATTATGAATGAGTCCAGGCCTTTTAAAAACGTAATGGTTACAAACAGGGTGCAGCTTTTTACAAATTACATCAATAACCCGCAGAATATTGATATTGATTGGGAAATGATTGTGGTTGCCAACCTTAACTGGTTTACGGATGTAAGATTCAATACACATCTGATCTTTGATGATGATACAAAGACGGTGGTCCTTGACAAAGATAAAAACCCGTTGAACGGTCTGGATGGTAAGCCAAGAAGAACCTCAAGGATCCAGTTTAAGGAGATGCTCGGGTTCTCTCTGGTATTCAGATTTTAATCCGTGCCTGACCCGTGTCTTTTGAGCAATCCGTGGTTAGATAGGCGGTCAGGAGATTTTGAGTACATCATCGAATTGTATCAGAGTGGTTTCTGATAAATCCTGAAGACCTTTACAACCTTGCCGCCTATTCTTTCATACTCACTGCGCATTTTGGTGTTGTCCTCTAGAACCAAATGACTATCAACTATTTGCATGTTTTGTTTTATACCTGATTCAATTATTTTTACACCCATCAGGACATCAATTCCCTGGCCTCTGAAGCTCTTTTTTACTCCTCCAAGCATCATCAGCAATTTTTTTGATCGTTTGGATTCTTTCAGAACTTTAAAGATCCCGAAAGGCAATAACCGTCCGTTTGCTGCTTTAATTCCCGGACTTACATCAGGCATTCCGATTGCGAATCCAATTAATTCATTTCCTGATTCAACGACTTTTATAAATTTTGGATCCAGAATTGGAAGATATCGTGAAGCAAAATCTTTTTTTTCTTTATCAGTCAAAGGAACGAAACCATAAATCTCCTTAAAGGTTTCATTCATAAGTTCCAGCACAGGTATTATATAGGGTTTAAGATCGCTTTTCGTCTCGAATTCGACTATTTTATAAGTTGTGTTGTTTGCAACCCGTGCAAGTACTTTCTCATAAATTTGGGGAAGTTGTTTAGGCATCTCAGCAATATAATTCACAAGATCGACCTTCTTTTCATACCCCTCTTCTATAAGAAGCTCAGGCATATATGGAGAATTGGTAGGGCAGGTAATAAAAGGCGGATACTCAAAACCCTGAACCTGAAACCCCTGTGGATCTTTGTCTGAAAAACCAAGCGGCCCAACCATGTTTTTCATACCTTTTTCGCGTGCCCAATCTTCAACATTTTTTAATAATGCGTGAAAAACATCTTTATCATTGAAGCATTCCATGAAGCAGAACCTGCCATCAGAGTCATTGTTGATAGCATTATACCGGTTATTAATAATGCCCATGATCCTGCCAACCGGCCGGTTTTTCCTGTAAGCCAGAAGTAAAAGGGCATCGGCATATTTATATGATTTGTTTTTCTTTTTATTATATAACTCACGCTCATCCATGTAAATAGGCGGGAGCCAGTCAGGGTCATCCTTATGGACTTTTTCAGGCAGGTAAATAAAATCACAACGATCTTTCCACGAAAGCACCTCTTTAATAATAATCTCTCCCATAAGTTAATTTTAACAGTTCCTAAGTAACAAAAAAACTATAAGATGAGCAACTCCATCAATGACTTCTGATGTAGAGGTCAAGCATAACAAAAATGGAAAACAAAACGCTTGCAATTCCGTTTGTGGTTCCAAATGCCAGCGTTACCTTGCTGAGGTCATCGTGCTTTACAATATGATGCTGAAAAATTAACAAAGATGTAAATACAGCTGTGCCTGTCCAGTAAAAAATTCCGGATCCTTCGAGTATACCTGCAGTAACTACCGAGAAAAAAGTAACGATATGTACAAGTATTGAAATCGATAAAGCCTTTTTTCGCCCTTTTGCTGAAGGAAGAGAATGAAGGTTATTGTTTTTGTCAAATTCATCGTCCTGAAGAGCATAAATTATGTCAAATCCGCTTACCCATGTTAAAACAGTCAATGAAAATATCAGAGGTATAATATCAAATCTTCCGGTAACTGAAATGTAAGCGCCAATGGGAGCGAGGCTCAGTCCAAGTCCGAGTATAAAATGGCATAGTGAGGTTATTCGTTTTGTGAGGCTGTAACCCAGAATGACCATCAGAGCAACAGGAGAAAGGAATAATGTGAGCTGATTAATAAACCCGGTGGTTATAATAAATAAGACGATGTTTATTGAAATAAATACTGCTGCAGATCTTGTACTAATTATCCCGGATGGTATTTCACGTGTACTGGTCCGGGGATTAAGTGCGTCGAACTTTTTGTCAACCAGCCTGTTAAAACCCATTGCTGCATTACGGGCGAAAATCATGCACAATATTATCAGCAATAAAAGCCGAAGGCTGAAATTATACTCTTCCTGCGATACGGCGAGAGAAAATCCAATCAGTGCAAATGGCATTGCAAAGATTGTATGGCTGAATTTTACCAGTGAAAAATATTTCTTTAATGAATTGACAACACTACTCATCTGCAAGGAGTTTCCTGTAAATTTCAAAATTATCATTCCCGAATGTAACGAACAGAACATTTTCAGGATAATCATTCTTTTTCAGAAATCGTTTTGTCTCAGTAATTGCAATGAAAGCTGCCTGGTCAGCTGGAAAACCGAATGCGCCGGTAGAGATTCCCGGAAAAGCAATAATTTTTATCTTATTGTCCCTTGCTATTACCAGGCTCTTCTGGTAGCACGATGCCAATAGTTCATGTTCGTTAAGATGCCCGCCACGCCATACCGGGCCGACAGTATGAATAATATAGTTTGCCTTTAGCTTATATCCTCCCGTAATTTTTGCATCACCCGGTTCACAACCGTTAAGTTTTTCACATTCAACCAGAAGATCGGGCCCGGCAGCTTTATGAATAGCACCGTCAACACCGCCTCCACCTCTGAGGGTATGATTAGCGGCATTGACAATTGCATCAACGTCAAGAGAAGTAATGTCTCCCTGGACGAGTCCGATACGATTGGTTTTCATTATCTTATGTGAGCATTAATTTCTTTCTCAAATACTCTGATGAGGTTACTCATTACTTTTTCTATATTCTTGTCTGTCAGTGTCTTAAGATTATCCTGCAATATAAAGCTTACAGCATAGGATTTTTTGTTCTGCCCCAGGGATTCACTTTCATAAACGTCAAAAAGCTGAACATTCTGAAGAATATTTCTTTCGGACTTTAAGGCTAATTCCCTGATCTGCCTAAATGTTATGTCCTTGTCCAGTAGTAAAGACAGGTCACGACGAACTGAAGGATATTTGGGTAATTCCCTGTATGAAATTTTATGATTTTTAATTAGTTTCATCAGAAGATCCCATTCAATATGAGCATAGTAGACATCCTGTCCGATATCGAATTTCCTAAGATAATTGCCGGCTATTCGTCCGGATTCTGCAACAACTTGATTATTAGCAGAATATGTTATTGATTCGGCAAACCATTTCTTATCGCTTTCATGCGTTGTAATGCTCTCGGGATTAAGGCCCAGCCTTGATAATACCATTTCAACAGCTGACTTAATATGAAAAAAATCAGTGAGCCCGCTTTTATTATTCCATGTTTCGCTGCTTGTTTTTCCGGTAAGAAAAAGATCGAGGACCTTTTTCTCGGAAAAATTATCAACCTTAGGATAAGGAACTTTGTCAGTTGCTGTATAAAAATAGCAATTGCCAAATTCATACAGCTTAAGATCATTATTCTGCCTGTTTATATTCCAGCTTATTGAGTTTAGTCCGCCGAATATAAGCGATTGTCTCATTGCATTAAGATCGGAACTCAAAGGATTAGCAAGTGTGACGAGCTTTTTAGTGTCAAAATCTCCTTCTTCATACCATGCTGCAGGATTTAAGGAATTGCACATTATTTCTGCAAATCCATTTGCCGAAAGCATATCTGATACAATATTTACAATTTTCTCTCGATCAGGTTTTTCGGGATATGAAAGCGTCGAATTAACATGGTTGCTAATTTCGATACTGTTATACCCGTAAATTCTGAGGATATCTTCAATTACATCGGCTTCCCTGTGAACATCTACCCGGTATAATGGGATCTCCAGTAATAGATTATCACCCGTTTCGGTTTTGATTTTTATGTCAAGCAGCTCAAGAATCCTTTTTATAACTGGCCTGTCAATCGCTTTTCCGATAAGCCTGTTAATGTTATTATAGTTTACATTAACTAATGCATTGGGAATCTTTTCAGGATATATATCTGTAATCTCAGATGAAATCTTACCTCCGGCAATCTCTTTGATCAGCATTGCGGCTCTTTTCAACGCCCATATTGTGATTTCGGGATCAGCGCCTCTTTCAAACCTGAATGACGCATCAGTTTTCAGCCCATGTTTTTTTGAAGTTTTTCGTATGGAAACAGGATTGAAGTAAGCGCTTTCGAGAAAAATATTTTTTGTTGAACCGGTTACGCCTGATTTTATGCCTCCAAATACACCCGCAATGCACATGCCTTCTTTTTCATTGCAGATCATCAGATCCTTCGAAGATAAATTCCTCTCCACACCATCAAGGGTGATAAATTTACTTTTGTCAGACAGATTTCTTATAATGACTTTTTTCCCCTCAATCTTGTCAGCATCAAATGCATGCAGAGGCTGCCCAATTTCATTCTGAACAAAGTTGGTAATATCAACAACGTTACTTATCGGATTCAGGCCGACAGCCCTTAGCCTGTTCTTCAGCCATTTCGGCGATTCACCTATTGTTACACCGCTTATTGTCAGTCCGGTATACCGCGGACAACTCTGACTGTTTTCAATTATTATTTTAAAAGGATTATTATTGTTATCTGGCTTAAAGCCCTCGACAGATGGTAATTGTGGCTTTTCATTAAGATTATGATTCAAATTAAGATAAGCAGCCAGATCCCTGGCAACACCATAGTGCGATCCACTGTCAATCCTGTTCGGAGTTAAGCCGATTTCAAAAATAAAATCCTTTACTATCTTAAAATATTCATTGGCTGGAGTGCCCGGTTTTGCATCTTTGTCCAGAATCATTATGCCCTCATGAGAAGTTCCCAGACCCAGCTCATCTTCAGCACAGATCATCCCTTCACTCAGCTCACCCCTTATTTTGGATTTCTTTATTTCGAGACTTTCATCACCTTTGAAAACTATGGTTCCAATTGTAGCAACGGGGATCTTCTGGCCTGCTGCTACATTGGGTGCCCCGCAGACGATATGCAGCGGTTCTCCTGATCCGACATTGACAGTCGTTACTGAAAGTTTATCGGCATCGGGATGTCTTTTACAGGTAAGCACTTCTCCGATAACAACACCTTCAAGGCCACCTTTAACCGAGACCCATTCTTCAGTACCTTCAATCTCAAGGCCAATTCCTGTAAGAATCTCTGCAACTTTCTGAGGGTCAAGATCTATTTTCAGATAATCTTTAATCCAATTATAAGAAATCTTCATAACTAATGTTCAAAAGTTAAAATATAAGAGTGCAAAAATAAGAATTCCTGAAAGAATATTATTGATTAGTTAGTATCGGGTAAAAATAATACTTTAACAAGGTCATTTCCATTTTAAAAACTTAACTGATTATGAAAAAAATAAAAATATCATTCATTGTTATAATTTTAATAAGTATTTGTTTGATAAACAGTTGTAAAATGTCTGATGATTCAAATTCTGCCGAATATCGTAATTTCTATGGTATCGCATGGAACGGAAAAGCTCATGATAACCTTGCCTACTCCAGGCAAATGGGTTATGATTATGTATTTTATCAAAAAGGGATGGAGCTTGATACTCTGTCGAAAGGATTGTTTTTTTATGTTGAAACTCCTGAATACTCAGTATATCCCAGGTGGATTCAAACCGGTAAAACTTATTCTCCTGAAGAGATACGGTTTTATGAAACAAATTCGGCGTTGATGAATAGTAATAAACAGTTTCCTGATAATATAGCTCGAGGATGGTTTAGCAGACCGGATGTGTTTACAGCTCAGCCTGATCTGCAGCAGCAGAGAGTAATAACATGGGTTATTGACAGCATAATCAGCTCGGTACAGTCAATTGAAAGCCGGAATCCGGATTTCCGGTTTGGCGGTTTTGCATGGGATGTTCCTCAACCGGCAGGCGATTTCTGGGATACCATTCAGAAGCCGGGAAAACAAATTACCCTTGCCTTCTGGACTGGAGGCGACTTTGGGATAAAGCATCCGGAAGCTATTCATGATTACCCGACATACAGCGATGGACGGATAGAATTCTATAAACAATTATATAAAGAAACAAGGAAAGTTTTTCCTCATGCCCGGTTCATTATGGAACCTTACAGGATTTATGATGATTGGATCAAAGTGGTTAAAGACAGAGTCGATGCGCATGAAGTGACTCCTGATATTCTCGCCCAGGAACGATTCGGTACCGAGTTTGCAGATGACAGTCGCATTTTTGAATCGGGACTTATAACCAGAGAAAATGTGGCAAGCACGACCCCCGACAGGTTTAGCGATGCAGACAACCGCCTGATTGCAGCCATAGCCGCCTTAAATGGTTCATGGTTCCATGGTATGGAAGATTTGGTGGAACGGGTGATATGCCTTCCTTCAGGAATGTATATGAACTGCCGGCAAGGCTAAAACTGATCCGTACTCTTGCAAATTGGGAGAACCTTAATAAAATTCCTCTCGATCAGCGTACCTGGGACGGATTTACGTACAAAAGTCCTGGGGCATATGCTGATTCAAATATTATATTTCTGAAACAACCACGCAGGAATAAAATATTTGTGGTTTTTATGAATGAAAATAGCAGGCTTGATCTTGATAAAGAAATCCGGATAGAAGAAATTTATTCTACTGACAGTCTTTTCAGAGAAACGGTCCCGGCTGCTCATAAGCTTGATATTCAAAAAAATAAGATAACCCCCGGAGATACTTCATCTTTAAACAGGGGTTACATAATTCATTTCAGATAGTGAATCATAAGCCCCTGCCGTGTCTGACATATTTGTCTATATTTGTAGCTTAAACGCTTAATTTATGGTTCTTGAAAAAGATGATAAACTGATTCTCATTACAAATGATGACGGGTTATATGCCGGTGGATTAAGAACACTTCTGGATGTTATGGAGGATTTCGGAAAGGTAGTGCTTATTTCTACCATGGAAAGCATGTCCGGAATGTCTCAGGCACTTACAGTTAAGACACCTCTTCGTGTAAAGCTTCTCGAGGAAACTGAAAAACGCAGAGTTTACACATGTAACGGAACACCCACAGATATCGTTAAGCTGGCTATCAATCAATTACTGGAGAGAACTCCTGATTTGATAGTTTCGGGAATTAACCATGGATCGAATGCTTCCGTTAGCGTCCTTTATTCCGGTACCATGGCTGCTGCTATCGAGGGATGTCTTTACGGGATCAGCTCTATAGGCTTTTCCCTCAATGACTTCTCTCCATCTGCTGATTTTTCAGTTTGCAAGAAGTATATACGCATAATAATGAAAAAAATAGCTTTCGAGCCATTGCCTCCGGGTGTGTGCCTGAATGTTAATATCCCAGCCGTGGAAAAGTCCCAGATAAAAGGAATCAAAATATGCCGGCAGTCCGGAGGAAATTGGAGAGAAGAATTTGAAAAAAGAAAAGATCCTATGGGCAAAACCTATTACTGGCTTACCGGAATATTTCATAATCACGAACCTGATTCACAGGATACTGATATATGGGCTATTACTAATAATTATGTGGCTGTTGTACCAATATCGGTCGATATGACAGCACACTGGTATCTTGATAAACTCAAAGGGCGCTTCAAAAAATGAGAATCGCTGAAAAATACGACAGGCTGAGCACCGGCATCATTTCAGCAGTACTGTTACCTTGTTTTACAATATTAATGATGTGGCTTTTTTCTTCAGGTCATAATAGTCTGGAAACATATCTCAATAAGATCGCCAATGCTGATATCATAACGCATATCATTACTCTCTGCGTTTTTCCTAATGTATTCATATTCTTGATATTCAACAGGTTTGATATGTTACGTGCCTCTCGTGGTGTTCTCGGGGTTACTATAGTCTGGGCAATAATAGTATTCATAGTAAAATTTGTATAATGCGATATTTTATTATCGCCGGGGAACAGTCAGGCGATCTTCATGGATCAAATCTTATCAGGGAGCTGAAAAAAGCTGATGGGAAAGCAGAAATCAACTGCTGGGGAGGCGATCTGATGGAGGAAGCAGGTGCGGAGCTATTAATGCACTATAAAAAGCTGGCCTTCATGGGCTTCGTGGCAGTAGTTAAGAACATAAAAACTATTTCACAAAACCTGACTCTCTGCAAACAGCAAATCATAAATTTTAACCCCGACGTTGTTATACTCATCGACTATCCCGGCTTTAACCTTCGTATTGCCGGATTTGCCCGAGAAGCCGGTTTCAGGGTATACTATTATATATCTCCTAAACTGTGGGCGTGGAATGAAAAGAGAGTAGAAAAAATCAGGAAATATATCACACGGATGTATATAATTTTCCCCTTCGAGGTGGAATTTTATAAAAAGCATAATATCGAAGTCACCTATTGTGGAAACCCGCTTAAAGATGAGATTGAAAGGAAGATCTCCTCATTTCCTCCAAAAACTGAGATACTTAAGGCTCTTAAAACCGATGAGAAACCTGTTATTGCAATCCTTGCCGGCAGCAGAAAGCATGAAGTGGAACTTATTTTGCCACAAATGCTTAAAATTGTAAAGCAATTTCCTGAATTTCAGTTTGTTCTGGCAGGTGTCAAAAATCTCCCGGAGGACCTGTATCTTAAAATAATTGGCGATGCTCCGGTAAAGCTTATTAAGGAAAAAACCTACGAGATATTATATACTTCAACTGCGGCATTGGTTACCTCCGGCACTGCCACACTTGAGGGTGCCTTGCTGAATACACCACAGGTTGTATGCTATAAAGGCGATTTTTTCTCAATGCTGATTGCCTGGATGGTAATAAAAGTTAAGTATATTTCATTGGTCAATCTCATTATGAATAAGGAAGTCGTTAAAGAGCTTGTTCAGTATGATCTTTCTGAAAAATCTCTTGTTGCAGAACTAAAAGCTATTTTACCGGGAGGTGAAAAAAGAGAAAAATTATTATCCGATTATAAAATTCTTAATGAAATCCTCGGCCCGGCAGGGGCGAGTGGAAGAGTTGCTGAGGATATCGTTAAATCTCTTAGTAATGAAGAATAGTTTCTTTGCTGGATTTTCATTCTCACCTGGTACTCTGCGGTTAATGGATAACAGAAATTTGATAGTAAACAGATGATCAGGAACCTGCTGATAATAATTATTTCCATTACTCTGAATTTTTATTCTGCCTGTAATGCACAGGTCAAAGTGCGGCTTTTTTCAGGGTTTAAGACAGAGACAGCACTCTTTACTGTGATCAATGGAAATTACAGGATTAGTACCCCGGAAGGCACCTCATTGCTACTATCAAAAGGTGAAATAATACTGATCTCCCGGTTTAACGGTAGAATAGTTGTCAAACCAACCTCTTCAAGAGGTATAATCTGCGATTCAGTGCTTCTTAAATCTCTTACTGATGATGGGTCATTTTCACTGAGGCTAACAGTTGTTGAACCGCTAAGGCAGTTCTATTCAGGACATCTGAGCTGCTTTTCTGATATGGGTACTCTGTTGATGATAAATAATTGCAGTACAGATCAATACATTGCAGGAGTTGTCAGGGCTGAGGGAGGTTCCGGACAGAAACCTGAATACTACAAAACACAGGCCGTAATAGCCCGGACATATCTATATAAATATTTTGACAAGCATATTTCAGACGGCTATAACCTTTGCGATGATACACACTGCCAGGCTTTCAATGGAATATCTGCTGATCCATCTATTGTTGCTGCTGCAAAGGAGACTAGTAATCTTGTGATACTCGACAGGGATAGCCTGCTAATAATTTCAGCATTTCATTCGAATTGTGGTGGCGAAACTTCCACAGCTGAAGATGTATGGCTTACAAATCAGCCTTATCTTAAAAAAGTAATAGATCCCTATTGCATTAACTCCCGGAATGCAAAATGGCAAAAAAGTTATTCAATTGAGTCATGGACAGGCTATTTAAAAAAATCAGGTTTAACAGGAACTACTAACGAAATGTCATCATATAATTTCCGGCAAAACACCAGGTTAGCAGAATACAATACCGGACAATTCACTATCCCATTACGTATAATGAGATCGGATATGAACCTCAGATCTTCATTTTTTTCGGTTGTTTCCCTTGGAGATTCAATTGTTCTGAACGGCAGGGGTTATGGACATGGTGTAGGCTTATGCCAGGAAGGAGCTATGGTTATGGCAGGGAAAGGATTTAATTTTAAACAGATTATAGACTTTTATTATTCTGACATTATAATCACTCATATTAAGTACACGAAGGTGATTCATTAAAATAGCATCCGAAATTTAACAGACAGGTAATTTGATTATTTTTGTCAATTAAGCGTATTTATGTTTGCAATTTTCAGGAAAGAGATAAGCGGGTTTTTCAGCAGTCTGACAGGTTTTATTGTAATAATTGTTTTCCTTGTGGTAAACTCTCTTTTCATGTGGGTGTTTCCGGGTGAATGGAATGTTTTTGATAGTGGATATGCCGGACTGGATACATTATTTTTCCTTTCACCATGGCTATTTTTGTTCCTTGTTCCGGCAGTGACCATGAGGATGATAGCAGAGGAAAAAAGGCTTGGTACGATAGAACTGATCTTTTCCCGTCCGGTAACCGAAAGGGAAATTATCTATGGGAAATATTTTGCTTCAGTTTCCCTTGTTCTCCTTTCCCTGCTGCCCGGAATTATCTTTTATATTTCGGTCTGGAATCTTGGAGAGACTCCGGGTAACATCGACCAGGGTGGAACCATGGGATCTTTTATCGGGTTGTTTTTTCTTGCTGCCGTATATGTTTCTGCGGGTATATTTGCTTCTTCTCTAACAGATAATCAGGTAATTGCATTTATAGTTGCAGTGTTTATCTGTTTTATTTTATTTATGGGCTTTGAGTCTTTTGCATATCTGCCCGGTGTAAGGAAATTTGATGAGTTTATCTTACGGTTGGGGATAAATGAGCATTACAAGTCTATCAGCAGGGGGGTAATTGATTTAAGGGATATTGCTTATTTTCTGGCAGTTATAGGCATTCTAAATGAATTCACAATAATGCAGCTTTTGTCGCGCAGATGGAAGAAAAAAAGGTAGAAATGGGGGATTTTGAAAATAGCAACAATCTCAGGGTAAAGAGCTGGATAAGGTTCATTATAACTGTATCTGTCATCATTATTATTGCTTCTGCAAATTTGCTTTTCAGATTCAGGCTTGATCTTACTGAGGATAACCGGTATACTCTTTCATCACAGACCACAAAAATACTGTCAGATCTTAGAAATGATATTTTCATCCAGGTTTATCTCGATGGTGATATTCCTATTCCTCTCAAAAGACTTAAAAGATCTGTAAGAGAGATACTTGATGAATTCAGGATTATATCGGGAAGAAAAATCGATTACGAATTTATTAACCCGTCAGCCGGCAGTACGAAGCCACAGCGCGATGCATTATACCGGTCTCTTATAGAGAAAGGAATTAGTCCGATAAGTCTTAAGGCCGGCGACGAGGAGGGAGGATCTGTCACCAAAACAATATTCCCCGGGATGATCGTAAACTATAATGGAATTGAAGTCCCGGTAAACTTTCTTAAAAATAATCCTGGTGTTCCATATGAGCAAAACATACTCAATTCAATTGAAGGTCTTGAATATGAATTAATTCAAACTATAGCAACCATTAGCTCAGATACTATCAGGAAGATCGCATTTCTTGAAGGACATGATGAGTTGCCGGAGCTGGAGGTTGCAGATATTACTCTGAATCTGGCTAAATATTTTACCATCGACCGTGGAACAATTGCAGGAACCCCCGGTGTTCTTGACAGCTACTCGGCAGTAATAATTGCCGGTCCTGAAAAGCAGTTCAGCGAAAGTGATAAGCTGGTGCTGGACCAATATATCATGAATGG
>JBBRVC010000090.1:0-15612 GCA_038247205.1 Bacteroidales bacterium
AGAACAGCTTGTGAACTTAATGATTTTCAGGCCTATTTTGTGACGTTTGCATTTTACGTCTCTTATTTTGTCATGGCTTTGCCTTCTTCATTCGTCTTAAAAAAGACGGGTTTCAAGAATGGGATGACAGTGGGATTATGGATAATGGCTGTGGGGTGCCTCATCTTCATACCAGCTGCAATGACAAGAACCTTCTGGCTATTCCTTACCGGCTTATTTGTTGAGGGTACAGGACTGGCATTACTTCAGACTGCCTCAAATCCTTACATAACGATTATAGGCCCACCTGAAAGTGCTGCCAAGAGGATCAGCATAATGGGTATAGCAAATAAATTTGCGGGAGCCATTGCTCCTATAATCCTTGCGAGCATAATCCTTAAGGATGCTCACATTCTTGAAGAGAAGCTTGCATCTGCAGTTGATGCTGCTTCACGTGCATTACTGCTCGACGACCTTGCCCGGAGGGTCATTATGCCTTATATTGTTATGTCCGTTACCCTTGTTCTTCTCGGCCTTTTATTGCGATATGCCCACCTTCCTGAAGTTGACACAGATGCAGAGGATGTATCAGTGGGGGAAGCTAACATTAATAAAACAAGCATCTGGCATTTCCCTCATTTACTTCTGGGAGTCGTTGCTCTTTTTTTCTATGTGGGAGTCGAAGTAATTGCAGGTGATACAATTATCAGGTACGGACAGTCTATAGGAGTCGCAATGGAATCAGCCAAGTATTACACTTCACTTACACTTCTTGGAATGATTTTCGGCTATCTTATTGGTATAATCTTTATTCCAAAGTATTTCAGTCAGACCACTGCTTTAAAGTTTTGTACATTATTGGGAGTAGTTTTTTCACTCGGGGCTATTCTTACCCCGGCCGGCATGGTATTCACAATACCTTTTGTTGATCTGGTAACCTTTCAACCTCTTACCCTTGTACTGCCGCTTACGGTACTTTTTGTTGCCCTGCTAGGGTTTGCAAACGCGCTGGTATGGCCTGCAATGTGGCCACTTGCTTTAAACGGACTGGGAAGATTTACAAAAACAGGTTCGGCAATGCTTATTATGGCTATTTCAGGAGGGGCAATCTTACCTTTAATTTATGGAAGGATTGCAGATGGCTTTTCAACGCAAACAGCATACTGGGTATGCGTCCCGGCATACATGGTTATCATGTTTTACGCTTTTATCGGGCATAAAGCTGGAAAAAAGAATGGCTGAAAACCTGCAGCAGATTTTCAGCCGTTTTTCTGCAGAAGGTACTTTTTTAAAGGGTAATTACTATGGCAGCGGACACATACACGATACTTTCCTGATTGAGACTTTGGAGAAGAATAAGGATAATTATATCCTGCAAAGACTTAATAATAAGGTTTTTAAAAACATTCCTGAACTTCAGCACAATATTGAAAGAGTCACTTTTCATTTAAGGAACAAGCTCCTTACAATACCCGGTTCAGATATTAAAAGGGAGTGTCTTACACTCATCCCATCCCTGGATGGCAGCAGCTGGATAATTGACAATGAAGGTGGTTTCTGGAGAATGTATATCTACATCTCAAATCACCGCTCTTACAATATTGTTGACACGCCGGAGAAGGCTTATGAAGGAGGTAAAGCAATAGGACGTTTTCAGGCAATGCTTGCCGATATGCCCGGAAAACCTCTTTATGAAACCATTCCTTCATTTCATGATATCGAAAAGCGGCTTGAAACATTTTATAAGGTTGTAAAAGATGATCCCGTCAGGAGAGTACAGAACTATACAGATGAAATAGATTTTATATTAAAAAGGTCAGAAGAGATGAGAATTATACTTCATCTGGGAAGAGAAGAAAAAATTCCCCTGAGAACTATCCACAACGACACAAAATTTAATAATATTCTTCTGAATGAAAATGATAAGGCTCTTTGCGTTATTGATATTGATACCGTTATGCCGGGCTTTGTTCACTATGATTTTGGCGATGCAATAAGAACTGTTGCGAATATTGCTACAGAGGACGAAAAGGACCTGGAAAAAGTATGGATGGATATAAGTCTCTATGAGTCGTATGCAAGAGGATATCTTTCAGAAGCAAATGAAATGTTGAATGAGTTCGAGAAGGAATATCTTGCATTTGCGCCGCGACTTATGACATATACAATGGCTCTCAGATTTCTTACTGATTACCTTGATGGTGATCAATATTATAAGATCCATCATGCAGATCATAATATTCAAAGGTCAAGAGCCCAGATGCGGCTTATTGTAAGCATGGAAGAACAATATGAAACAATGCAGGGAATAATTCATAAACTTGTCAAATGAATTAAATTCAAAGTTTAGTGCTCAAATTGGAAACCCTAACGTAAAACGTAAAACGTAAAACGTAAAAGGTAAAACCTTAACCCTTGACCTAAAATCGACTTAACTATGGGATGGACAAATGAAGAGATCAGGTTTCTGAAAACACTTGATAACCCTGATAAAATACAGGCATTTCTTGATTCAATTGATTATAATCCTGATTATGAATGCAGGTCCCCGAGATGGGTAATCAAAAAAAAGTCAGCTCATTGTTTTGAAGGAGCCCTTTTTGCTGCATCAGCACTTAAGTTAGTGGGATATAAACCGCTGATTGTGGACATGCTTGCACACAATGATGACGATCATGTTATTGCGGTATTCAGGGAAAACGGGCATTGGGGTGCGGTAGCTAAATCCAATTTTACTTCTCTAAGATACCGTGAACCTGTATATCGTACTATCCGTGAGCTTATTATGTCCTATTTTGATTTCTTCTTTAACACTAATGGAGAAAAATCATTAAGATCTTACTCCCTCCCACTCGACCTTAATATCTTTGAATCAAGGAGTTGGGAAACAGCAGACGAGGATCTCGAATACATTGGCGATAAACTTGAATCTCTTCATCATTTTCCGGTAGTCACTCAGGCCATGATTCAAAAGCTTTATAAAGCAAGCGATGCAATGCTGAAGGCCGGTCTTCTGGGCTCAAACGAAGAGGGGCTGTTCAAGCCGGTATAAATAGTTTATAAACTTCCCTTTGGTGACAAATACCATGCCCGGTGTAATTGCAGGCAGAGCTGTAAGGCTGGATTGTAGTCGAAAAATCATAGCATTTAACTATTTCATTCTTTGATAAATAACGAAAACGGGGCTCTTCCGTTCGAATGTTTTTTGGAATTACATTGAGATTAATTACTTTTGAACGCATTTAAAATATTGGGTAATTGAACAATTAGCCATGATATTTATATAATAAGGTATGGATTTATCGGGAAAACAGTATAAAGCTTTCATTGAACGACAGGAAGCAATAAATAAGCAGTATAGTCAAAAACAGGCTGAAAAACAGCATGCTAAAGGGAAGCTTACTGCAGGAGAGAGAATTGATCTTCTCTTTGACAATGGAACCTTCGAGGAGATAGATGCATTCGTAACTCCGGCCAATCAGCCTGTGGAGTTCGGAAAGGTCGAGAGATCCTACGGCGATGGCGTAATTGTCGGACATGGAAAAGTAAATGGACGTCTCGTATTTGCCTATGCCCAGGATTTTACAATAATGGGAGGCTCTTTAGGTATAGTTCATGCAAAGAAAATTGCGAAAATCCAGGAAATGGCTCTGAAAATGGGTGCTCCCATTATTGCCTTAATTGATTCGGGAGGTGCCAGGATACAGGAGGGGGTTGCCAGTCTAAGCGGTTATGCAGGAATATTCCATAATATTATTCATTCATCCGGGATTATCCCCCAGATATCTGTGATAATGGGTCCTGCGGCAGGTGGAGCTGTTTATGCTCCTGCTCTCACTGACTTTGTATTTATGGTAAACCACACTAGTTATATGTTCGTAACTGGACCAAATGTGGTAAAAGAGGTATTGAATGAGGATGTTACTCTGGATGGACTTGGAGGCGCTGAGATTCATGCCAGAAAAAGCGGAGTGGCTCATATGATTTATGACGATGAGGAAAATACGATACTTGCACTGAAGAAATTCCTATCATATCTTCCCTCCAACAATGTTGAAAATCCACCTGTTGTAGCCGACGACGGATACACGAACGACATTAATGACAGACTCCGGGATATTGTTCCTGATGACCCCAATAAAGCATATGATGTTAAAGATGTTATTAATAATCTGGTAGACAGAAACAGTTTTTTTGAGACTGCGGAACTATTCGCAGCCAACCTTGTAACAGGGTTTGCAAGGCTGAAAGGGAAGACTATAGGGATCGTAGCAAATCAGCCGAAGGTTCTTGCAGGTGTTCTTGATATAGATTCAGCAGTGAAAGGCGCAAGATTCATAAGATTCTGCGATGCTTTCAACATTCCTATCATAACTCTTGAAGACGTACCAGGCTTTCTTCCGGGAGTTGATCAGGAACATTCAGGGATCATCAGACATGGCGCAAAAATGCTCTTCGCATACAGCGAGGCTACAGTACCGAAGATTACAATAATACTCCGCAAAGCATACGGAGGAGCGTTCATTGTAATGAACAGTAAAAACCTTGGCGGTGACTTCAACTATGCCTGGCCATCAGCAGAGATCGCAGTAATGGGACCAGATGGTGCCGTTGCAATACTATACCGAAAAGAACTGGCCGAGTCAAGCAATCCGGCAGAACTCAAAAAGGAGCTCGTAAAAAAATACCGTGACAAAATAGCAAATCCATTCATAGCAGATGAGAGCGGATATATTGATGAAGTAATTGATCCTGCAGTAACAAGGAAGAAAATTCTGTCAGCATTAAATGCCCTTAATAATAAATGGGTCAAGGTGCCTGCAAGAAAACATGGGAATATGCCGTTATAAGGCTTCAGTCGTCAGGTAAAGTACGTGAACGATTGTTCATATTTATAAATTGAATCAATAATATGAAGATAAAAAAAATATTAATTGCGAACCGGGGTGAAATTGCAGTCAGGATAATGAAGACAGCCCGGCTGATGAACATCAAAACAGTGGCGATAAAAACCGCGGTTGAGCAAAATGCGATGTATCTTGCTTCTGCTGATGAGGTCTATGATAATTCTGAGGATAGTTCTGAAATACCTGTTTTTCTCGATATTGAAAAACTCATAGCTATTGCCCTGACTACCAATGCTAATGCAGTTCATCCGGGTTATGGTTTCCTTGCAGAAAATGCATATTTTGCACAGAAGTGCATTGATAACAAAATAATTTTCATAGGCCCTGCTCCCGATGCAATTTATAAAATGGGAAATAAAACCATTGCAAGAAAAATTGCACTTGCAGGTGGCATTCCAATGGCAATGGGTAGCGAAGGTAATATTGCCGATGAAGAGGAAGCTATTATCATGGCTGAAAAGATAGGCTACCCTGTAATAATTAAAGCTGCATCAGGTGGTGGTGGAAGAGGAATGAGGATAGTGCGGAAAGCTGAGGAGATGGAGAAAATGTTCATTATCGCAAGCAAGGAAGCAGAAAAATCGTTCAATGACCCATCCGTTTTTATTGAAAAGTATATTGAAAATCCAAAACATATTGAGTTTCAGATCCTTGGAGACACTCACGGAAATGTGATACATCTTGGAGAAAGAGAATGCTCAATTCAACGTAAGCACCAGAAACTTCTTGAGGAAGCCCCTTCATGTGCTCTTGACGACAGGTTGAGAACAGAGATGGGTAATATGGCTGTACAGATTGCAAAAGCAGTTAATTATCATTCGGCCGGCACGGTTGAATTCCTTCTTGATTCTGAAAAGAAATTCTACTTCATGGAAATGAATACCAGGATTCAGGTTGAACATCCTGTAACTGAAGTAATTACAGGAATAGATTTGATAGAACAGCAGATCAGGGTGTCAAACGGAGAAGAGCTGAAATTTAAGCAGGAAGATATAAAGCTTAAGGGTTGGGCAATAGAGTGCAGGATAAATGCTGAAGATGTTCAGGCAGGCTTTGCTCCTGATCCGGGTAAGATTGAGAAACTAAGTATGCCAACCGATCAGTGCGTAAGAGTTGATACAGGTATTCAGGCAGGTTCTGCAATTGTTGCAAGCTATGATTCAATGATTGCCAAGCTTATTGTGAGAGGTAAAGACAGGAAAGAGGCAATAAAAAACACAAAAATGGCACTCGACAAGGTCTGGATAAAGGGAACAAAGACTACCCTCCCCTTCTTCCGTATGCTTGTCAGGCATCCTAAATTTCAGGATGGAAGCTTCACCACCGCATTTATTGAAAAAGATCTTGAAAAATATTATTTTAACAGCGAGTATGAGGAAATGCTTGCAGCATGGCTGGCAACAAAACTCTTTGTTGAAGAAAATCTGAGCGACACAATTAGTAAAGCAGATGCAGATAGTTCTGTAGCAATGAGCCCATGGTTGTTAAATAAAAGAATTAACCAATTTTAAAAAGCGGTTGAAATGAGTAATGATAAACTTAAAATAAAAAAACTGCATACGCTATCATCTGAGAACAGACAATTCACTTTTGCTCTTCCACTTAAGCATACTATCAGAATCGGAAAAAGAGAATATGAAGTCAAGTTGAAAGCAGATGAAAAATTCGGCACTTATATTTTATGGAAAAACCGTAAATATCCTGTTGAAGTAGTCCGCTCAAGGCAAAACCGGTATGAAATTCTTTTTAACGATATCAGCTACACTTTTACCGTTGAGACACCATTCTCACTCCAGAGGATGAAATTTTTGAGTTCAAAACGAGGAAAAGTTGAACAGGAGTTTATCAAAGCTCCGATGCCCGGCAAAATTATTGATGTTCTTGTAAGAGAAGGCTCTGCTGTCCTCAGGGGTGAACCAATACTCATTCTTGAAGCAATGAAAATGCAAAATGAGATACTTTCGCCGGTTAATGGAAAGGTTGTAAAGGTGATGGCAAAAGCCAACACTAATGTTATGAAAGATGATATGCTTGTAGAGATAAAAGTGGACTGATCATCATTCATTTTAACCCTTTCCCCCAGCCCCTTTCCTGTAGCTCTTCCTTTAAACTATATTTAAACTATAATGGAAGGGCTAAGATCCTGGAAAAGAGTCTGATGCCACCCTTTCCCTTATTGTTTAAGGGAAAGGGCAGGGATAGGGTTAAGGTTAACTATTATTTCACCGGGATATTTTTCAAAGTCTCAACGAGGAAATCATAAAACTTTCTCACCGAATCAATATGCACTTTTTCGTCGGGGGAATGCGGATGTTTAATTGTTGGTCCGAAAGAGATCATATCAAGATTTGGATACACGCCGCCGATTATCGCACATTCAAGTCCGGCATGTATTGCTTTTATTTCAGGTGCATGATTGTACATTTTTTCATATACATTACTCATTGTTTTGAGAATAGGCGACTTCATATTTGGTTTCCAACCAGGATAACCACCTGAAAGAGAAACATCAGCTCCTATCAGATGGAACACGGCAGCAATTTTCCAGGCTGTGGCTTCTTTTGATGTATCAACGGAGCTGCGTGTAAGGTTATGGCATGAAAATTTACCCTCTGAACATTTAATAATTGCCATATTACTTGATGTCTCAACCAGGTTTTCCATTGCCTGACTCATGCGCTGAACACCGTGAGGACAAGCATATACAGCCCTTATTATCCTGTACTGTTCACCCTGATTCATTACTTTTGCCGGAAGTTCTGATTTGACAGATGAGAAAATCAAATCCGGTTCAGTTTCTAAAAATTCGGCTTTATAGATATTCTCATAACCTTTTACGAATTCTTCGAACTCTTTTACTTTTATCTCAGGAACCAGTACAATAGAATACGATTCTCTTGGAATTGCATTCCTCAGATCTCCTCCCGCTGCTTCAGAAAGCCTGATGCCAAAATCAGCTTCTGCCTGCATGAGAAATCTGAACATTAACTTGTTTGAATTGGCTCTGCCCATAGCAATATCAACTCCGGAATGACCACCTTTCAACCCCTTTGCTGTTACCCGGTAAGCTGCCATTCCTTTTGGGGTAGCTTCTTCTGCATAATCCTTTTTAGCGCTGACATCAATTCCACCGGCACATCCCACACAGATCTCACCTTCAATCTCTGAATCAAGATTTAACAAGATATCGCCTTTTAAAAATCCTTTCTTTAATCCGAAAGCGCCTGTCATACCCGTTTCTTCATCGATTGTGAAAAGGGCCTCCATAGGACCATGACTGAGATCCGTTGAAGCAAGTGCAGCTAATGTTGCAGCAACACCTATTCCATTATCAGAGCCAAGAGTAGTCCCATTTGCTTTTAACCATTCGCCATCAATAACGGTCTCAATCGGATCTTTTTCAAAGTCATGAACTTTGTCGTTGTTCTTCTGAGGCACCATATCGAGGTGGGTCTGGAATATAATGCCTTTTCTGTTTTCCATGCCTTTTGTTGCAGGCTTCCTGATGATAACATTTCCGATATCGTCAACCAGTGTTTCAAGATTGTGCTTCTTTCCGAATTCTTTAATGTATTCAACAATTTTCCCTTCCTTTTTTGAAGGACGTGGAATCTGGGTTAACTCATGGAAATAATTCCATACCAGTTTGGGTTCAAGATTGCGTATGTCGTTCATATTGCGGGTTTTTGATTAATTATTATAAGACAATAAAATTAACACAATTTGGCAATAAAAAAAATGAAAAATTCGATTCCTTTTCCATTAAGGAACATTACTTCAGAACAAATTGTTCTACCCATTATTGAAATCATGTGAATTTAAACATTCAGTCACTTCTTGAAAGTGATGAGAAAAGCCACTGTATAATCTCGATTTTTTTATATATCATTGTATCTTTTTTCCAGTCAATAATAGAACAAATAATTGATGGGATATTTATAGGATGGTTTATGTAATATATTAGTTAGATGACTTTTTTATACATTGTTATTGCCTTGGTTCTGATTTTTGACTTCATTAATGGATTCCATGATTCTGCAAATTCAATTGCAACTGTAGTTTCAACCAAAGTTTTATCGCCTTTTTCTGCTGTTTTACTTGCGGCTACCTTTAATTTTGTAGCCTTTCTTGTGTTTCCATTAAAAGTTGCTGCAACAATGGGAAAAGGGGTTATAGACCCTGATGTTATTAATCTGACAGTTATATCATCAGCTCTGATTGCAGCAATTGCCTGGAATCTGTTTACATGGTGGTGGGGTTTACCTTCCAGTTCTTCCCATACTCTTGTCGGTGGTCTGGTAGGCGCTGCTATTGCAAGTTCAGGTGTTAGTTCTGTTATTATGGGCGGGGTTATTAAGATAGTTATTTTTATAGTTATTGCTCCTCTGCTTGGAATGGTAATGTCATTCCTGATTTCAGCCCTGGTCATATTTATTGTAAAGAACAAATCTCCCATGGCAGTCGATAAGCATTTCAGAAGGCTGCAGTTATTATCGGCTGCAGCATTCAGTCTTGGTCATGGTGGAAATGACGCACAAAAATCAATGGGGATAATCTGGGTTGCGCTTATTGCAACAGGTTTTGCAACTAAAACTGACACTATAGATCTGTGGATTGTTCTTTCATGTCATACAGCAATTGCCTTAGGAACACTTTTTGGCGGATGGAGAATTGTAAAAACAATGGGACAAAAAATCACCAAGCTTAAGCCATTTGAAGGTTTCTGTGCAGAAAGTGCCGGTGCTCTTACACTGTTTGGAGCTACTCATTTTGGAATACCTGTAAGTACAACTCATACAATAACAGGAGCAATAATAGGAGCAGGTGCAAGAAAGGGTGCTTCGGCCGTGAAGTGGGGTGTAACAACAAATATTTTCTGGGCATGGATTCTCACTATTCCTGTATCTGCGATTATAGGTTCTTTAGTGTTTTATCTTTTTACCTGGTTTAACTGGGTTCAGTAATTTTATCCATAAATAAAAAAAACTTCATAAATGAATATAGATACGATACTCAAATTCTTCGTTCCCAAGGACCATTCTTTTTACCCTCTTTTTGAAGAGGATGCCAAAAATCTCGTTAAAGCAACTGAGCTCTTAAAAGAGCTTATGTCGACTTCCGAGTTTGAGAATCATGAAAGAATAAATAAGGAAATAAAAGAGGTTGAACATATAGGTGATGACATTACCGACAGAACCTATCTTCAATTGAATAAATCTTTTATAACACCTTTTGACAGGGAGGACATTCACGAATTGACAGCCCATATAGATGATGTGGTTGATTCAATTAATGGTGTAAGCCGCAGAATCTGTTTGTATAAGCCCAAAAAACTTATGCCTGTTTATAAAGAAATGGCAGAAATGATTTATCTGGCTGCCAAGGAAATTGAGATATGTGTTCATTGTCTGAACGACGCAGCATCTAATAAGGCTAAGATAACAAAAGCCTGTGAAAAAGTTACTGAGATAGAACACAGAGCTGATGAGTTCTATTATGTTGCTCTCGCTGAGTTGTTTGAGAAAGAAAAAGATCCTACAGAATTAATAAAGAACAATAAAATTCTTGAGATACTGGAAAGATGCGTTGATGAAGAAGAAGATGTTACTGATACAATAAAAGCTATACTAATTAAGATGGCCTGAAGAGCCAGAAAGAAAATGCCGCAAACCCGGCATTTTCTTTTTAATTACTCCTTATCATAATTAAAACCATCTTGAATTTCTCAACAGCGTTAACTGCATGAGGAATATTTCCGGGCATAATTATTGTCTGTCCTGATTCAAGAATATAAGGCTCCCCTCCTATTATAATCTCAGCCTTACCGTCAACTACCTCAATAATTGCATCAAAAGGAGATGTATGTTCACTTAATGCTTCTCCTTTATCGAATGCAAACAATGATATATTGCCGGTTTGCTTTTTCAGTATCGTTTTGCTCACAATGGCCCCTTCCGCATAATTAACAGAATCTGCGAAACTGAACACATTTCTCTTTAAAAATTCTCCTTGTTCCATAAAAATATTATTGTAGACACTATAGATACAAACCGTAGTCAAAATAGTTCATGTCCATAAAAAAATAAAAACGAGGCTGACCATAGAAAAAATTAAACGCAAACTTCCAAAGAAGTCTCTCAGAATCTGCGATTAAAGATCTCCAGGTATCAGCCCCGATCTTATAAACTGTTTAATCTACTTTGTATGCATTGGACATGCCTTAGCACATCCTGTTGCAGCAGTAGTTTCTTTTTTAGTGGCATTACATGTTGCTTTGCAAGTGGCAGGGTCACATTTGCCACTTTTACACTTTGCCTCATCACATCTCATTTCCTTACACTTGGCTTTATCACATGAGGCTTTGTCTGCGCTCATTTTGCAAGCTGAAGAAGGCTGACATGTTGTACCTGCTGCACATGTTTCTGTTGCAGCTTTCTTAACTTCCTGAGGACTTACCCCGGCATTTACAAACAATAAAACGACAAACGAAAGAATAATAACACTTGATAATCCAATGATCACTTTTTTCATATATATAAATTTTAATTAGTTACTGTTTTTTAATGTTGGGCATTTCAAGGCCATATCCCTTCTTCTTATCTTCAGCCTTTAATAAAAAGGCAAAGCCCAGAGCCAGGATTCCAAAAACTGTAAATATCATCATCGGCAGGGTATAATTGTAATTAGCCACTGCTACCCCATCAACCATGCGTGTACCGGTTATACAATACTTATCTAGTACCCAGCCAATTAGCATTGGGACAAGCATTAATCCTATATTTTGCACCCAAAAGATCATTGCATAAGCAGTTCCAAGTTGTTTTTCAGGGATAATTTTGGGGACTGAAGGCCACATTGCTGATGGAACCAGGGAGAAACCGATGCCGAGTATAATTATAAGCACAATTGCAATGGGTGTTGCATTAAGTATGGGTATAGAGTACATTGCATGAACGAAAATCAACAATAAGGCTCCAATGATCATTATTGTAGCACCCTTTCCCTTCCTGTCATATAGATTTCCAAAAAATGGGGTAAGAATCATCGTGCCGAAAGGTAAAAGACCGGGTATGGTACCGGCAAGTTCAGGATCAACATGAAACTTATTCACCATAAGGTCAGTTGCATATTTCAGAAATGGGAACACAGCTGAATAAAACAATACACATAATATTGCAATATACCACCAGCCTCTGTTCCTGATAATAAACAAAATATCTTTTATGCTGAATGATTCTTCGCTTTCAGCAATTCCTGACCTGCCGGCTTCTGCTGCTATTGACCTGTCAAGTTTTTTATCCTGAAAAGTATAAATGAAGAAGGCTATCATACCAATGCAAAGCATTATAAGACAGATCAATATCGGTTTTGATACTCCCCCCAAAGCACGTGCAATGGGTACAGATGTTGCCAGAGCCAGCGTCGTTCCGATTCGGGCTGTTGCCATTTCAAGACCCATCGCCAGAGCGAGTTCCTTACCTTTAAACCATTTAACTATTATTTTTGAGACAGTAATACCGGCAACTTCAACCCCTACACCAAAAGTAGCAAAACCCAGGGCTGCAACTATAACCTGTGTCTTCATCCCCAAAAATTCCATTCCATCGAGTGAGTGCGTTGAGATAGCCCAGTATTTTATTGAAGTACCGATAACCATTACAATGGTTGCCATCATACCGGTAAACCTGACACCCATTTTGTCAAGGATTATTCCCCCAAGGATGAGCATCAGTAATACTACATTGAACCAACCGTAAGCGCCGGTAAAAACGCCATACTCATAGCTGTTCCATAATAATTCTTTCTCGAGCATCGGCTTCAGCGGGGCCATTACATCTGTAAGATAATAACCGCACAGCATGGTAAAAGAGACTATCGCAAGAGCTGTCCATCGTGCCGCTTTTGAGTCGCGAATTGTATTGGTTATGGTTTCCATTTGCTGTTCTTAAAATTTGAACGTAAATGTAAAAAATAAAATGAATGTAAAATCTATTAGAATAAGTTACTGAACATATTCTTAACCAATTTTGTTTGATTTGATAAATAGCATTCGAAAAAGCTTAAAAATGATTTTTTTTGCACAATATTTGCTTTACATTCCAAAAGTCTTAAAATGAGAAAACTTACAATGATCACACTCTTCAGCCTCGCAGTTTTAACTGTAAACTGTCAGACTGCAACCGATAGTCAGAAATCCAAGGTTAAATGGTACACTGTTCAGGAAGCTGAAAAACTTGCAGTCAAAACACCGAAACCCATTTTCATTGACACTTATACAGATTGGTGCGGATGGTGTAAGAAAATGGATAATGAAACTTTTACACACGATGTAATTGCAAACCTGCTCAATGATAAATTCTATCCGGTAAAGTTCGATGCTGAGGGAAGCGAAAGCGTCACTTTTCTTGGTCAGACCTTCGTTAACGACGGCAAAGCAGGGAAGGCTCATCAGCTTGCTGTGGCATTGTTACAAGGCCAACTCTCATACCCAACTGTAGTATTTCTAACACAGAAAGATGGAAAGTTTGGAGTTACTCCTGTACCCGGATTTAAACAACCAAAGGAAATGGAAATGCTTCTTAGTTTCTTTGCCGATAAAGCTTACGAAACACAGAAATGGGATGATTATCAGAAGAATTTTGTTGGGAAGGTAAAATAGTTAAGATAATCGCTATTAAGAAAGGCTTCTTTATAAGTTAGGCAATAAAAAATGGAGGCAAAATAATTTGCGTCCATTTTTTGCTTTATGACTGATAATTAAACTTTAATCTTGTCGGTACCATAAGGAGCCCTCTGGGGCCTTAAAAGCATCGAATTTGCCTCATTATCATTAACAAATTTCTCCGTGTCCGGATTCCAGTTGAGTTTTCTGCCCAGTTTCATAGCAATATGCGTAACAAGGCAAACAGTACAGGAACGATGTCCGATTTCAACTGGAGAAATGGGCTCCCTGCGCGATTTGATACAATCGAGCCAGTTGCCTATTTGGGATTCACTTACATACAGGTGTTTCTCATCAGGTCCTATAACTGAAGTAAGCATTTTAGGGTCGCTGGCATCAAGAGGTTTACTGTCCTTACCCTGTGGGATCGGATCACTGTCAGTTGCTCTGTAGTTTCCACGCGTAACGAATATCCATCCTTCTGTACCTTCATACCTTACACCATTCGGATACCCACCGCTGGTGAGCATGGTAATCCCGTTTTTATATTCGGCCTTTGACATAAAATCACCGTGAACATCCCATAACCCAGACTTTGGAAAATCTGCAACAGCTTCAATTGATATTGGTCCGGTATATTCTGTATCCATACCCCATGCAGCAGAATCAAAATGGTGTTGCCCCCAGCCTGTGATCATACCTGCTCCAAACTGATCGCAACGGAGCCATCCCGGACGACCGAAGTCATTTTGCGGATGAACACGTATTTCTGTATAGGATGCTTCCGGAGTAGATCCAAGCCACATATCATAGTTAAAGTTCTTAGGAACAGGCATCTCAACTGCTTCGGGACCGAAAGGATCTCCGGGAAGTCCTACTTTAACGGTATGCAGTTGACCTATCCTGCCGTTTCGGACTAATTCTGCAGCGACCCTGAACTGTGATGATGAACGTTGTTGAGTTCCAACCTGAAGGATTATTTTATTTTTCCTTACAACATCGCTCAATAACCGTCCATCACTTATAGTTAAAGAAGTTGGTTTTTCAAGATAAATATCCTTACCTGCTATAGCGGCCTCCATAGCCGGAAGTGAATGCCAGTGATCGGGAGTTGTGATCATTACTGCATCTATTGACTTGTCCAGAAGCATTTCCTTATAGTTGGCAAAAGACTTTACATCCATATAATTAGCATTTCCGGTTTTTCGGGCATAAGTTTCTTCAATGAGTTTCTTGCCAAGAGCCATCCTGTTTGAATCCAGATCAGATACAGCTACTACCATTGCTGAATCAAACCTCATGGTACCCATTATATCTCCTCTTCCCTGCCTGCCGTTACCGATCCATCCGATGTTAATTTTATCACTTGGAGGGTTTTTACCCATCACCGATGATGGGATGATTGTGGGAAGAATTACTGTTCCTGCTGCGGCAACAGCAGAGTTCGAAATGAATTTTCTCCTTTTCATATAATATCGTATTTCTTTCTTATTTTTCAAATTTAACGGGAACCTTGGGCAGATAGGCAAAATAGTGTCATGCGTTTTCCGCTTTCTATTTTTCAACTCGCCCGTTATTCATCATGAGAAATGGGTTCCGTTAGTGTTATTTTATTAACAATAGTAATCTAAGTTCTGTAACTTTGTTATGTAGCTCTCAAATATAGTTAAATATTAAGCTCAGGAAGACACCGCAAAATTGTGTTATGAACGCAATTATCAGATTGTAATATGAACAAGTGGATTTGTTATGAGTTTATTGATATACATCTCAGTAGAAAAAATTGTATTTAAGTATTGCGCACCCGAATGAATCAGTATGATATAATTATACAATCAGAATTAACTCTCTGGCAAAAGAAAATGCTTCGAAAACCTTCGCTTTTAAACATATTATCGAAAAAATTACAGACTCAGATCAATAATTGGATCCCGGAGAAAATTCATGTTGCAATAACAGCAACTTTAAAACAGATGATTCGTGCCGTTTTGTTTGGCGCCAGGCATACTACAATGAAACCATTTGAAGGAGATTCATTGGAATTACGGGAAACAGCAGTTTTGA
>JBBRVC010000091.1:0-15553 GCA_038247205.1 Bacteroidales bacterium
CTGTAATGGCACCTATAGTTGTGCCTGCTACAGAAACAGATACACCCGGAATTGCACCTTCTCCTTCCACGGAAGAAGTAACGGTACCTGTAATGACCTTTGTCTGAGCCCAGGCAGATGAACTGCCTATAAACACAAACAAAACAATCAGCAGAAATAGTTTCTTCATAAAATTAGATTTAGGTTTAAAAATAACAGGGCAAATTTAATGATTCATAAACAACAACATAAGCATTTTGCTTTTTTTTTAAAATTATATTAAAAATAGATTAATTTTATGTTAATATGAGGCTAATTTTTTTATATTATTGAATCCCCTTCAAATTTGGTTGATTTAACATCTTTGTTTAATACTTGAGAAATAGAAAAAGGAAAAGGGAGGCCTATCTGCCTCCTTTTCCTTTTTCTACAAATCCTTTGATCTCAGAATTTATCCCAGAATATCTTTGTTGTTAAATTATCTCCACCTATTGCAGACGCAGCCTGATCGTAATTAGCTTTGTTAAGAGTCTGCTCGTTTACCGGATAGGTAAATCTTTTTGGAATCTGTGCATAAGGTAATTGTCCGGGAGGGTTAAATATTGGATAATCCAGTCTTCTCCATTGGGTATATCCCTCCAGACCCCTTGTATAAAAAGCAATATATGACTGTGTACCAATCTTCTGTTGCCAGGTTCCTGCAGCTGTGGCATATGACACATTTGGCTGTGCAAGGTAGGCAGTTGCCATGGCTGCTGTCCCTCCCCATGAAAGAATTGATGTCGTAATTGCCTGATTATATAATAAACCCGGAGTTCCACCAACTGCATATCCCCTTGCAGCAGCTTCGGTCAGGTAGAATAAAACCTCATCATAGGTTAATAATATCCCCGGAAAATCAGGTTGAACGATTGCATCAGCAATATGAGAATATTGTGAGTAAGGACTGCTTGCCCCATAAACACCGCCTGAATAGATGCCTCCTACTGTTGTGAAATAGAGCGGTCTGCGAGGATCGGTAAGTGTATTCATCAGATCCACAATCGTATTCGCAGGAACAAAGTCGTCCCTTCCACTCTGAACTACATCCTCATATATCGGATTGACATGAATGGCAGTCATATAGTGTAGCAGGGCATTGTCAGCATTTGACATAAAAACACCACCTGCGACAGCTCCCTCTACTGTTGACCTCGAAAGAACCGGGTGTGAGTCTGAAAGTGTGATGCCCAGTTTTAGTTTTAATGAATTTGCAAATTTAATCCAGGCAGCTACATCACCACCATAAATAAGATCTGAGGAACCAAAACTTCCTTCGGTTGGATCGAGAATTCCCAGTGCAGCATCAACCCTTGCAATCAGGTCTTGATAAATCGTGAAGGCATCGTCATAAGCCGGGTCAATTTTATCGATATCCAATGCTTCATTATATGGAATGTTACCGAAGATATCAACAAGGTTCTGATATGCATACACATTCAGTAATTCAATTATTGCAAGCTTATTGGCTTTTTCCGCTTCACCAATTGCGCTGGTCGTTGCTGTTTGTGTAATGATTTCTGTGGCTTCCTGAAGATTTTTCAGGAATCCTCCTGTTTTGCTTGCATCATTACCAACATAGTATTCCTGAAAAGTATTATCCGGAATAGTCCTGTTTACTATGTCGTAGTTTGCTTCGTCAACATAGGTAGTTTCCGTCCAGTATTGTGCAAACAATTTCCACACATTAAGGTTGACATTTGTACTTGAAACCTGATCAACCAGAGCTATCTGAGCGTGGGTGAAAAGAGCTTCACCTGTTACGATTGCCGGATTCTTGATGTCTGTATTGAATTCTTCAAATTTATCGGTACAGGATGCAAGAAACGCAACCAAAGTTATTATTATAATTATTTTATTTTTCATGATTTTTTCTTATTAAAATTGTAGATTAAGACTGAAACCATAATTGCGTGTGGTTGGCATAACACCGCTCTGCCAGCCTTGTATATTACCTGCACTCTGACTTGCTTCAGGATCCGCATGAGGAAGATTCTTATGGAGTATCCAGAGGTTGGATCCTACGAAACTGAGTGAGGCTCCGCGGATAAAAGTTCCGTCAAGGAAAGTTCGGGGCAGATTGTAGGAGAGGACTATCTCACGGAGTTTAACGAATGATGCATCATATATAAATGCAGCATTTGGATTCTGAGAGTATCCGAAGAGGCGATAATCACCACCCGGTACACGACGTGTATTAACATTCCCTTCAGCTGTAACGCCCTCAAGAACTACTCCGCCACTTGCAGGATCATAACCTGTTGTCTGGTTTCCGATAACCGGATCCCTTACAGGATTGCCCAGATCGTTTAAAAAGTCAGTCTCTGCATATAATCCTGTTGCCAATCCATAATACATGTCAAGTGAGAAAATATCCCCACCCTGCTGTACATCGATCAGGAAACTCAGATTAAGATTTTTGTAACTCATTGAGTTCTGAATCCCGGCATTCCAATCGGGATTAATATTGCCCAGTATTATATCAGATGTTGCAGATCTTGCGTAATATCCTGTTGAAAGTATTACTCGCTGTCCGTCACGATAAACAAAGTCAGTTCCCTGAATTGTTCCATAAGGTTCACCTACCCTGGCATTTATTGTTACCCCTCCCTGAAGAGATCCTATCTGGAGATTTTCAATGCCCTCCTGAAGAGAGACAACTTCATTCACGTTTCTTGTCCAGTTCAGAGTTACATCCCACTGAAAATCTGATACTTTCAGTGGTGTTAAGAATAGTCTTAACTCCACTCCCTTGTTTTGCAGTTCTCCTGCATTTACAAACTTCGATGCAAACCCTGTAGCATACGAAACAGTAACAGGAAGAATCTGATTTATTGTGTTTGATTTGTATAATGCAAGATCAAACCCTGCTCTTCCCTGGAAAAAACTCATTTCCACTCCACCCTCCAGACTTTTAGTTCTTTCAGGTTTGAGATCAGGATTATTTTTGGTTCCCGGAACTGCAACTACCGGACTCCCCTGGAAAGGCGCTACCGGAACATAAGTGTCCAGAACGCTTGCAAACGGGGCATCGTTACCAACTTCAGCATAATTCAACCTCAACTTACCAAGCTGCAGCCATTCAGCATCCAGCACTTCTGAGAACAGGAAGCTTCCTGAAATTGACGGGTAGGTATAAGTCCAGTTGTCCTTAGGTAATGTTGAAGACTGGTCAATCCGATAAGTCCCATCAAGATATAACATATCATTGTACCCCAGAGAAATACTTCCAAAATAGCCATTAAGACCTATTTTTGAGAATAATTCCTGCGGTGGTGCCATAGGATCAACACTATTGCTTAACGCATATACGTTGGGAACACTTAATCCGTTATTTGTAGAAGAGAAAACCCTGTCAATAGTCTGTCTTCGGATATTTGTCCCCACCAAGCCGTTAATGTTGAAGTTTTCGGTGAGATCCCTACGGAATGTGGCCATAAGGTCAAAGTTGGTCTCCAGAAATGTTCTTTCCAGTCGTGAATATCCTGAAGTAACATCCGGCCGACCAACTCCCAGCTCTCCGGCAACAGAACCCACGGCTTTTCTCTCTTCCTGAAGTTCTGAATAAGAGTCAATAGATATACGACCCAAGAAACTTAGCCAATCGGTTGCTTTCCAATCAGTCTGGGCAAATCCTATCAATCTGTTTCTCTCATCATTCTGGTAATTCTTATACCGTACCCAGTACGGACTATCCCAATAGTTTGGAGTGAGATCAAAGTTGCCTTCAGCATCGAAGCCCTTCGGGTTCCATGTAAGATTACGCCCGGTACGTTCGTAAAGATCCTTCAGCAGTTGCATATCAGTGTCCACCTGATACCACTGCCTGAATGATGACATTATGTTATCGCTGTAACCGGTTGAGTTTCTGCCAAGCCCGGTTGTGTTTACAAAGTTTGCTGAAGCAGTAACTTTGAGATTATCAAGTATATTATATGTACCGTTAAAGTTGAAATTATGTTTTTTCAATGAGCTGTTTGGCATTATGCTCTTCTGATCAAGATTTGTATAAGCAAATCTGAACGTAGAATTGTCGGCTCCTCCTGAAATATCAATGCTGTTTGTCAATGATACAGCTGTATTGAAAAAAGACTCAGCACCATTTGGAGTGTTAACAAAAGGTCTCTTTTGCATAAAATTTGGTGATTCGGGAGTAAAGGCATCCCAATGGTAAACCATAAGGTTGGGATCAAATCTCTCACCCATTGCGGCGTCTTCGTAAAAAGGTATGGTCAAATCCTCAACACCATCCCCGTCTACATCCACAAATTCTTCAAGGCCGGGGTAATCACCGCCACTGTAATAAGGACCATATCCACCACCATAATTAGTTTGATATTTTGGGAAAGTGCTTTTGTCGATTACACCCAGGGTAACATTTGAGTTAACTGATACTCCAACAGCTTTGCCTGACTGTGATGAACCTCTCTTGGTAGTGATCATTATAACGCCGTTTGCAGCCCTTGCCCCATATAGTGCTGATGCAGCTGCACCTTTTAATACGTCGATAGATTCGATATCGTTCGGATTTATATCTGAGGCGGCATTACCATAGTCATAACCGCTACGACCGGTTCTCTGTCCTGAGTTATTTGTATTGGCATTATCAACAGGAACACCATCAATGATAAATAATGCCTGGTTATTTCCGGTCAATGATTTTGATCCCCTGATGACAACATTGGTGGATCCACCCATGTTGTTGTTGGATTTTATATTTACACCGGCAATCTTTCCGGAAAGTGAATTTACAAAGTTATCTGATTTAATTGTTGAAACTGCTTCACCTGATACCTGTTGCGTGGCATATCCGAGTGATTTTTTTTCACGCGTAATACCGAGAGCAGTAACGACGACCTCGTTCAAGCCAACCAGATCGGCTTCGAGAATGACATTAATAACTGACCGTCCTCCAATCGGTTCTTCAAGAGTTTTCAACCCTATGTATGAGAAAACAAGGGTTGTAGCATCTGCCGGTACAGTTATTGAATAGTTTCCCTGAGCGTCTGCTATGGCACCAACAGTAGTACCTTTAACAATAACTGTTACTCCCGGGATGGCTCCTTCTCCCTCCGTTGCGGAGGTCACATTTCCTGTAATTACTCTTGTCTGCGCCCAAAGGGCCGTTGTACCTGCCATCACAGACAAAACAATAATCAAAAGTAGTTTCTTCATAAGATATTAATTAGTTGTTTAGTTCACTCAATACCTTCAATTTTAGGATTAATTGGCTAAATTAGGTTGAAACCCTTTTTAATAAATTAAGAATCTATTAATTCCGAATTAAGATAAGATTAAGACATGCTAAAGCCTCCTAACAAACTGAAAGGATAACAATTACAACAGGAATGTGTTTAGAATAACAGAGTCTTTTTGAATTATTTTTTAACGAATTTGTGTCTGCGTTTCCTGAGCTCACCGGCTGCTATACTTAATTCAGTGTAGGTTTCTTCTCCCAATGCCCTGATAAGGGGGTCTTTCAGGAACTCATAAACATATACACCTTCTGTGGCGCCTTTCTGCCTTGCACATGAGCATATTGAAAGCTCTTCATAATTGACACCCTGAAAACTCGAAAAATGCTTTATCCTTATCGGGAATAAATGGCACGATATCGGCTTCCGGAAACTAATCTTTCCCTCTGACCAGGCTTTTTCAATGCCGCATTTATAAATACTGCCATCCATAATGGTATATGCACACTCCTCATTTCTGATAAGAGGCGTAACAAGTTCATTCTGAAAATCAAAAATGCTTGTGCCTTGCTCTTCAATTGCATTTATGCCTTCCGGTCGCAGATAAGGTCTGACCAGAAGCCAGATATCCTTTAATATGTGTACTTCGGAATTCGAAAGCGGTGCACCGGAATCGCCATAACGACAACAACTTCCCTTGCATGCTGAAAGATCACAGAGAAATTTCTTTTCCAGAATATCCAGACTGAATATTGTATCGTTAATTCTAAGCATTTGGTAATTGGCAGAATGAACCTTCCTTCTTCTATATACTTAATGTATCACTGTGATCAAACCTGGCAGATTGATATATGTCATCAGATAGATTGATATATGTCAGATAGATTGACCTGTGTTATTATAATAATCTATACCAGCACTTTACCGGTCATGTCATTTGGAATACTCACACCCATTATATGTAGTAGTGTAGGTGCCACATCCGCAAGAATTCCTTCCTTTATTTCCTTATAATCGTTTGTTACAAGTATACATGGAACAGGATTAAGCGAGTGCGCGGTATTGGGCGATCCGTCTGCATTAAGAGCTTTGTCTGCATTTCCGTGATCGGCTATAATCATGACGTCATATTTTTTATTCACGGCTGCTTTTATTACCTCACCTGCACATTCATCAACGGTGGCAATAGCTTTTTTAATTGCCTCATATACTCCGGTATGCCCTACCATATCGCCATTTGCAAAATTCAGACAGATAAAATCAAATTCCTCTGAATTAATAGCTTCAATAACAGCATCTTTGACTTTGTAAGCACTCATCTCAGGCTGCAGATCGTAGGTTGCAACCTTTGGTGAAGAAATAAGTATTCTTTTCTCATTACTGAATTTATCTTCCCTTCCACCTGAGAAGAAAAATGTTACATGAGCATATTTTTCGGTTTCTGCTATTCTTAACTGGGACTTACCTGCATCTGCAAGTACTTCACCCATAGTGTTTTCGGCATTATCCTTAGGATAAATAATATGCAAGCCCCTGAATGTCGCATCATATGGAGTCATTGTGCAATAATAGAGAGGAATTGTTTTCATTTCGCATTCGGGCATATCCTGCTGGGTAAGAACAATAGTAAGTTCTTTAGCACGGTCATTCCTGTAGTTGAAAAAAACAACAACATCACCTTCCTGTATTTTTCCGACAGGTTCTCCTGTACTATCCACCACAACAATGGGTTTCATAAACTCGTCAGTAACGCCATTATCATATGACTCCTGCATTGCAGTGATAATGTCACCTGCAGGGGCTCCTGTTCCATTAACCAGAAGATCATAGCCTTCTTTTATCCTTTCCCATCTTTTATCCCTGTCCATGGCATAATACCTGCCAATAAATGATGCTACTTTACCATTCGATATCTTAAGATGATTCAGAAGATTCTGCATATATCCCAATCCACTCCTTGGGTCGGTATCACGCCCATCGCCAAATGCATGGATAAATACATTTTTAAGGCCAAAATCCATTGTCATATCACAAAGTGAGTAAAGATGCTTATCAAGCGAATGAACACCTCCGTCAGACATCAATCCAAGAAAATGTACCTGTTTACCTTTATCACGGGCATAGGAAAAAGCATCATTTAAAACTTTGTTTTTCTTTATTCCTCCAGTCTTGCAGTCAAGATTGATCTTAACCAGATCCTGGTATATTATCCTTCCGGCGCCTATGTTTAAATGACCAACTTCAGAATTACCCATCTGTCCATCGGGCAATCCGACATCTTCACCGGAAGCATGCAGTTGAGAAGTGGGATAGTTATTTTTATACCAGGAAATGTTCGGTGTAGGAACCTGGCTGATTACGTCAGCTTTTGAACCATCACCAATTCCCCATCCATCGAGTATCATTAATAAAGTCTTCCTGTTATTCATCAGTATATAATTTTTATTTAAATGGTCTGATGGAACCGCACATGATCGTAAATTATATTTTTTCGTGTTTGTGATTGGTAGCAATCATGTGGGTTTCATATTTTAATATCCTTGTTTACAGACTAAGATTAAAAAACAGTACCCTTTTTCAGGGTACCTTTTTCGCGACAAATTTAGTCAAAAATTTAACAAAAATATATCAACCACCTTAATATAAGGCTCTAAAAGTCAATTATCAGTTTCCTGATATCATCAGTTTCCTGAACCCATAATCAATCCATCCGGATTTAATCTTTACAAGGTATATCCCGGCCGGGAGCTTTATATCATCGAGTTTAAATTCCCGAATTCCCGGCGGCGCGCTGAAATTCCTGCCCCTGTTAGATTTTGATGAGCCCGCGTAACATATTGACATCGAGCAACATACCATCAACAGAAATTTCTGCCATGTTATACCATTGCTCCCTCAGTTTGAGTTTATCTTCAATAAAATCAAGCAAATGATCATTGTCAATATTTTTGACCAAAGGTCTTAAATCGGTAGACCCTGACAACCGGTCAAAAAGTTGTTCAGGGGTCATTTTAAGATAAATTGTCAATCCCGTCTTCAACATGAACGCCATGTTATCATTAAAGCAGGGAGTCCCGCCTCCTGTTGATACAACTAAATTTTCGACTGACTTCAGGCTGTCAAGCATTTCGGTTTCCAGCTTCCTGAAATAATCTTCTCCTTCCTTCTGAAATATTTCCGGAATTGTTTTCCCTGAATATTTTTCCACCATTTCATCAAGGTCGGTAAATTCCCAGTTAAGTAGAGTTGCCAGATTCTTTCCAGCGGTTGACTTACCGCTTCCCATAAATCCGATCAGGTATATTTTGCTGGTTGAAGACATTATAACTCAAGCTTCATCTGGGCAGGATCATCATGATGAGGATTCACAGGTGGTTCATCATCCTCAACAGGAGCAGCTTCTGCAACAACAGTCTCTTTTTTTATTACAGGTTCTATCTCAAGTATATTATCCACCATATAGCTGGTGAGCCTTTTCCCCTTGGCTTTGTAGCTTTTTACACCAATAAACTCAGCTACTTCAATTATTTCATTTTCGCGGGACTTATGCTGTCCTCCGAATTTTATCTCGAAACGGGGATATTCTACCTCTGTTACGCTGATAAGCTTTGAATCGGGGTCTTCATTAATAAAGCACTGAGGCTTTTCTGATTCCTCAATCAGGAATCGCTTCAGATAATAAAACTTCTGTTCGGCATCCCAATAAACCACAGAGTAAACTTTGCCGGGCCTGTATTTTTCAATAAGAAGAATATTATCTTCAAAATGATTTGAGAGATCAAATCCCGTTACTCTGAAATATCCGTTTTTGGTTATAACTTCTATCTTGTCGTCCGAACTGAATTCACCCAAAAATAAGCCCCGGCCGTCAACATTGAGTCTGAATACCGACTCGTCAAACCATATTTTTCTTCCTCCAAGAGTCGATAACCCTTTCTCTTTGAGTGCTATTTTATGAACAGCATTCTTTGTGAGGACATTCCCCAGTGATGATTTTCCTTTTATTGCCAGTTGTCCGAAATCAAATTCAAAAATCAGTTTTTTAAGTCGTGCCTTCGGTTTATGATGCACTTTTATTACTTCGGCTTCACCATTCGGATTAACGCTGAAATATACGATTTTTGAGCCAGGTGTTCCCTTTGTGAGGTTGTATTCCTTATCTCGTGTCAGTCCGGTAATGGAGCATCGTTTTGCAAAAAGGGCACCATCCTTACCATCCTGATAAACAATGTTATAGATAGTCCTTTCATCATTTTTCAAAAATACCTGGGCATATAATATATCATTACCGACAAAGACCTTATCGGCTACCTTTGTAATAAGGTAAACACCGTCTTTTCGAATAGCAATAACATCGTCAATATCAGAACATTCGCAAATGAATTCATCTTTTCTGAGTCCTGTCCCGATGAACCCTTCTTTATAATTGATATAAAGCCTTGCATTATTGGCAACGACTTTGGCCGCTTCAATAGTATCAAAGCTCCTTATCTCAGTTTTACGGTCCTTCCCTTTTCCGTATTTCTTTTTAATCTGTTTAAAGTAGTTTATTGCAAAGGGAATTATATTAAGCAGATGATTCTTAACCTCTTCAAGCTCAGTTTCCAGCCCTTTTATATGCTCATCGGCTTTCTTTGCGTCAAATTTTGAGATCCTTTTAATTTTAATCTCAGTTAACTGGACAATATCCTCACGCGTGACTTCCCTGTAAAGCAGCTTCTTGAAAGGCTCAAGACCTTCATCAATTGCAGTTATAACAGCCTCCCACGTTTCACTGTCTTCTATATCGCGATAAATTTTATTTTCAATAAATATTTTCTCAAGCGATGACATATGCCACTCTTCATAGAGTTCCGATTTCCTTATTTCAAGCTCTGTCTTAAGCAGTTGCACAGTTTTATCGGCTGACAGTCTCAGCATTTCGCTGACCCCCATGAAAGAAGGCTTGTTGTCAGTAATAACACATGTATTGGGAGAAATGGAATACTCGCAATCGGTGAATGCATACAGCGCATCAATCGTCATATCAGGCGATGTTCCGGGCACCAGCTGAATAACAATCTCCACATTTGCTGCAGTATTGTCATCAATCTTCTTGATCTTTATTTTTCCTTTCTCATTCGCCTTGATGATCGACTCTATGAGTGATGAGGTTGTCTTGCCAAATGGAATTTCAGTAATAATGAGTTCTTTCTTATCGACCTTATCGATTTTGGCTCTTACCTTTACAGCTCCCCCTCGTTTTCCGTCATTGTAACGAGAAACATCAATCATCCCGCCTGTAGGAAAATCCGGGTAGAGTACGAAATTTTTTCCCTCGAGATAATTCACAGTAGCATCAATAAGCTCATTGAAGTTGTGAGGAAGTATCTTGGATGCAAGACCTACCGCGATGCCCTCTACTCCCATTGCCAGAAGCAATGGAAATTTTACAGGAAGGGTAACAGGTTCCTTGTTTCTGCCATCGTACGACAGCTTCCATTCCGTTGTTTTAGGATTGAACAGAACTTCAAGCGCAAACTTTGACAGGCGCGCTTCGATATATCTCGGGGCTGCTGCACCATCACCCGTCAGAATGTTCCCCCAGTTACCCTGGGCATCAACAAGGAGGTCTTTCTGGCCTATCTGTACCAGTGCATCCCCGATTGATGCATCTCCGTGCGGATGGAACTGCATTGTATGTCCTATAATATTTGCAACCTTGTTATAACGACCATCGTCCATCCTTTTCATTGAATGCAGGATGCGCCTCTGAACAGGCTTCAGACCGTCATGGAGATGAGGAACGGCGCGCTCGAGAATGACATATGAAGCATAATCAAGAAACCAGTCCTGATACATACCTGATAATGCTGTAACAGAATGAAGAGCAGGATGTTTATGAAACTGTTCTTCCTCTCCTTCAGGCTGAACTATATCGGGTTCATTATCGTCCATGTATGAGATATCGTCTTTATTTTTTAACTCTAAGTTTTTAAACTCATTCTTAGCTTCCTAATACTTCTTTGCTTCTTCCTCAACAATATCCTCTTCAATCCTCAGATTATCGATTATAAAGTCCTGTCTCTCAGGGGTATTCTTACCCATATAAAATTCGAGATATCCGTTTATACTATCGGTTTTCCGGAGTCGTACGGGCTCGAGCCGGATATCCTTACCGATAAAATGCTTGAACTCATCAGGCGAAATTTCGCCAAGCCCTTTAAACCGGGTCATCTCGGGATTAGGTCCAAGAGCTGCAATTGCTTTTGCCTTTTCTTCGGGAGAATAACAATAACGCGTTTCTTTTTTGTTCCGGATCCTGAAAAGTGGTGTCTGAAGTATATAAACATGGCCCTTTCTTACGAGATCAGGAAAGAACTGAAGAAAAAATGTCAGAAGAAGAAGCCTGATGTGCATTCCATCTACATCTGCATCAGTGGCAACCACAACATTGTTATACCGGAGGTTCTCAATTCCGTCTTCAATATTCAGGGCAGCCTGCAGAAGATTGAACTCTTCGTTCTCATAAACTATTTTCTTGGTAAGCCCGTATGAATTGAGGGGCTTGCCTCTGAGACTGAATACAGCCTGAGTTTCAACATTTCTCGATTTAGTTATCGATCCGCTTGCTGAATCACCCTCTGTGATAAAGAGTGTTGAATCAAGTTTATTAGTATCGTTTGTATTGTAATGGGCTCTGCAATCCCTCAGCTTTTTATTATGAAGATTCACCTTTTTTGCCCGGTCGCGGGCCAGTTTCTGAATTGATGAAATAGCCTTTCGTTCCTTCTCCGAATCCTGGATCTTCTTAAGCAGTATCCTTGCGGTTTCTGAGTTCCTGTGAAGATAATCGTCAAGTTGTTTCTTGACGAATTCCATTATAAAATTCCTTACAGAAGGTCCGTTTGGTCCCATATCTTTTGAGCCTAGCTTGGTCTTGGTCTGTGACTCAAATATCGGTTCTTCAACTTTTATGCTGATTGCCGCAATAATAGACGAGCGGATGTCGGACGGATCAAAATCTTTCTTGTAAAATTCCCTGATGGTTTTTACAAGTGCCTCCCTGAACGCAAGTAAATGAGTTCCACCCTGCGATGTATTCTGCCCGTTTACAAAACTGTAATAATCCTCTCCGTACTGATATCCATGGGTGAAAGCCATCTCAATATCCTCACCCTTCAGATGAACAATAGGATACAATCCTTCCTTGCTCATGTTCTCATTAAGCAGATCAACAAGTCCGTTTCTTGAGAAGAATTTATTTCCGTTGAAATTAATTATCAGGCCCGAATTCAGGTAAACATAATTCTTCAGTAATGAATCAACGTATTCAGAAATGAAAAAATAGTTGCCGAACATCTCCTCATCAGGACTGAAAATCAACTCAACACCATTTTCCTCATCGGTCTTTGCCAGAGCATGATCCTTAATATTTACTCCATGCTCAAACTCGCTTACCTTAATTTCCCCGTCGCGTATCGATCTGATAATGAACCTGCTTGAAAGAGCATTTACTGCTTTAACCCCTACTCCGTTAAGCCCTACTGATTTCTTGAAAGCTTTTGAATCATACTTCGCCCCGGTGTTCATTTTGGAAACTGCATCCACAACTTTTCCTAACGGGATCCCCCTACCGTAATCACGAACGCGTACCTCTTTATCAACTATTGATACATCGATTTTCTTGCCATAACCCATCATGTACTCATCGATGGCATTATCCATTACCTCTTTAACCAGAACATAGATGCCGTCATCATGCGATGATCCGTCACCCAGCTTACCTATATACATCCCCGGGCGGAGACGTATATGCTCGCGCCACTCAAGGGTTCTGATATGTTCTTCCGAATAACCGACAACTGACATTTGCAGAATTTTCGGCAAATATAGTTATTTAGATTTTGAGGATTTTGTCAATTTTTCAACAACCCTCTAAAATTATCACCATTCACCCACCCGGAATAGATTTTGAAACTTGATTGATTTGATGTTATATAATATAATGTCTGTTGATAATTTTTTCTGCTAATCCAGAATTCCCATCTGCTTCATAAGTAATACAGCATTCTTCTTTTTGGTTATTCCTTCTCGCAGCCTGTAATCAAACAGGATATTTTCACCATCGAGTTCAACTTCGAAACAATGGTTTGTAATAGCGTCGGGGTTGTCATTTTCCATCTCCCCCAATGATGTATCATGAGTGGCAATCAACCCGGTGCCCCCCAGTTCAACAAGCCTTTTAATGAATAATTTTGATCCAAGACTTTTATCATCCGAATTTGTTCCCTTTAAGATCTCGTCAAGTATAAAAAACAATTTCTCGCCATTGCTGATCCGCGCTTTAAGAGTGCGAAGCCTTTTCAACTCAGCATAAAAATATGACTCATTTGTAGCCAGAGAGTCAGTTGTCCGCATACTTGTGAAAAGGCTCATGGGTTTAAAGGTCATTTTCCCGGCACAAACAGGAGCTCCTGCCATTGCAAGAAGGTAGTTTATAGCCACTGTGCGCAGGAATGTGCTTTTACCTGCCATATTTGCCCCTGATATGATACTTACAATGCCTTCTGCGGAAACTGTAAAATCATTTTGTACACGTTTCTCTTCTGCTATAAGCTGATGGCCCAGATCCACAGCTGAGAACACGTTTTTTTCAGCGGAGATTAGAGGGTAAGCAAAATCAGGATTATTAAAGGAATAATTTCCCAGGCTTATATATGCATCAACCTGACCGAGCATCTCAAGCCATACCGGGAAATGTATTTTATATTTTAACTTCCATTTTTCAAGCCTTGCAATACATTGATAATCCCATAGCAACAGTCCGTTAAGCACAAAACCTACCAGCAAATTCATTCTGTTGTCGAATGCCTGTATTAACTTTCCCAGATTATTCACCGATTCAGAAGCTGACAATTTTTTTCCTGAGATATTTTTCTTGATGACTGAAAATATTTCAGAATCAAATGGCTCATTGTCAAAACCATCCAGAAGTGTTTTTATTGATGAAAGGAAGTTGAACTTCCCTGATAAGCTTTGATGGATCCTGCCTGTTTTCTTCAATCCGAAAGAAATGTAAAGCAGGTTGCCAAAAAAAACTAAAAGAAAGATTGTATATGGTATGATTCCTGCTGCAATTAAAGTTACCGAGAGAATTGCGGCTGCGGGAAGTAAGTATAAAAGAACCTTTCCTGATACTGATGGCCTTGTAACGGAATCCACCTCCATCCATTTAATAAGTCCCGTGATCTGATCCCTGTTTAGATTTTTATCCATCCCGACAGCCATAAACTCATGCCGCCATCTGTCTTTTGCAGCTATCTCGCGGATGGCCTCCTGTCTTACCTCCAATTGTTCTGAAAGGCCTACCGGCTCTGAAAGCCAGGCGGCAAGGATTTCTTCCCCATAACCGGTGGAGGTTCTGTTAAGATATTGAAACAAAGAAGACTTTCCAAAGAGATCAATATCATGTGAGAAATCATGATCAGTGTTTACGAAGGACTGCCCTTCCCCAAAATGTGAATAGTTCCCTGAAACTGCGTCTGCTTCATTCCTGTTTATTGTTTCAAGATTTGTATAAAAGTCTTTTCTGACAGAATGGACAGAAAACCGTTTAAGAAGAAAAAGAAAAAAAGCTGCTGAGAGGATAAAAGCAAAAGTTCCCTCCAGAGGACTCCGGGAAAATCCAAACCAGGCAATCAAAAGACCGGCGAAAAAAACAATTAAGCGTGACAGTGACAGGAAGAAAAGCTTTTTCTTTTCTTTTTCAACCTGAAACTGATTAGTTTCCGCGGCAGCAAGGTAGTTTTCTTTTAACTGTTCTTTGTTTATCAAAATCAGAGTATTATTGCTACAACTTCAAAATATGATTTCTTATTATTATAATCAGAACCCTTAAGATCAAAATTCCATGACCATTCCTCTCTCAGCTTTCCCTTGGGCAACTCAATTATTACAGAATTATGCCGGCTGGTTTTTCCGGAATTTTCCATGAATATCTCCGCTGTATCTGTTATCAAAACCGAGTTATGCTTTGAAAGAAATCTCATATGTTTGTCCTGAATTTCTTTTCGAAAACCGGACAAACCCTCCTCGCTTACAGCAACTTGCTTCTTTAAATATTCAATTATCAGCGTTTCGAGCTGACTCAGAATATTCAGGGAAATAACAAGACCCGGATCATCATCGGGACAGTAATCAGGAATAATGATAGACTTAAAAGAACCAGCTTTCCTGAAGAAAAATTTCCTCCCGGTCTTGTTCCATACCTCTTCAATTAATCCTCCAGTGACATCAGCTTCCAGAATTTTTACATTTTTAAGTGAGCCTGCCTGAGCTATAACTTCAGGTGGATGAAC
>JBBRVC010000092.1:0-15542 GCA_038247205.1 Bacteroidales bacterium
GATTAAAATCTTTGGTAACGGATCAGTTTCTTTTATAATCGGTGATGACAGTTAAAGCTTGTAACACATTTTGATTATTTTTTATGGCTGTGTCAATAATGGATCTCAGGATGGCAAAGTTTTCGGCAGCGCTAAATATCTTGAACTGTCCGGATATTTTTTGTTTAACCTTAACATTGCGGATGGCTCTTTCCGAGCCGTTATTATCAGGAGGGACTGTTGGATGATAGAGAAAAGTAAAGACATGATCACGATATTTAATAATTCGCTTTTGAAAAGTAATTATTTCTTTGTGCTTTGGATCCAAAGACTCGGACAACAAATTATCCAACTCTTCCTCCAAAAGAGAGCGGGGATTGTTCGGATAATAGTAATCAGCAGGAGTAAATTGCTTTTTAAGTTTATGTGCCTCCTTAAGCATCGCCCTAAACTTTACAGGCCAGTCAACTTTGTAACGCTCCTCAAGATATTTGGTCTCGCGTTCCAGGTGAGCCGTGCACAACTGATGTTTCTTTACCGGGGTTTGAAAGTGCGCTTTCCAGCAATCGTGAACAAGTACAGCATCTTGAGATATTCCGCTCACATTTTCATTAATCGTAGTTGTTCCCCGGTTTGTAGAGGCGGCAATAAACGTAGCACGATTGTTTTGCCATGTCCAGAACCAATGCCTTTTCCCATTGATTTTAATACCCGTTTCGTCTGTGCCAATAACAGGGCTATGCATTACACTCTGCCGTATCATTTCATAGGCATCAACACCTTTAGATGCCAGCCGGTTCAACAACCAATGCAAGCCACCTTCACTAATCTGAACCGCAAAAATGTCATTCAGCATTTCCTTAAGTCTTTTGAATGGAAGATATTGCCTGACACTAAGATAACCTATGAGGGTTTCAATATTTTTCCCATATCTGACCGGACTATCAACACCAACAGGGAAGTCACTCTCTACCATCTTCCCGCAGGTACACTTGCACCGATAAATCCGATGTTCGGTCACTACCTGTTTAATCGTGGGTATATCAATAACCTGTCGTTTACCAAAAAGCTCGAAAGTCAGATTGCTCACATCTTTTCCGCATTCTGTACAAAAACACGCTCGATGTTCAATGATCTCATCTGGCATTTCTACCATCTCCAACGTTTTCCCCTCATGCCCTGGTTGACCTCCTGCTTTACGATTACTTTTCTCTCGAAGACTGCTCGTCCGTGGAGGCTTGTTCTCATCTTTAGAGGGTGGAAGAGAGCTATTGCTACTATCTTTTTTGGGTTTATACCGGGCCAATTCACTTTCAAGAACATCGATCTTTTTCATAAAACGAATGATTTCCTGTCCCTGAAAGAAAATGATGCGTTTCAATTCTTCGATGATTATCTGATCGGATGTTTTCATAGCTTGTACTTACAAAAATAAACCTGAAATCCAATATATCAAAGAACGTAATCGCCTATTTATCAAACACTAAAATAATATTTGTTAATATGTGTTCGTTTTTGAAAAATGTCAAACTTGTGAAGATTAAAAATGTTTATTTCGTAATAAAAATTGTTAATAACACCTAATTTTTTAAAACTGATTAGTCACAAATCAGGATATTGATCTAATTTTAGTATAATTGCAAACTGGGATACGAAATTGATTCCATCTGCGTTTTAAATTCAAAGATCTGATAACCTGTGCGTTATTTTTTAATAATAATGGTATTATTGCTTCCGGCGGTTGTTGTGGCTCAGTTTTCAGCACCGGGAAGCAGTGCGATAAGATATACTACATACCCTTCAGCTCCCGGTGTCAGGGATCCTGTTTTTATTTTTTGCACCGCATCCGGTTCACGGAAAGGCACCCTGAACGTTGCTAGTCCCACGGGAACAGGACCATTTAATTTTGCCTGGTATAAATGGAGCGATATCACAAAAAGTTTCAGTATTTTCCTGAAGACGGACGCGGGAGTCTCAACATCTTCTTCAGCAAATCTCGATGAAGGAGGGTATAAGGTAATAATAAGCGGCGGATTTGATACTAGTCTGGTAAGCTGGGTTTTTCTTGATAAACCATTTTCCTCAGCAAGTCTTCAAAACTTTACCTGTGATTACGTTGCTTTGAGGGGCGGTGTTGCAGTTGATACTTTTTTATACAAAGATTCTTTTAACGGGTTGCCTGTCAGATTGCCAAACGGAGTAAAATTCCTCTGGTCTTCTAATCCTGCCTCCTCGATACCTTTTCCCGACTATTTTCTAAATCCTCAAACATTTAATCCACCACTTGTTGATGTTACATATAAATTAACTGTGACTGACAGCATGGGTTGCGTGAGCGAATCTTCATTTTTTTATGAATCAATACATGTAAAAGCTGATTTCACGGCAGATCCCATGCAGGGTGATGCTCCGCTTGAAGTAAACTTCACGGATAAGTCAGTGAGAGGTTTTAAATATAAATGGGAATTTGGAGATGATACAGTTTCGGAGTTGAAAGACCCCCCGCCTCATAAATACTATATCCCCGGTGAATACTCAGTGAAGCTTATAATAGAGAGCGAGCTTCATTGCATTGATTCGTTCAGGCTTGTTCCTAAAATAAAAGTGGACCCATCCAAACTTGATATCCCAAACGTTTTTACTCCTGATGGAGACGGTTTGAATGATTTTTTTCTTGTTGAGACTCAGTCTCTGAGGTTCATAAGCGTAGATATTTTCAGCAGAAGCGGCAGGAAAGTTTATAACTTCCTTGGCGACAGTGAAAGGCTCAGACAATGGCAGGGCTGGGATGGTAATATAAATAGTACATCAATTCAGGCCAGTCCTGGTGTTTATTTTTACCTGATAAAGGCAATGGGCTGGGATAATATTACTTATGATGGGAAGGAGTACAGGGGAACTTTATACCTCTACAGGTGACCCCATCATTAGTAAGTGATTCTTCGCTTTCTGGCTTCAACATCCCATTTCTCAGTTGTCAAACCATTCTTTACAACAGTAACAGAATCGTATCGATCTACCGTAGGACATATGTGATAGGGTATCCAATATAATATATGTCCAATCTCAAGATTATAGGTTCCATGTATTCTCAGCACCATATGTTCTTCACTATGATTTAAAATGCTATAACTATCGAGGTTGAGGATTTGTACTCGTGGCTGAGGCATTTCTTCCGATATTGCCTTGTGTCCCAGGTCTATACAGACCAGGTCATGGCAAGGCTTACTAATTATTCTCATTATCAGAACGGCAGCATGCAGGAAGTCCATATCAGAGAAGGAGCTGCTATAACCATAGTCCCACAGTATACGGTTAAGGAGGGGAACCATGCTTCCAAGTACCGAAGTCTCTCAAAGTCCTTCTTTGCTCATTACACAAACAACCCTGCCTTAAAGATGGTTATAGCTTCTCCTGAAATTTCAACCCTTTCACCTTTGAGTGAGACTCTCAGAGTACCACCTCTTTTTGAAACCTGGTGTGAAATAAATTCAGTTTTCCCCGTCTTTTCATGCCAGAATGGAGCCAGCGAACAATGTGCCGAGCCTGTAACCGGGTCTTCATCGATTCCAAGGGCAGGGGCAAAGCATCTTACACAAAAATCAAATTTTTTATCGGTAGAATGTGACGTAACAATCATATCACCAAATTCCGAATTTTTCATTTCCTGAAGATTTGGTTTGATATTCTCAAGTTCATCTTCATTTTTTACAAGTGCGAGTGTCCATCCATGTCCGGTGCGGTAGAGTTCAACCGGGTTTATCCCTGTTGTCTTTTCAAAATCAGGAGGTATTTCCATTTTATTCAGGGAGTATGCCGGGAAATTCATGGTTATAAGATTCTCATCTTTTTTAACCTTTAGAATTCCGGCATTGGACGAAAATGAAATTTCCTCATGAGCTTTCACTATGCCGGTCTCATACATAATGTGTGCTGTTGAAAGTGTTGCATGTCCGCAAAGATCAATTTCAGCAGCAGGTGTAAAAAATCTAATATTGAAAGATGACTTTTCCTGAAAAACAAAAGCTGTTTCGGAAAGATTCATTTCCATTGCAATATTCTGCATCCACTCAGCATCGGCTGCGCTTTTGAGAATGCATACACCGGCCGGATTTCCTTTAAATGGCTCAGCTGTGAAGGCATCTACCTGGTAGATAGGTGTTTGTGTCATGATGGTTATATATATGTAATTGGTATCTCACTTCTCACCTCTCACTTCTCACCTCTCACCTCTCACCTCTCACCTCTCACCTCTCACCTCTCATCTCTCATCTCTCACCTCCCCACCGTCATTCGTCGGTAAATTTCGACATTTTGCTGAATTTATTGACTTCTGACAGATGAAAACTTTTAAAACCAAAAAAGTTTTCATATTTTTGCCGCCGAAATAAAAAATGAATGGATAACAGAGATCGTATAATAGAGGGAGCTGCCGGGCTATTCAGAACATTCGGAATAAGATCAGTTACTATGGATTCTATAGCTGCACATCTAGGTATATCAAAGAGAACGATTTATGAAGTATTTGCAGATAAGGATGAGCTGCTTAGAGGCGTTTTGTGCTGGATGACTGAACAACAGAAAGATTTGCTTAAAAGGATTCTGAAAGAATCTGAAAATTCAATTGTAGCCATTTTCAGACTCCTGGAAATAAACAGGGATCATTTTCAGAGCATGAGTCCGGCTTTTCTTGCTGACCTTAAGAAGTATTATTTTGATGCATTGAAGAACTGTGAGGATTGTGAGTTACCTGATTACAGGAATAATCTGCAGATAATAGAGAATGGTATAAAGGAAGAACTTTTCAGAAATGATATTAACCCTGAACTTGTTAACCGTTGTCTTTATCATCTTGGAAGGTCAATAATGGATAATGAATTGTATCCATTCGACCAATTCTCAAGAAGAGAAGTTGTCCGCAATATTTTTATCAACTATCTGAGGGGAATTTCCACACAGAAAGGTCTTGAACTTATAAATAGCCTCGAAAAAGAGTTTTAATAAAATAGAAATCAATATATAATCATGAAAAACGAACAAATACCAACAGTCTTACTACTTTTATTTCTGACAACAGGAGTTTCTTTCTCACAAACGGAAAGCGGAGAAATGAAACTTACCTTAAAGGAAGCTCAGGAATATGCCTTGCAAAACAACAGAATGGTTATTTCTGCAAAAATGGAAGTTGCAGAATCAAAGGAAGCTTTGTGGGAAACCATCTCAACTGCATTGCCCCAGTTAAACTCTACAGGGTCCTTTACTGATAACCTAAAGCTGATGACAACACTTCTACCCGGTGAATTTTTTGGACAACCCGGTATTAAAATCCCTGTGACATTTGGTTCCAAGTTTAATTCAAGCGCAAACGTCCAGGCAAGTATGCTAATTTTCAATGCTCCATTATATATAGGTATCGAAACTTCAAAGCTTGCAAAGAAACTAAGTGAGCAGAGTCTCGAAAAATCTGAACTAGACACGAAAGAATCAGTAAGCACAGCGTACTACCTGATACTTGTATCGGAGAAATCTATGCATATACTTGATGCCAATATCTCAGACCTCAATGAAGTACTAAGATCCACCCGGGCAATGCTTTCAGCAGGTATGGCCGAATCGACCGATGTCGATCAGATGATGTCGAATGTAACAACAGTTGAAAACTCCAGAAGCGCTCTTCAGAGAAATATTGAATTGAATTATAACATGTTACGATTTCAGCTTGGTGTTCCTGTATCCACAAATATTGTTCTGACTGAAACTCTTGAAAGTATGACAGCTGAAATAAATATTGAGGCTCTTCTATCCAGGGAATTCGATCATACCAAAAATGTTGATTACCGGCTTATTGAGGGAAGTGAGCAGATATCATCAATGATGGTTAAGTCTCAGAAGGCTTCTGTACTTCCTACTATTTCAGGGTTTTACAACTATGGAACAAATGGAATGGGAGACAAATTGTCAGAGCTCGACTGGTTTCAAAATTCAATGTGGGGTTTGCAGTTGACAGTTCCTATTTTCGCAAGTGGCCAGAGAAATTCAAAGATAAGGAAAGCACAAATAAGTTTTGATAAGGCACGGAATACTAAGGAAATGGTTGAAGAACAGCTTCTTCTTCAGGAGAAACAGCTCAGATACAATCTTTTAAATGCCAACCAGCAATATATAACTCAGAAGGAAAATGTTGAGGTATCAAGAAGAGTTTATGCGAGTACTGAAAATAAATTCAAACAAGGTATGGCCTCAAGTCTTGAACTTACCCAATCAAACACACTATATCTGCAGGCTGAAAACAACTTTGTATCATCTTTAATGAATCTTCTTCAGACAAAGGTTGCTTTGGATAAACTTTTGAATAACATTTAATTAATAATTTTAAACCATCAAAATAACTAATAATGAACTATTTAAAGACAATTCCGGTAATCCTGATCAGTATATTATTTCTTTCAGGTTGTTCATCAAAAACAGACAAAACCAACACCTCAGAAATTACCGCCGACACAACTGAAAAGGTTGCAGTCCCAGTGAGAGTTCTGGCACTAGGGAAAACTAACATCTCCCGTACTATAGATTATACATCTACAATTCTTCCCTCCGAGGAAGTAAATATGGCTCCCTCAACTCCGGGAAGGATCGAAAAAATGTATGTAGAAGTCGGAGATAAAGTTAATAAAGGAGATAATCTCTTCCTGATGGACCGTACGCAGCTATATCAGTTGAAACTTCAACTCAGCAGTCTTGAAAAAGATCTATCCAGACTAGACACACTTCTTAAGTCAGGAAGTGCGAAACAGCAACAGTATGACCAGATTAAGACCCAATATGATGTTACTAAAACAAATGTTGATTTCATGGAACAAAATACACTATTGAAAGCTCCCTTTTATGGAATAGTTACAGGAAAATATTTTGAAGACGGTGAAATGTATTCAGGTACTCCTACTACCAGCACAGGAAGATCGGCTGTTGTAACAGTCATGCAGGTGAACCCTCTGAAAGTAGTAGTAAGCATATCGGAACAATTTTATCCTCTTATTAAAAAAGGAATGAAAGCAACCGTGAGTGCGGATGTATACCATGGAGAGTCCTTTAGCGCCATTTTATCCAGAGTGTCGCCGACTGTTAATCCTGCAGCCAGGTCATTTAATGTTGAGATGGAACTTTATAACAGGAACGAACTTCTTAAACCTGGTATGTTTGTAAGAGTCTCAATGGATCTGGGAAAAGTAGAAACATTTGTTGTCCCTGCAAATACTGTTTTGGTTCAGGAAGGAACAAACATCAGATTTGTATTTGTAGAAAAAAATAATGTTGCAGAAAGAATTGAAGTCATAATAGGAAAACGTTTTGATGACCAGCTTGAGATCCTTTCAGAGAAAATTAAAGATGGCGACATGCTTGTAACAGAAGGACAGTCGAAGCTGATCAATGGTGATAAAATTGAAATAGTAAATTAATTAACTGAATCTCAACAAATTAAAAAATGAGTATATATAGTGCTTCTGTTAAGCGTCCCGTAACGACCATCCTGATCTTTGTGGGTCTGATGGTAATGGGACTCTATTCACTGACCCAATTGCCGGTGGATCTTTATCCTGAAATGGAATTGCCGTTTGTAGTAGTTTATACAAATTACCCAGGTGCAAGCGCTTCTGATATAGAATCAAATGTAACACGACCACTTGAGGATGCCCTCAACTCAGTGAGTAACCTTAAGGAAATAACCTCAACTTCGAGTGATGCGTCTTCAGTCATCTTTCTGAATTTTGAATATGGAACGAATCTCGATGAAGCTTCAAATGACATACGGAGCAACCTTAGTTTTGTTGAACGTATTCTGCCTGAAGACAGCGAGAAACCGACAATTATCAAATTCAGTACGAGTATGATGCCTATTATCTTCTATGCCATTACAGCAAAGGAGAGCTATTCAGGCCTCGAGAAGATACTTGATGAAAAGATTGTAAACCCGCTTAACAGGATTGAAGGCATCGGATCGGTTTCACTTGCCGGAGTTCCGGGCCGCAAAGTTTATATCGATGTCGATCCTCTTAAGATGGAGGCTTATAACCTCACTATTGAGCAGATTGGAAATGTACTGAGGGCAGAAAATATGAATATGCCTGCAGGATATATTGAAATGGGGAAAACAGATTATCCTTTAAGAATTCAGGGTGAATTTCCTGAGAGCGAGGTAGTAAAGAACCTTGTTATTAGTAGTTATGAAGGCAACAATATTTACCTGAAAGATATTGCAGAGGTACGTGATACAATACGTGAATCGAAGCTTAACACCAAGATAAACGGTGCAAGAGGAATGAGTATGTATGTTCAGAAGCAATCGGGTGGAAATACAGTAAAAGTTACGAAAGAGGTTGAAGAAGCTCTGGTTACTCTTTCCAAAGATTTGCCTGAAGATGTGAAAATTGAAAAGCTTTTCGATAGTGCTTCCTTTATCAGAAGTTCAATCAGCAATCTTACCGAGACACTTATGTATGCCGGGATCTTCGTAATACTCGTTGTGTTATTCTTTCTTGGCCGATGGAGGGCAACCTTTATTATTATCCTTACGATTCCGATCTCACTTATTGTAGCATTTATATACTTATTTGTTACCGGAGCATCGATAAATATCATATCACTAACCTCTCTTTCGATTGCGATAGGTATGGTGGTAGATGATGCAATAGTGGTGCTGGAGAATATCACAAAACATATTGAAAGGGGGAGCAGACCAAGAGAGGCCTCAATTTATGCAACCAATGAGGTTTGGCTGGCTGTTATTGTTACAACATTAACAGTTGTGGCAGTGTTTTTCCCTCTCACGTTTGTAGAAGGACTGACAGGAGTTTTATTCCAGCAGCTTGGAATGATTGTAACTATAACAATTGTAACCTCAGTTTTTGCGGCTATAACACTGACACCAACATTGAGCGCACTACTGCTGAAATGGTATCCGATAAATAAAAATGCTTCGTTCTGGACTTATGATGGAAGTATAAGGAAAGGACTTGACAGGTTAGATCATTATTACGAGAAAACACTACGTTGGGCTTTACATCATAAAACTGTCGTCTCATTGGTCGCCCTGATTATTTTTATTGCATCAATGGCCCTGTTTGTTGTAATTAAAACAGAGTTTTTTCCCCAGGCCGATGAGTCAAGAATTTCTGCAACCATTGAACTTCAAACCGGCACTCGGGTTGACGAAACGATAAAAACGGCTGATAAGATCGATAAGCTGATCCAGACAAAATATCCTGAAGTAAATATAATTTCAACATCCACAGGTGCGGACGATCAGGGTGGGTTTGCATCAATATTCAGTGCAGGTGGGACCCATTCAATTTCTTACGGACTCAGTTTGAAACCGATCGAAGAAAGAACCAAATCGGTATTTGAAATAATTGAAGAGATGCGGGTTGATTTTGGCAAAATGCCTGAAATCATTGATTTCACTCTTACTACATCTGATAACATGGGATTTGGTGGCAGTGCTGTTGATGTTGAAGTTTATGGGTATAATATTTCGGAGACTAATATTGTAGCAGAGCAGCTGGCTGAGAAAATCAGGAAAATGGAAGGAGCGAAGGATGTTCAGATAAGCAGGGCCAAGTCAAAACCTGAACTACAGATTATTTTCGATCAGAATAAAATGAGTGCAAATGGACTGAACACTGCTATGGTATCAAGTGCAGTAAAGAACCGGGTAGACGGACTTACTGCAACCCGTCTTCGTCAGTTCGGCGATGAGTATGATGTAGTTGTCAGATTTAAGAAAAACGCAAGAAGTACGCTCACCGATATCGAAAACATAGGTATTACCAATCCAAGAGGAGAAATAATAAGACTAAGAGAAATTGCACAGATAAAAGAATTCTGGTCGCCCCCCAGCATAGAGCGCAAGCGCAAGGAACGAATAGTAAAAGTGTCTTTCACTCCGTACAAACGATCTCTGACTGACCTGCAGATAGAAGTGCAGAAAGCGATAGATGAAACAGAAATGCCTGCAGGAGTAATGGTACAGATTTCAGGAGCTATTAAAGAGCAGATGGAAGCATTTATGGATATTGCCATGCTTATTCTTATCAGCCTGATTCTTGTATATCTTATAATGGCTTCTCAGTTCGAATCATTGAAAATGCCATTTATTATTATGTTTTCAATTCCGTTTGCATTTTCAGGAGTCGCCATCGCGCTGTTTCTGACCAATACGACCCTAAGTGTAATTTCAGGAATCGGAGCCGTGATGCTCATTGGTATAGTTGTTAAGAATGCAATTGTTCTTGTTGACTTTATTAATCTTATGAGAGAAAGAGGAAATGAACTTTACGAGGCAATAGCAATTTCAGGCCGGTCACGTTTGCGGCCTGTAATTATGACTTCGGCAACAACTATCCTTGGGATGCTGCCGCTGGCCTTAAGCCGGGGATCCGGCTCAGAGCTCTGGAGTCCTATGGGGGTTGCTGTTATCGGCGGACTTGTTTTCTCAACCGTTGTAACACTTATACTTGTACCTGTTGTTTATGCAATATTCGCAAAGAGAGATACCCGTAACAGGAATTTAGCTGCTTATTCGGAATTTGATTTTATGAACGGAGAAACTAAGTCCATAAGTAAGTAACAACCATTTATTCAGAATTAAAATATTAAAGATGAAAGCAATAATGATCATATTTAACCAGGCACATACTGAGAAAGTCGAGTATATGCTTGACAAACTGGGCATAAATGGATATTCCCTATGGGAAAATGTTCAGGGCCGCGGAACAAATACCGGAGTTCCCCATCAAGGAACTCATACATGGCCTGAAATAAATAAAAGTGTCCTTACTATTGTTGAGGATGATGTAGTTGACATTGTTTTAAGTAAAGTCAAAAAGATAGATGCTATTAATGAGGAAGTTGGCATCAGGGCATTTGTTTGGGATATCCTGAAAATGGTGTAAAACCGCGTTTTAAAACATTTTCTAATTTATTAAACGGTAGAGACAGGCCTTTAGACCTGTCTCTACCGTTTTTTATACCCTTGCCTTTCAAAAATAGGGGGTATTAATTAGAAAAGATATAAAATAATAAACACACCCCCTTAAAAATAGGGGGTATAAATGAAAAAAAGTATAAATAAATAAAATATACCCACTAAAAAATAGGGTATAAATAAAAAACTATTATATTTGTTCTGTCAAACACAGTATTAATTTAAAAATTTGGAATTATGAAAAAGAGAGGGTTATTTTTTATGGGATTGGTTGTACTGATGATTATCACAACAACAGAGTTAAGGGCACAGGAAGAAATGAAAAGTTCGAATTTCAGTGTAGGTGCCGATTTATATTCAAATTATGTCTGGCGTGGTATCAAACTTGGAACAGGACCATCAGTCCAACCTTCTGTAAAATTTAATAAAGGAGGACTAACCCTCGGTGTATGGGGAGCATTTGATGCCGGAGGTTATTCAGAAGTTGATCCGTATCTGTCATATGCTCTGCCATCCGGATTTAGTTTAGGATTAACGGATTATTATTATCCGGGGTTGGCAGTTTTCGAAGTATCCGACACTGCAGGAAGTCATGCTCTTGAAATAAATGCCGGATTCGCGAAGGGCGGACTTACGCTGAATGCAAATTATGTAATCAATGAAGCAGGAGGAGCAGCATCAGCCGGCGGGGACATGTATTTTCAGGCAGCTTATGCTTTTTCCACGTTCAACTTGTTTGCAGGGGCTGGTGATGGATGGCATACTTCTGATGGAAAATTTGCTCTCTGCAATGTAGGTCTCGGAACAAGTAAGATAATTAAACTGTCTGATACATTCTCCATTCCTGTTAACGGGCAGGTTATCCTTAACCCCGAAAGAGAGCAACTTTATATTGTTATAGGCTTTTCCTTTTAATTAACGGACTGCATAAATAAATTATAATTATGAAAAAAATTGAAGTCGTAATAAGAAAATCCAAGTTTGATGAGGTTAAAGAAGCCCTGAACAAGGCTAGTATTGAATTCTTTACATTCTGGGAAGTAAGGGGTGTTGGAAAAGCTACGGAGGAAAGAGTGTACAGGGGCATAGCCTATGACACCAGTACAATTGAAAGAATTCTGATAACATTTTATTGTCGTGAAAAATTTATGGATGGCGCCATAAAAGCTATTCTTGAATCTGCCAGGACAGGAGAGGTCGGAGATGGTAAGATTTTTATCTCCGAAATATCGGATGCATACCGAATAAGAACGGGGGAACAGGGAGATAAGGCTATGTATCTGGAAGGTGGTGAGTAATAACATTCTAAAACAAAAAAATTCATGACAAATACACTATTATTATCAAATATGTTTACAGATATTGGAACAGAACTGGCGGATTACGCATTCTCATTAAACACGGTATGGGTTCTGCTCGCCGCAACACTAGTATTTCTGATGCAGGCAGGCTTTGCCCTCGTTGAAGCCGGCTTCACCAGGTCGAAAAACACAACAAATATCCTTTTTAAAAATCTGATGGACTTTGTTATTGGTACTATTGCATTCTGGGGAGTAGGATTTGGGATAATGTTCGGAACCAAAAATGGTTTCTGGGGAGGGATTGACCTTTTCACCGCAAATACCTATCGTACAGATATGCCTGATATGGCATTTCTTATCTTTCAGACTGTCTTTGCTGCCACGGCCGCCACAATTGTATCGGGAGCAATGGCTGAAAGGACAAAATTTAATGCTTACCTGATTTATAGTGCTGCAATAACACTTATAATATACCCTGTTTCAGGTCATTGGGCATGGGGTGGAGGGTGGCTGAGCCAGATGGAAACTCCGTTCCATGACTTTGCAGGTTCTTCAGTGGTACACATGGTAGGTGGTATGGCTGCAATGATCGGGGCATCGGTTTTAGGCCCACGAATTGGAAAGTATGATAAAAATGGAAAAGCTAAAGCTATTCCGGGTCACAGTATCACCCTGGCTACCCTTGGGGTATTCATCCTGTGGGTTGGCTGGTTCGGGTTTAACCCCGGTTCACAACTTGCTGCAGCCGGTAAAGTAAATGCAACAGCTATTTCTCTGATTTTTGTCACTACAAACCTTGCTGCGGCAGGAGGAGCAATAACAGCAATGTTATATATATGGTTGCAGTACAAAAAGCCTACACTCAGCATGACACTTAACGGTGCTCTTGCAGGTCTGGTTGCGGTAACTGCGGGTTGTGATGCCGTTTCTCCGGGTGGAGCATTAATAATAGGCTCACTTGCAGGTGTCCTGGTTGTACTTTCTGTTGAATTCTTTGATAAAGTGGTAAAAATCGACGATCCGGTGGGTGCAATATCAGTACATGGAGTTTGTGGCGCATTTGGCACCCTGATGGTTGGACTTTTTTCCACGAGTCAGGGATTGTTATATGGTCAAGGTGTAGCATTGTTGAAAAGTCAGGTAACAGGCGTATTCTCAATTGCAGCCTGGGCTATTGCAGCGGCAACTGTTCTTTTCTTCGCTCTGAAATATTTCAATGGTTTAAGGGTTGAAAAGCGTATCGAAGAAGAAGGCCTGGATACATATGAACATGGTGAATCCGCATATAATATTTAAAAAGAAATATAAAAAATGGTTTGTTAAATGGTTTGTTAAATGGTTGGTTATGATAGAGACAGGTCTCAGACCTGTCTCTATTTTTTGATTATTATAGCAGAGGCAGGTCTCAGGCCTGCCTCTACGTGATATAATGCGTGATATAATACATGATATAATATAAATGGAATTGTTATTCCTCGTCTTCCTCTTCGGTGTATGCCTTGATAACAGCTTCCTGTACATCACCCGGAACCGGTGCATATTCAGCAAATTTCATTGTATACATTGCACGTCCACCGGTAATTGAACTGAGAGCTGTCGAATATTTATTCATCTCAGCCAGAGGTACTTTTGCTTTTATTATCTCAAATCTCTTGTCACTTGACATTCCCAGAACCATACCACGTCTTCCCTGAAGATCGCTGATAACATCACCCATGCGGTCTGATGGAACATAAATTTCAACATCATAAACAGGTTCAAGAATTTTCGGACCGGCAATTTTAAAAGCCTGACTGAACGCATTCCTGCCTGCAAGACGAAAAGAGATCTCATTGGAGTCAACAGGGTGCATTTTCCCATCATAAACATAAACTCTTATATCACGGGCATATGAGCCTGTGAGTGGTCCTGTTTCCATTTTTTCCATTAAGCCTTTCAGGATTGCCGGCATAAAACGTGCATCGATGGCTCCACCCACAATACTATTTACATAAACCAGTTTCCCCCCCCAGGGAAGAACTATTTCTTCTTTATCACGAACAGATATTTTTACATCCTTGCCATTGATTTTTTGCATTGTTAGCTCAGATGACCCTTCTTCGAAAGGCTCAATGATCATATGAACTTCGCCAAACTGACCCGCACCGCCCGATTGTTTTCTATGACGGTAATCGGCATGTGCCGATTTGGTAATCGTTTCACGGTAAGGAATTTTAGGTGCATGGAAATTTGTGGGAATCTTATAAATATTATCAAGATGCCACTTCATTATATTAAGATGGTACTCACCCTGGCCATGAATGATGATCTGTTTTAGTTCCTTTGAGTATTCTATAATAATTGTAGGGTCTTCAAGATGAAGTTTGTGGAGAGCTTCTCCAAGTTTCTCATCGTCGCTTTCACTCTGGGCTTTTATTGCAACACGGTATTTAGGCTCGGGGAATACTATTCCAACATACTTCCAGTCGTTTCCGGGAGCATTAAGTGTATGTTGAGTTTTTGTATTCTTTAGTTTTACAATTGCACCTATGTCACCAGTATTCAGTTCCGGTACCCTGGTCCTGTTCTTTCCGGCACACACATATAACTGCGACAAACGTTCCTTTGAATTATTATTGCTGTTAATAACATCAAGGTTCTCTGTAATCTTTCCGGAATACACTCTGAAATAATGAATTTCTCCGATATGTTCTTCGATCGAGGATTTAAAGATATAAATAGATGCAGGCCCTGACGGATTCGGCTTAACTTCGTTTCCTTTATTATTCAGAGGGGCAGGCATATCAGTGATTGAAGGAGCTTCATTAACAATGAACTCCAAAAGCTGGTCAACACCGATATTGTGTTTTGCAGATGTACAGAAGACAGGGAACATTCCACGGGATACTATTCCCTTTGCAATTCCTTTTCCAATTTCGGCTTCAGAAAGAGTATCATTTGTGAAGAAAATTTCCATAAGAGATTCGTCGCTTTCGGCTGCCTTTTCAACAAGTGCGCTGTGAAGTTCGGCTGCTCTGTCGGCATGCTCGGCTGGTATTTCTACTACTTCAGCTTTTCCACCCTCCTTTGCATAACGGAGCATTTTCATCTTAAGGACATCGATTATGGAATTGAATCCGGTTCCTTCATTAACAGGGTATTGGATAAGGATAACATTAGCAGATAATCTTTCCTTAATCATATCAACCGACCTTTCAAAGTTTGCTTTTTCGTGGTCGAGTCCGTTAATGGCGAGTATAAGAGGCTTGTTTAAATTTTCAGCATGCCTGAATTGTATTTCA
>JBBRVC010000093.1:0-15276 GCA_038247205.1 Bacteroidales bacterium
AGAACCAAAAAGATGATCGACAGGAACATTAAAAAATCCCTGTATCTGATCTGCGTGAAGGTCCATGGTTATTACCCTGTCGACTCCGGCAGTACTTAGCAGATCGGCTGATAGTTTTGATCCTATGGAAACGCGCGGTCTGTCTTTCCTGTCCTGACGGGCAAATCCATAATATGGTATAACTGCAATAACTTTGTAGGCTGAGGCTCTTTTCGCAGCATCAATCATGAGAAGCAGTTCAAAAATATTATCAGCAGGAGGATTTGTTGACTGAACGATAAAGACCTGGCAACCCCTTACAGATTCATCAAAGCAAGGTTGAAATTCACCATCGCTGAAGTTTGTTACTGAACTTTTTCCAAGTGCTATTCCGAGTTTATCTGCAATCATTTGTGCCAGATGCTGGGAAGCCCTGCAGGAGAAAAGTTTCATTTGTGCCTTTCCATACATGTTTATATGATTTAGCTTAAGTACTGCGATTAATTAGGCTACAAATTTATTAATTCCAACTGATTTTAATCTCCCTTTGTAAAATTGTTGATAGATTCATCAATATAATTTAATATCTCATCTCTTCCTACACCTGTAACAGCCGATGAAACAAAGGTTGGGGGCAAAGAATCCCAGGTCTTTAGCATTTCAGAATCAAAAGTCAAGATAGATTGTTCAAGCGCCATTTTGCCAAGTTTATCGGTTTTTGTAAAGACTCTTGAGAAAGGAATCTCATTGTTTCCAAGGAAATCCATGAACTTAAGATCGGATTTCTGAGGTTTAAGTCTAGAATCGAGTAAAACAAAAAGTGAAACAAGGTTCTCCCTTTTTATCATATACTCCTCCGTCGATCTGACCCACTCATTACGCATTTTTATAGGAACCTTGGCATAACCGTAACCCGGAAGGTCAACAAGATACCAGCTTTCGTTGACAACAAAATGATTGATTGTCCTTGTTTTTCCGGGCTGTCCTGAAGTTTTTGCAAGTTTCGACCATCCGGTAAGCATATTTATAAGTGACGATTTCCCAACATTTGATCTTCCGATAAATCCGAATTCAGGTTTAACCGGAGGGGGGCAATCTGCTATTGCCGGACTGCTTTTAATAAATGATGCCGAATGAATAATCATGATAATCAACTATTTAAGATCGCCATATGGAAGATCGATCTTTTTGTTTACAAAATACTTGTTTCCAAAAGGGGTTATTATCTCAGCAATAATTCCAACGGAATTAGTTGTAACTGAACCTGATTTCTTAAGGTTAAGCGACCCCTTCCCTTCAACTGTCTTTATTATGCTGCAAAGGATGGTATCAAACCGACCATCAGTAAATTCACCTTTATAAAATTTCACTTTAGAAGATTTATCAGATAATGCAAGGTTGATCCTGTAGATTCCACGGGTTTTATACTCATCCGTTGTGGTAATAATGACTTCCTGATAACCGTTCAGGAGCTTTCCATCCCCTGTATATTCCTCTAATAAGGGAGTTCGTAATCCATTTTCATATCCTATCCTTGCTTTCAGTTTTCCGGTTCTGTAATACTGCTTCTGGATGCCGTGGATAGTATCGTGTTTGTACGGACTGGAACGAAAGAGCTGGCCATCGGGATAAAACCATTTTACTGAATCCTCTCTGATACCGTTTTCATACCAGTAAGTCATGTAAAGCTGGCCACCCTCATAGAAAGATTTCATTAAACCTTCCCTGACTCCGTTTTCAAAAGTGACTTCTTTAATAAGATACCTTCCGCTATAATACTTTTTTATACCAGTGTAACCTGTATCGGGAACCGAAGTAGTATCAGTATTAAAATCAGAATCAATTTTAGCTGAATTTCTCCCTGTACAATGTGAAACTGAGAACAGAACAAGTGCAGTTAAAAGAATTAGAGAAATTATTTTCATAAACTCTTAAGATTGACTAATTGGTATCTTCTTCATTAACAAATATTTCGAGCAATCTTGTATCTGTAACAGGTTCAAGCAGAACCTCTTTTATCATTGCCGGCAGAAGAATAGTTTCCCCTTTTTTAACAACTTCAGAATTCCCATCCCACCTGAGAATAAATTCGCCATCAATGCAAATGTAAACAATAAATGAATCTGTAAGAATGTAATCTTTTCTTATGGGATTTGTAAACCAGATAATATTAGTGTTAAAGAATTCACAGCTAATCAGATTTACAGTATCATTGAGCAAAATTTCTTTATTTAATTTACTTTGTCCGGTAGCAGAAAAGTCAATTGCATCAAGTGCGAGATCAAAATGCAATTCCCTGGATCCTTCTTTTTTGTTTTTCCTGTTCCAGTCAAAAATCCTGTAAGTTATATCGGAAGTTTGTTGAATTTCACAAAGTACAGTTCCTGCGCCAATGGCATGAACTCTTCCGGCAGGAGTGAAAAAAACGTCTCCCTCCACCGGGGTTTCAACATTCAATAATTCAACAACCTTCCCACCCGCAAGTGCTTCCTGGTAAATCTCTTTTGTAACCCCCTCCCTGAATCCGGTATAGATTTTTGCTTCCTTTTCGCTTTCGAGAACATACCACATCTCAGTCTTTCCATACGCATTGTGACGCTCCTTGGCCATTGTATTGTCAGGATGGACCTGTATTGAGAGATCCTCCCTGGCTTCAATTAATTTAATAAGAAGTGGGAACTCATTACCAAATTTTTCATAAACCGAATCTCCTGTAATATCTCCCATGTAAACTTCGATAAGTTCCTCCAGATTATTTCCCGCGAGAAAACCATTGCTTACGACCGAGATCTCTCCAGCCACTGCTGAAATCTCCCAGCTTTCACCTACATTGGATAAACCTGATTGCTTTTTATTAAACCGGTTCACAAGGGTACTGCCACCCCACACCTTTTCTTTTATTATTGGTTCAAATTTAAGAGGATATAGTTCTGACATTCGGTTAATTATAAATATTTATAAAAAGAAAGATGACGGATGAATAAATTATGTTTATAATTTCAATTTACTATTTTTGATATCTAATCATAAATACAAAAATATACAAATATGCTGATTGTTGGAATAGCGGGAGGTACAGGTTCAGGAAAAACAACTGTGGTAAAGAAAGTTCTGGATGCTTTGCCGCAGGATGAAGTTATAGTAATCCCGCAGGATTCATATTACAAAGATAACAAAGATATCCCCCTGGACGCCAGACAGAAAATCAATTTTGACCATCCCGATTCAGTTGAGTTTGAGTTGCTTATTGAACACCTGAACAAGCTTAAAAAGGGAAAAAATATAAATATGCCGATTTATTCATATCTGACCTGCCTGAGGTCGAATGAAACAATAGTAATAAAACCTGCCCTGGTTGTTGTAGTCGAAGGGATTCTTATCCTTTCTGATAAGGGATTGCGTGACCTGTTTGATATTAAGGTCTTTGTTGATGCGGATGCCGATGATCGTCTCGGAAGGGTAATTCAGAGAGATATTGTTGAGCGCGGACGTTCCGTTTTAACAGTTCTCAACAGGTACCATGATACTGTTAAACCCTCACACCTTCAGTTTATTGAACCATCAAAAAGGTATGCCGATATAATCATACCCGGTGGTGGTGAAAATCAAGTCGGCATTGAGGTGTTGATATCAATTATTGAAAAACATCTTACACGAAAAAAATTAAAAAGCGATGCTCGAAAACGTAAAAGTTGAAGACATTATCTTCCTTGATATTGAGACCGTTCCTGCAGTACCTGATCCCAGCCTGCTTGATCCTGCAATGCAATTGCTCTGGGATAAAAAGTCAAAGCAATTCAGAACTTCAGAGCAATCGGCCGGAGATGTTTATCAGCGGGCAGGCATTTACGCTGAATTTGGTAAGATAATATGTATTTCGGTTGGTATAATTAAAGGAAAAAGCCCGGAAGGACTACGGCTTAAATCTTTTTATGGTGATGATGAAAAGGCCATTCTCTGCGACTTTTCAGCCATGGTCTCAAAATTCTCAATGAACAGGTGTGAAATTCTGCTATGCGGACACAATGGTAAGGAATTTGATTTTCCGTTTATTGCCAGGAGAATGATAATTCACGGAATTGAAATTCCACCGGTACTTGATAATGCGGGGAAAAAGCCGTGGGAAATAAAATTACTCGACACGATGGACCTATGGAAATTCGGTGATTACAAGAACTATACATCGCTTGATCTTCTGACATCCATACTGGGAATTCCAACCCCGAAGGGCGATATTGACGGAAGTATGGTTGCCGGAATTTACTGGGATGAAAAAGATCTTACCAGGATAGTACATTACTGTGAGAGGGACGTTGTGGCTGTGGTTCAGGTGTTATTCCGGTTTATGAACCTTCCTCCAATTGCCGAAGAGAGAATTGAATCGGTTACATTTTTGTAAAAGGCTTGATTATATTATTTTATTATTCCGTAAATATCTGATATTAAATTACATATATGAAGAGGTTAATCATTTTAGTCATATTCTTTATCTCAACGGTTGCATATTCGCAACAGTGCGAAAAGTGGAAAATATTCAAAGTCACACTGCCGCATTAAGGATCACAAAAATCAAATAATAAGAAACATGATTAATCTCTTGGTTTACGATCCTCCCCGAACAACCAACGAGAATTAAAAAATAATATCCCAAATTGGGATATAACACAAATTATTCTTATATTTGCAAAATGAGAATTATTGCATTTAGAACTTTGAGAACTTTTTTTGAAAAGCCAGAGTATGCTGATTCAGAGGCTTCTTTGCGAGCATGGTATCATGATGTAAAGACAGCCGAATGGATAAGTTCTAATGATTTAAAACAACAATACAAGAATGCAAGTATTGTTGGAGAAGGTAGAGTTGTCTTTAATATAAAAGGCAATGCTTATAGATTAGTTGTTGCAGTTGATTATGAATTTCAGGTAATTTTTGTACGATTCATTGGAACTCATAAAAATTATGACAAAATAGATGTTAAAACGATTTGATTATGGAAATTAGACCAATTAAAACAGAGCAGGATTACAATACCTCGATTCGTAGAATAGAGGTATTATGGGGAGCGAAAATGGATACCCCACAAGGAGATGAATTGGATTTGCTTGTAACTTTAGTCGAATCATATGAGATGAAACATTATCCAATTGCTCCTCCTGACCCGATTGATGCTATTAAATTTCGTATGGAACAAATGGATATGACAAAAGCGGATCTGGTACAATATATAGGCAGTCAAAGTCGAGTGAGTGAGATTTTAAATGGAAGGAGAAAATTAACACTTGGCATGATAAAATCCTTATATAAAGGATTAAGGATTCCTGCTGATATTTTATTGGCATAGGCCAAAATTGACAAAGTCATTGAACAATTATCTGATTGGTCGGCTGCTGCAATAAGCAACTATTACATGCCATTTTTATAGAGATGCTCCTTTTTCTGTTAGAAACTAAAATATAGAACGCTCAACGATGATTCAGGTGTAGTGAAACAAGTGTTAACTGCCAGGGGTAAGCTACCAAGGAGAAAGATATAGAATCTATTACTTTTAAGTAACTAGATATTAGTTAATAGTCTCAGCAGGTTTTCTGCTACAGCATCAGGTTGATCAGCCTGTATCCAGTGGCCGGCACCAGGGATTTCAATAAATTCAACTGCTGGAAATATTTTCTTTATGTCACCATAATCCTCCACCGGCAGGTAATCCGATTCAGCTCCCCTGAGAAAAATAACAGGGAATCCTGTAATTTGCTGTGGAAATGCTGCCGGACGGTCAATTCCTTCCATTATTTTGTCAAGGTTTTGAAGAATGGAGGCAGTATTTATTTTCCAAACGAAAACATTACCGTCGTTTCTCTGCATATTTTTCATTATTAAGCCTCTGATTCTCTCCGATGTAATTTCTTTTCCGAGTAGCAATTCAACTTCATTTCTTGAAGTGAGGCCTGATAGATCTACTGACAATATCGTTTCCAGGATTGAAATATGTTGATTGTAAGCTGCTTGAGATGTAATTTTGTCTCCAAATGCAGAAATATCGGCAACCAGAAGACCATTCAGCATTTCGGGCCACTTTATTGCAAAATTAATTGCAACTTTTCCACCCATGCTATGCCCGGCAAGGAAGAACTTCTTAAGTTTAAGATCGTTAACTAATTCGTAAATGTCATCCCTCATTGACAGATAATCATGTTCATCGCTGTGCGGTGAATTTCCGTGGTTTCTTAAATCGGGAAGGTAAACAGTAAAATTATCACTAATCTTTTTTGCAATAGTAACCCAGTTGTCTGATGAACCAAATAAACCGTGGAGAATTATGAGAGCGGGACCTTTCCCATATTTCCTATAAAATAGTTTCATCAGGAATATTTTTTACTGCTATCTGTCTCTTATACATCTGAATGGTGTTTTCCAGACCCAGATAAAGGGCATCGGAGATCAGCGCATGCCCAATTGAAACTTCCTCGATCCACGGTATATTCTGGTAAAAATATGAGAGATTATCCAGATTCAGATCATGACCTGCGTTGACCCCGAGCCCGGAATTTCTGGCAATTTCAGCGGCTCTGATAAATGGAGTAACTGCATTTACGGCATTAGTAGTAAAAGCAGTGGCATAAGGCTCAGTATATAGTTCTACCCGGTTTGTTCCTGTCAATGCGGCGTTTTCGATATCATCCGGTTCTGTGCCAACAAATATCGAAGTCCTTATCCCGGCATTTCTGAAAATTGATACTACTTCTGTAAGAAAAGTTCTCTTTTTACCTGTGTCCCAGCCTGCATTTGATGTTATTGCATCATGTTTGTCAGGAACAAGTGTTACCTGATCGGGTTTGGCAGAAAGTACCAGCGAAATGAATTTGTCTGACGGATAACCCTCAATATTGAACTCGGTTGTGATTACAGGTCTGATATCGAGTACATCCTTATACCTTATATGACGTTCATCAGGTCGCGGATGTACCGTTATACCGTCAGCACCGAAGAGCTGGCAGTTTATTGCAGCGGCTTTAACATTTGGAATGTCTCCACCACGGGCATTCCTCAGAGTTGCAATTTTGTTGATATTAACGCTTAACTTTGTCATTATTTTATCTGTGATGGTTTCACCGTTTAATTATGATGTAAAATTACAAGTAAATGGCATTTTTTTTGTAAATTTAGATAAAAATAAAAACACTTTTTTTTTTAGTATGTTAGCTAAAGATCTCATATCAGAAGTTATTCCCGGACTGAAGACCTCAGACGCTGGGCAGACAGCCCTTAACTGGATGGAAATCTTCAGGATCTCTCATTTACCCATTGTAAACAACCAGGAATTTCTCGGGCTCATTTCTGACACCGACATTTACGATATGAACCAGCCCGAGGAGCCTATTGGCAATCATACGCTTACCCTGCTCAAACCTTATGTAACAACAGAGCAGCATCTTTTTGAAGTTATCGGGCTTGCTTCAAGGCTTAAACTGTCGGTAGTGCCTGTTCTGGACAACAATAATCATTATAAAGGAGTAATTACCACTAACGATCTTATAAGGTACATTGCAGGTATCTCTTCAATGGATCAGGCAGGTGGCATAATTGTTATTGAGCTCACTGAAAGAGACTACTCACTGACACAGATAGCCCAGATCATTGAAAGCAATAATATTAAAGTGCTGAGCATGTATATTACTTCACCACCCGATTCAGTAAGGCTTGAAGTAACCCTTAAAGTCAATACCAGTGAATTGAGTTCAGTGCTGAGGACCTTTGAACGATACAGCTATGATGTAAAAACATGGGTCACTTCAAGCGATTCAATGGACCGGTTCTATTCGGAAAGGTTTGATCTCCTTATGAAATACCTTAATATTTGAAACATGGTCCATAGCGTTGCTATTTACAGCAAGGATAACCGGCCAAAAACAAGGGATGGAGTTATCAGGGTTGTTAATGAGTTTTGTAAAAGGGGAATAAAAATCTACATCTATCAAAGGATTGAGGACACAATCATATGCCCCGGTTCAGAGTTGATAGAAGAATTCAGTGATTTTGAAGTGCTATCTGAGAAACCCGATCTGATCTTAAGTATCGGAGGGGATGGGACGTTTCTTGAAACTGTGATGAAAGTAAAGAACCTGGGCATTCCGGTTGCAGGGGTAAATACCGGAAGGATGGGTTTTCTTGCCAATATTCCAAACGAAGATATAGGACCGTCAATCGAAATGCTTTGCAGAGGAGAATTTAAGATTATTGAAAGATCCCTTCTCGATATTGTTCAGCCGAAAGACATTTTTGGTGGCGGGTCAGCTTCAGCTTTAAATGAAATTACAATTCAGAAGTCCAATCCAGGCATGATAACCATAAATGTACATGTCGACGGAGATTATCTTAATACTTATTGGGCTGACGGACTTATTATTTCAACAGCCACCGGCTCAACCGCATATAATCTGAGTTCGGGTGGTCCAATACTTTCGCCGGAGGACGAGAGTATTATTATTTCTCCCATTTCACCGCATAACCTTACAATACGGCCGATTATAATATCGGGAGAGAGCCGGTTACGATTGATAGTTGAAGGCCGGTGCGATGCCTATCTGGCTACATGCGACTCCAGATCGAAGCTATTGCCTTTCAGGGAAGAAGTCCATATCATGAAATCTCCGGGCAAGCTTAAAACTGTTATGCTGAATGGCAGGGATTTTTACAGTACGCTGAGAACCAAGCTTATGTGGGGAGCAGACACCAGAAACTAATGCTCTTTTTAATAAAGTATCAAGGATTATTAGTATCGGTAGAGATATTGATTTGTTAATTATTTATTAAAGTGTTATACTGCTAAATATTTGATATTATATTTGTGTCAGACAATTAATAGATTTTGCACTATGAAGAGGTCCATTTTACTCATGTTGATTCTTTGTATGACAATCTCTGCCTCTCAGGCCCAATTGTGGAAAATTAAGAGGTGGGAAGCGTCAATGGGGTTTGGACCGAGTGTATTCTTCGGGGATGTCGGAGGTTACTCCAGAGATGAAAATGTTCTGGGTATCAAGGATATGAGTTACATACAGACGAGATTTAATATTAATGGGAATATAAAGTACAGAGTTACAAAAGACCTAAATGCAAGATTGAGTCTTACAACAGGTTTACTTCATGCAACGGATAAGAGAGGTTCAAATGACGGAAGGGGTCTGGAAGCAACAACAGGTTTTTTTGAACCTGCCCTTATAGGTGAGTATTCTTTCATAAAAAACAAGGCTGAAGGCAGTTACCTGTTTCAAAAGGGAAAAGGTGGATTAAGCATTTTAAAATCACTTGATGTATATGTTTATTCGGGAATAGGAGGCATAAACTACAGGGTAAAGGCCAATACATTACTGGCAAGCTACAGAATGAATAATGGTGGTTTTGCAATGGTAATTCCTGTCGGATTAGGAGCTAACTTAATCTATTCACCTGATCTTAATTTTGGCATTGAAGTTGGAGCGAGATACGCATTTACAGATTACCTTGATGGCTATACTTCACAATATTCGCAGGTTAATGACGTTTATTACCTGATCAATTTCACCGTAACGTACAAGATGAAGACGGGAAAAAACGGATTGCCCACCTTTAAATAACATGAGCCTCACAGGTCTTAATGAAAAAAATACACTTTCTTTTATTATTTATTTGGCTAACCTTGTCTGCAACAGGTCAGAGGAAAGCTGATATTGGTGTTTTTGCAGGGGTCTCATCGTATATCGGTGATATAAACCCCGGCAAATTTATGTATTCACCGCTTCCTGCAGGAGGGATTTTCTATCGTTATAATTTTAATCCAAGACAGGCAATTAGGGGTAATCTGTTTTTTGCACAACTCAGGGCTGATGATCTTGATTTCAGCAATGCCTTCCAGATTGCCAGGGCCGCATCTTTTTCGGGATCTGTTGTGGAAGGATCTGTTCAGTTTGAGTTTAATTTCCTTCCATATTCAACAATAGGAAAGCCATGGGATTTTACACCTTATCTGGCTGCCGGTGCAGGATTGGCTTTTATCAATTCAACCGTATTAACCTATGAACCAGTCATCCCCTTTTCTCTGGGATTTAAGGTTAATCTTTATAAAAATCTGGGGTTGGAAGCTGAATATGGTTTTCGTAAAACATTTTATGATAACTTTGACGGCTTAAAAGATTCGGTTGCTCCGTCGGATGTAGCATGGCTGCACAACAATGACTGGTACTCCTTTGCAGGAATAGCTCTCACATGGAAAATGTACAGCAAGCTTGCAGACTGCCCGGTATACGATGATGTGAATCTGAAAAGAAAACGAAGATAATGCCGTTAAAGGAAAAGATAAATACTGCTAAACTACCCCGTCATGTTGCTATAATAATGGACGGCAACGGGAGGTGGGCTCAGCAACACGGGCTTGACAGGATATTCGGTCATCAGCAGGGTGTTAAGGCTTTAAGGGAAGTTATTGAGACAGCAGCAGATCTGGGTATAGGTTTTCTTACACTGTATGCTTTTTCGACGGAAAACTGGGGGAGACCCGATGAGGAAGTTTCTGCTTTAATGAATATCATGGTCCAATCACTTAATGATGAAACAGATACATTACTTAAAAACAACATAAGGTTAAAAGCGATCGGCGACATTAACAGACTCTCTCATGATGTGAAGAAACGTTTACTTGAAACGATAGAAATTACTTCGTCAGGTAACGGACTTAATCTGGTAGTTGCCCTGAGTTACAGCTCGCGCTGGGAAATCACTGAAGCCGCCAGAAGACTTTCAGAAGATGTTAATGCGGGATTAATCAAAACAAATAGTATAACTGAAGAAGACTTTGAGAGATATCTATCCACTTACGGAATTCCTGATCCTGAATTGATGATCAGAACCAGTGGAGAATTGAGAATAAGTAATTTTCTTCTTTGGCAGATGGCATATACAGAATTATTTTTTACCACAAAACTTTGGCCTGATTTTGGTAAGGATGATTTTTATAGTGCCATAATTGAATTCCAGGGAAGAGAGAGAAGATTTGGAAAAACAAGTGAACAGGTATTGGAAAAATGAAAAAATGATGGTGATTAGTAAAGTTAAAAGGATTATTGCAGCACTATTTTTGATTATGGTGAGTTTTTCGCTGACCGCTCAGGAAAAACAGGAGATTGTTGATTTCATGAATTCCAACGACTATATAATAGGAGGAGTTACAGTAACAGGAATCAGATATCTCGATCCGAATGCATTGATCGGAATTTCGGGTTTAAGACAGGGTCAGGAAATTACCATTCCGGGTGAAGATGTAAAAAGCGCAGTTCAGAAATTATGGCAGCAGGGACTGTTTTCAGATGTAAGACTCACAATTGTTAATGTCGTTAACGATACCGTTTATCTCGATATTGCACTCCAGGAAAGACCCAGAATATCTTCCGTCAATTTCAATGGATTAAAAAAAGCAGAGATCACCGATCTTACTGAAAAACTCAATCTTCCTGTAGGCTCGCAGCTTACCTCCTACGTGATGAATAATGCTCAGAAGATCATCAAAGATCATTTTATAGAAAAGGGTTTCCTTAATACAAAAGTCGAATTTGTTCAGAAAGATGATCCTGACCAGCCAAATAATATCTTACTCAGCATAAATGTCGATAAGAATGACAAGGTAAAAATCGGAGATATCAAATTTATAGGCAACGAAAATTTTGATTCAAAAAGACTTCGGCGCACAATGAAAGGCACCAAGGTGAAGAATCTGAATTTTTTCAGGGCTTCCAAGTATATAGGTGATAAATATAATGAAGATAAGGAAAGCCTTGTTACATTTTATAATGATAATGGTTACAAGGACTTTACAATAATTTCCGATTCACTGTATGATATATCAGAAGACAGGGTTGGGCTTGTTATTAAAGTTGAGGAAGGTGATCAGTTCTTTCTCAGGAATGTGAACTGGGTTGGTAATAGTGTCTATAAGAAGGAAGACCTCGAAAGGGTATTTAATGTTGAGAAGGGATCTATTTATAACCAGTCGTTGATCAGCGACAGGCTTAATGCCACAGCCGGAGCTCAGGATGCCGTCAATTCACTTTATATGGATTACGGTTACCTCTTTTCACGGTTAACTCCTGTTGAGGCAAACATCGAGGGTGATTCAATAGATCTTGAAGTAAGAATTTTTGAAGGTGATCAGGCTTACATAAATAATGTTTATATCTCAGGTAATACGAGAACTAACGAACATGTTGCCCGACGGGAATTATATACTCTTCCGGGCGACCTGTTCAGTAAGGATAAGATATTGAGATCAATACGTCAGCTTGGAGTCCTTGGACATTTTGATCCTGAGAAAATAAACCCGGCTCCGATTTCCGATCCTATTAACGGTACTGTAGATCTGTTGTATAAGCTCGAAGAAAAAGCCAATGACCAGTTTGAAATATCGGGAGGCTGGGGTGCCGGTATGCTTGTAGGAACAGTGGGAGTGAGATTCAATAATTTTGCGATGCGCAACTTTTTTAATCTCAGGGAATGGCGTCCCTACCCGTCAGGCGATGGACAATCACTCAGCATAAGGATGCAATCAAACGGCCGTATTTATCAATCTTATAATCTCTCGTTTGTTGAACCATGGCTGGGAGGAAAAAATCCTAACACATTGTCGGTTTCATTGTACAGGTCGATGATGACCGATGGCAAGAGAAAAGGAGAGGAGGGGCGTCAGTCAATGATCATTGACGGAGCAACACTTGGTCTTGGAAAAAGGCTTAGCTGGCCTGATGATTATTTCTCAGTATATGGCGAGTTAAGCTACCAGAAGTATAACCTTAACAATTATAATCAGTTCCGTTTCCTTTTCGAAAATGGATCTTCCAACCTGCTTAGCTTAACCGGTAAGATTACCCGGTTCTCAACAAGCCCGAACCTTATCTATCCCAGGAGCGGATCTCAATTTATACTTTCACTGCAGGCAACACCTCCGTACTCAATGATAAGCGGAAGAAATATGGTAAATGCTCCCGACGAAGTAAAATACAGATGGATTGAATTTCATAAATGGATATTCAAGGCAGACTATTATTATCCCTTGTCAGGTAACGATAAGCTGGTGCTGAACACAAAGTTTGCATTCGGATATCTTGGTCATTATAATAGTGATATAGGACCTTCCCCGTTTGAAGGATTCCAACTTGGTGGTGATGGAATGACCGGTTACAGTTTTTATGGTTCGGAAATTATAGCATTAAGAGGTTATACAAACCGATCTCTTACACCCAATGATCCAGTTAAAGTTGGAGTACCCGCCGGTAATGTCTATTCAAAGATCACTTTTGAATTAAGATACCCGATATCACTGAACCCTCAGGCTACAATTTATGCCCTGACATTCCTTGAGGCAGGTAGAGCATGGTACAAGCTTAAAGAATATAATCCATTCAGCATACCACGTGCAGCAGGTATAGGTCTGAGGGCCAACCTTCCAATGTTCGGTCTTCTTGGTATCGACTGGGGATATGGATTTGATAATGTGCCAGACCCTGCTCAGTACCCAAATGCAAATAAATCACAATTCCACTTTGTTATAGGACAACAGTTTTAATAATGAACAAAATTTAAAATTATGAAAAGAATAGGCTTTTTAACACTCTTATTTGTTCTGACATCTGCACTGGCTGTGGGTCAGAAGTATGCCTTTGTTGATTCCGAATACATCAGGAAAAATATTCCTGCTTTTAATACTGCTCAGGATCAGCTTGATAAGCTTTCGCAACAATGGGAAAAAGAAGTTGCTGACGGTTATGCCGTAGTTGAACAGATGTACAAATCATACCAGAGCGAATCTGTACTCCTTTCACAGGATATGAAGGCAAAAAGAGAAGAGGCAATCATTGCAAAGGAAAAGGAAATGAAAGATCTTCAGAATAAATATTTTGGAATGGAAGGCGATCTTTTTAAGAAAAGGGAAGAGCTTATCAAACCTATTCAGGATGAGATTCTTAAAGCAATTAAGGAAACTGCAGTTGAGGGTAGCTATGCCGTTATTTTTGATTCTGCATCAGGAGGAAATATTCTGTTCGCGAACCCCAAATTTGACATCAGCGACCAGATCCTTGAGAAATTAGGTTATAAAAATTAAATAATTACTTTTGCATAAATTAAAAAAAACTATCTGAAAATGAAAAGATTTGTAGGAATAGCGGTGGTTGCAGTTTTGTTGACTTTTGCGGGTCAGAAGGCGGTGTCGCAGAACTTAAAGTTTGGACATATAAACAGTGATGAACTTATTCAGGCTTTACCTGAGTTTGATTCAGCAACTGTAAATCTTGATAAATTTCGTAAGGAACTTATTAATGCTCTTGAACTTATGACTGTTGAGTTGAATAATAAGAATGATGTGTACACCAAAGAGAGTAAAAACCTTACAGAACTTGTAAGACAGAATAAGGAGCAGGAATTGATTGATATGAACAGAAGAATCCAGGAATTTCAGACTAATGCTCAGGAGCAATTGCAGAACAAGCAGATGGAACTGTTCCAGCCAATATATACAAAGGTTGACAAGGCTATCAAGGATGTTGGAAAAGAAAACGGCTTTGTCTATCTGTTCGATGTTTCACAGGCACAGCGTGGCCTTCTTTATTTTGACGAGTCAAAAAGCACCAATGTTATGCCTCTTGCTAAAGCCAAACTTGGATTGAAATAATACGTATAAATTTTATTAAGAAGGTTGTCTCATAAAGAGACAGCCTTTTTTCTTTAATTATCATCAAAGTGAAACAACAACCAATCGGAATTTTCGACTCCGGCGTCGGAGGACTGACTGTAGCACACGCAATAAAACAACTGCTTCCGGGTGAGAACCTTATCTACTTTGGAGATACTGCACATCTTCCTTACGGCGATAAATCAGCTGAATCTATAAAATCCTATTCCCGCCGTATTACAGAATTTCTTCTTGAGCATAATTCCAAAGTTGTTCTTATTGCATGTAACTCGGCTTCTGCCTCTGCTTTCGAATATTTGAAAGAAATATTCGAAAACAAAGTGATTCTTCTAGATGTAATTGATCCGGTAGTTGACTATCTGAAAAGCCGGAACTTCGATAAAATTGGTGTTATTGGCACTAAAAGAACCATTAGCTCAGGCACTTATGACAAAAAAATTAAGGAATGCAGTCCCGATACCACTGTGGTGTCAATAGCAACTCCACTTCTTGTTCCTATGATTGAGGAGGGATTCATCTTTGATGACATAAGTAATGCAATTTTAAGGTCATATCTTTCAAATAAAGCTTTTGAGGAGATTCAGGCT
>JBBRVC010000094.1:0-15271 GCA_038247205.1 Bacteroidales bacterium
CTTTGTACAAATTGGGCTTACTTTATATTTCTACCGATATTTCATCCCTAACGGGATTGTCCCGTAGGGACAAAATATTGGTAGTAAAATAGTTAGGGAATAACCCAAAGTCCCGTTAGGGACGATATATTATTTTACCGGGCAACAATGATTTGAAAAATACATAGTTTTAATTGATATAAATCTTAATAAATAGTGATATAAATCAATTTAATTTAAAGTTGAACAAAAAATTGTTTAAACTGATGAAAAAAATCTCAATAGTTTCAATGTTATTTCTCACAATGGCTTCATTAAGTTTCTGCCAAGAGTCCAGAGTTTACGCAGACGGTTATATTGTCAAAGTAGGCGATATGGCGCCTGACTTTACCATCAAAGAAGCCGGTGGCAAGACTTATAAACTTTCTGATCTCAAGGGTAAGGTTGTGATGCTTCAGTTCACTGCAAGCTGGTGCAGTGTCTGTAGAACAGAGATGCCATTTATTGAGAAGGAAATCTGGCAGGAAAAAAAGAATTCAGGCCTGGTGGTGATCGGTATCGACCGGGACGAACCCGAAGACAAAGTACTCAAATTCAAAAAAGATTTAAAAATATCATACCCTCTTGCACTTGATCCGGGGGCTGATATTTTTGGTCTCTTTGCCCAGAAAGAAGCAGGAGTAACAAGAAATGTTATAATCAACAGGTCAGGAAAGATTATTTTTCTGACACGCCTGTATGACCGCAGGGAATTTGATGAAATGAAAAAAGTTATGTTTTCAGATCTGAAATAGATCATTAACATAGCAATTATGATACTTTATAATGTTATCATGTAAGAAAATGCTATAACCTTTCGAAAATTCAGTTGTTAGTATATCAGATCATAATATTATAAATTAAAAAAATGGATATGAAAAAACTATTTGTAAGTGCATTAGTGCTATTGTTAGCCATACCGGCTTTTTCACAGGTAAAATTTGGAATTAAGGCCGGTGCAAGCACGACCACTGTCCCCACATACCAAGCAACAGGCACAGGAACCAATATCGAGGCTCTTAAAGATGCTGCATGGGGTTTTCATGCCGGAGTATTTCTGCGGTTGGGTCTTGGAGGATTTTATCTTCAACCTGAAGTAGTTTTTAATTCAAACACTTATGAGTACAGGGTTCAGACAGCGACCGTATCGGAAGTACTGGATCAGAGATTTAACAGGCTTGAAATACCTGTTCTGTTAGGATTAAAACTTGGTCCGGTAAGAATTAATGCAGGACCATCAGCAACTGTACCGATAGGCAGTCCCAATAAACTTATCAACGATCCAAACTTTGATAATATGTACAGGGGAACGACTTTTGGGTATCAGGCTGGAGTGGGGGTGGATATTTTCAACACCATTACACTTGATGCCAGATATGGTGGAAGTTTTAGTGAAGAATTCGGAGATGCAGTGAACATTGGCAACCAGAGCTTCAATCTTGATAGCCGCCAACCACAAATTATTCTTAGTGTTGGAATAATGTTTTAATATAAGATACTACTAATAAAAAACTCTTCCTGAAAAGGAAGAGTTTTTTTTATGCATGCGCTATTTAGAAAGTAACATCTTTGCTGCAACAAGAAGAAGAAGTATTCCGAATACCTTTTTTAGTACTGTCTGCGGGATCGTAAGAGCGAATTTTGAACCGAAATAAGACCCGATTATAAAAGCTGCAGCAAGAATCAGGGCAAACTTAATATTAGCCTGGCCGGCTTTATAATAATTATAGGCTGCAAAAATGCCAATAGGTGGAAGCATTACAGCAAGGCTGGTACCCTGGGCCATTGTCTGGCTGAAACCCAGAATATAGACCAGAGCGGGGATCATAATTATTGCACCACCTATCCCCAGCATTCCTGCCATTACACCGGTGATCGCACCTATTATCAGTAAACTAATCAGCATTGAGATTGGCATATTCATATGTATTAATGGTTTCAATAGTACAAAATTAAAAAATTTTTAAGATAAATTGTGATTGCCGAAAGTCTGAGTGCTGATAGATTAAGAGTTAATGAGTATATTTTTTGACACTATCAACAATATCCCTAAATTTGTGCCCGGAAAAGTCCATTATGAAAAGGAAAGGAATTTTATATCTGGTATTGGGAATTTTGGCCATTAGTGCGGTTTTAGCCATTGTAATATATAACACAGTACTGGGTTCAGTTATAAAGACAAACGGTGCTGTCCTTTATATTCCAACGGGATCTACCTACACGCAGGTATGGGATTCAATAAATTCTAAAGTCGGGATCGAAAATCCCAGGCTTTTTAACTGGATTGCCCAAAAGAAAAATTATCCTGAACATATTAAACCCGGGAAGTACCTTATTGATGATGGGATGAGCTATCCGGGTCTTATCAATCTTCTTCGGTCAGGAAGGCAAACACCTGTCAATGTTATATTTAGCATCATTCGGACAAAAAATGATCTTGCTGGTAGGATTGGCGGCCAGATTGAAGCAGACTCAACCTCAATTCTTGCGTTTCTGGACGAGCCTTCGAATTACAGTAAAGATGGTTTTACTAAAGAAACTATTATCTCAGTTTTTATACCAAACACCTATGAGTTTTTTTGGAACACCTCACCTGATGGGTTTTATCAGAGAATGATGAAGGAACACAAAAAATTCTGGAACGACCAGCGTCTTTCGATGGCAAAGGAAAAAGGCCTGAACCCCATCGAAGTTTCAATTTTGGCATCAATTATTGATGATGAAGTTGTAAAAGCTGATGAAAAGCCCAGAATTGCAGGTGTATATCTTAACAGGCTTAAAAGAGGTATCCCGTTACAGGCTTGTCCTACAATAAAATTTGCACTGAATGATTTTACAATCACAAGAGTTCTTTACAAACACCTTGTTATAGATTCACCCTACAATACATATAAACACAGGGGGTTTCCTCCAGGTCCGATCGGGTGTCCGACAATAGAAGGTATTGATGCTGTATTAAATGCTGAAAAGCACGATTATATTTATTTTGCTGCAAAGGCAGATTTTTCGGGATACCATAATTTTTCACGCACCTTATCGGAACATAACCGTTATGCTGCTGCCTATCAGAGGGAATTGAATAAGAGAAAAATATTCAAATAGTACCGACCACTTCAACTTCACGCATAAGTTCGACCCCGAAAGTCTCATAAACCGAAAGTCTGATTTTTTCAGAAAGATCATAAATTTCTTTTCCGGTTGCATTTCCGTTATTGATAATCACGAGGGCCTGTTTATCATGAACTGCAGCTCTACCTGATTTTTGTCCCTTCCAGCCGCATTGTTCGATAAGCCAGCCTGCAGCAAGTTTTGTATTACCTGATGGGTCAGTATATGAAGGCATTGCAGGGTATTCGCTCTTAAGTTTCTCTGCAATTAAGTTATTAACTACCGGATTTTTAAAAAAGCTACCGGCATTACCCGTAATTTCAGGATCGGGTAACTTACTTCTGCGAATATTTATGACTGCCTGGCGAACATTTGTAAGCGAAAGAGGTCCAATTTTTTCTGTTTCATCCTTTAATGCCCCATAACCCAGATTGAGTTGTGAGTTTTTGGATAGATTATAATAAACCTTTGTCACTATGTATTTTCCCTTTAAGTCATTCTTGAAAATACTGTCTCTGTAACCAAAACGACATTCACTTTTGCTGAACTCCCTCACTGTACCATCAAGGATGCATACAGTTCTGACTTTTTCAATGTGATCCTTTATTTCAACACCATATGCTCCGATGTTTTGAATTGGTGTGGCTCCTGCATTACCGGGGATCAAAGAGAGGTTCTCAAATCCTCCGAACTCACTGCCCACACACCATTCAACAAGGCTATCCCAGTTAACCCCTGCTCCGACAGAAATAATTACATTCTCTGCATTTTCTTTCTCAATCTGTATTCCTTCGATAGCAGGATAGATTATGGTTCCCTGAAAATCATCGGTGAAAAGCAGGTTGCTTCCTCCTCCCATTATTAAGAGTAATTCTTTACCGTGATCATGTTTTTTGAGAAAATTGATTAGCTCTTCTTCTGAATGAACCAGAATGAGTAATCGGGCTATGTAATTCAGACCGAATGTATTATATTTTTTTATGGAAATGTTATTATATATTTTCACCTTGCATTTTTTTGTAAAAATAGTAACGTAGCATCAGAAATGTTGAAATTTCTCCATATTTGTTGTAATTTGTTTCAATAATGTCAATAATTACCGATTCTGTTGAAATAAAAGACTTACCTAAAGCATAAAAAAATGACAACTAACCGGCGTAACTTTTTAAAGACTACAACCTTTGCAGGTGCAGGTGTGATAGGAACCAACCTTCTTTCAGGCTGTGCCCAAAAAGAAAAGGAATCAAACCTTGCAATGATACTTGATTCTGCTAAAAGAACATATTCGCAAAGATTTAATATGTCAGGATTTGCGGCTACTGCTCTTCCTGTAGTACGTGTAGGTATTATTGGGCTTGGCGACAGGGGAGAAGGTGCTGTTGAGCGTCTCTCGTTTATTGAAGGTGTTGAAATAAGGGCATTATGCGATCTGCGGCCTGTTGCCGTTGAGAGTTCACAGAATTATCTTGCCGGTATTGGAAGAAATGCTGCCCTTGCATTTTCGGGTGACGAAAATATCTGGAAGAAACTTATTGAATTGCCTGATCTCGACCTGATTTATATTTGTACTCCATGGGTCTGGCACACTCCAATGGCAGTGTATGCCATGGAAAATGGAAAACATACTGCATGTGAGGTTCCTATAGCACGAACAATAGACGAAGCATGGCAGCTGGTTGAGACTTCCGAAAGGACTAAAAAGCATTGTATGATGCTTGAGAATTGCTGCTATGATTTTTTTGAATTGCTCACTCTTAATATGGCCAGACAGGGAATGTTTGGTGATATAATTCACGGCGAAGGTGCTTATATTCATAATCTCATGGGATATAATTTTAAAAAGCCACTGGATGACAAGCAGTCCGACGGTGCATACACAGGAATGTGGAGACTGAAGGAGAACGCAACCCGTAACGGAAGTCTTTATCCAACTCACGGATTGGGTCCGGTATGCCAGGCAATGGATATAAATCGCGGTGACAAGATGGAATTTCTTACATCAATGTCAACATTTGATTTTACAATGGCTCAAAAAGAAAAGGAACTTGCGGCAAATGATCCTTTTTATGCTGAATGGAAAGATTCGAAGTTCAGGGGAAATATGAATACTACACTGGTCAGAACAACACTGGGAAAAACAATCATGATTCAACACGATGTTTCATCAACCCAGCCTTATTCAAGGATACACCTTATTAAAGGAACTCAGGGCATGGCACAGAAATATCCTTCGGGTCTTATTGCGCTGGGAGAAGACTGGGCGAATGATGAAGAGCTAAAGGCCATTTCGGATAAATACACACCTGAAATAGTATTAAGAGTAGGTGAGATGGCTAAAAAAGTTGGTGGTCACGGAGGCATGGACTTCATCATGGACTGGAGGCTGATCGATTGTTTGCGTAATGGTCTGCCTTTAGACCAGGATGTATATGACGGAGCACTATGGAGTTCAATAGCCCCGTTAAGTGAGTGGTCTGTCGCCAACAGATCCCAGTCTATAGATGTTCCTGATTTTACCTGCGGTTCATGGAAGACAAACATTCCACACGGTATCAATCTTGAGACCGGGGGAACAACAAAGGTTCTGGAAATCAGTAAGTCGGAAAAGGAAATGCAATTGAATGTAAAATAGGTTACTTGTTAGCCTAAATAGTATGATGTTTAATCTGTAAACCGTGCAGGAAATTCCGCAGGACCTGATTTTCACAGGGCCGGTACTGCATCTGACCAGGGTTACGGAAAAATGCACTTAATTCATGTTTGCTGATTTTTAAACCGGCAAGTTCAAGTATATTAAGTATTTCTTCATCCTTAATATTCAGTGCTATTTTTAATTTTCTGAAAATTATATTGTTATTCAGCCGTTTTTCGGGTATTGGCTGGTTTCCTTCTTTTTTGCCTCGCATATCGTTTATCAAACCGTTCAGGAAAACCGCCAGCTCCTGATCAACGAGCTTTTCAAATGAAGGATCATCCTCCTTTTTTAACCAGTTGCTGACTTGTGCACGAGTTACCATATAATCAGCCTGTCCAAACAAATCTATCATTTTTGAATCATTGAAATCGAAAATAAACCGGATGCGGCGTAGTATGTCGTTATTTGTCATCTGATTGTGAAGATTGAAGCGGGTAAATAGAATTTCTGGTTCTTTTGCGAAGTTAAGTTTTTTATATCAATATGACTTTGGAATTTTCTTTACTTTTGCACCACTGATTGAAACAGTCAGATGATTTAACGGGAGAATGATGGACTATGATGGCGAGGTAATTGGTTTTCTTTTCAAAATTTTCGCATTTATTCTGTTATCAGGGATAGCAGCTATACCTTTTCTTCCTTTGAAAATTAAACCTGTTATTACTGTTATAACTGTGATTCTCATTGCAACAATAACCAGTTTTGTAGCAGTCAGTGCGTTTTCATCAGAAGGGATCGGGATCATTGTAAACGGGGGAACTATCTTTGGTGGAATTCCATTGCGGATTGATGCTTTGTCTGCATGGTTTATTCTTATAATTAATTTCACCAGCATAACAGGTGTGTTGTACGGGGCAGGCTATCTTAAATCATCCACAACAAGGCCTGAGATGATATCATTCCACTGGATTTTGTACCTGATATTTCAGTCGTCGATGCTTCTGGTCGTAATTGTTCAGCACAGTATTGCCTTTATTGTTGCATGGGAATTAATGTCTATTTCCTCACTTTTACTTGTGCTGTTCGATTATACAAACCCTAAAGTACTTAAAGCCGGAATAACATATCTAGTTCAGATGCACATTAGTGTCGTACTTCTCACAGTAGCATTTATCTGGATATATTTTAAAACCGGAACTTTTGACTTTAAGGGAATCAGTATGTTTTTTGATACAAATGTAAATATCTGGTTATTCCTGATTTTCTTTGCAGGATTCGGGATCAAAGCCGGTTTTTTTGGACTTCATACCTGGCTACCACAAGCACATCCTGCAGCTCCATCCCATATTTCCGGCGTAATGTCGGGTGTTATTGTTAAGATGGGCATTTACGGAATATTCAGGGTAATCACCTGTCTCAGAACAGATTATATAATAATTGGTGAAATTGTATTAACCCTATCTTTAATAACCGGACTTTTTGGTATAATGAACGCAGCGGTACACAGGGATTTTAAGAAGATGCTTGCTTACTGTACGATAGAAAATATCGGGTTAATAGGTATTGGCACCGGACTGGGCTTAATTGGCCTTGGTAGCGGACAAAATATATTGATTTTTCTTGGATTCGGAGGCGCTCTCCTGCACGTTTTAAACCATTCATTATTCAAGTCGCTGCTCTTCTTTTCGGCTGGATCTGTCTATCTTCAAACACATACACGTGATATGGATAAACTGGGAGGGCTAATAAAATCGATGCCAAAAACAGGCTTACTCTTTCTTGCAGGATCACTGGCAATCGGGGGGATTCCGCCTCTTAATGGATTTATATCAGAATTCCTGATATACAGTGGGATCCTTTCAGGCATTAATTCCAATAACATAGCCCAGATAACTCTGATGATTTTAACCCTTGCAGGAATGAGCCTGATAGGTGGTATTTCCATTCTTACTTTCACCAAGACATTTGGAACAATTTTTCTTGGGACACCGAGAAAAGAAATAAGCCATCCGCCTGTGGAAGTACCATTTCTTATGCTTCTTCCCCAGTACATAATTGTTGCCGGAATGCTTGCAGTAGCATTTCTTCCGGGTTATTTTATCAATCTTTTGGGTTTAATACTGAAAAATTCATTTGTAAGTTTAAATTATGTGGATATCAGTGATTTTCACATATATGTAGCAAGTATGAAGAGTATAAGCATTGCTTCGGCAGTATTCATACTGGTTGTTGCTCTGATATTTCTGATCAGATGGATATTTACACGCAGGACTGAGGCCATAATATCATCAACGTGGGGATGCGGTTATATTGCTCCGAACAGCAGGATGCAATATTCAGGAAAGTCGTTCTCAAAATCTTTCGGGAAACTTCTGAATTTCATACTGATTGAAAAGAAGGGTTATAATGAGATAGACCGATCTGAAACATTTCCTGATACCAGGAAATATCATTCTTTTTATCTCGATATTATAGAAGCTAAAATTATTGATCCGTTAATGCATCTGATATTACGGTTTATTAATATTTTCCAGTTTATTCAGAACGGTAAGATTCAGGCGTATGTAATTTACGGGATCATATTTATTCTGACTATATTTATAGGAACTGTTTTAAACATCTGGCATTGATCAATTTCTTAATAGTCATATTAGTTTCAGCTCTGATTGCAATTCTTTTTTTCAATACAAAAGTCAAGGCTATTATAACATTATCAGCTGTTTTATTCCTGGGTATTGTTAGTAGTGTGCTGGCAGTAAGGTCATTAATGGGTTACAATTTCGAAGTTATTCTTTCGGGACCAGTAGTGTTTGGAGAGGTGCCATTGGTAATAGATGCACTTTCTGCATGGTTTATCCTCACAATAAATTTTACAATGATAACCGGTGCTGTTTACGGGTTAAATTATATGAAACGGTACAGGGAGAGAAAAAATGACATCAATTTCCATTGTATTGCGTATTTATTGGCTCATTTCGCCTTATTGGCAATATGTGCTATTCAGAACGGATTCATACTGCTGGTTTTCTGGGAAATGCTGGCACTATCTGTATTTATCCTTGTGATTTTTGATCATCACAAACCTGAGACTATAAAAGCCGGAATCAATTACCTTGTACAATCGCATATAAGTATTCTTTTTGTTATGCTTGGTTTCATTTACGTTGCATTCAAAACAGGCAGTTATAGTTTTGATGCGATCGTTGAATTTACTCATCACGAGTCGACGCTTGCCGGAACGGCACTATTTCTCTGTTTTTTCATTGGCTTTGCAATTAAAGCCGGCTTCGTGCCATTTCATACCTGGCTGCCCTATGCTCATCCTGCTGCACCTTCACATGTATCCGGAATAATGTCGGGGGTTGTTATTAAAATAGGCATTTACGGAATTTTACGAATGTTACTCCTGATCAAAACTGATTACACAACAATAGGTTATTTTATTCTGTTCATCTCAATCTTCACAGGCATTTACGGCGTAATGCTTGCAATAATTCAGCACGATCTTAAGAGACTCCTGGCATATCACAGCATTGAGAATATCGGGATTATAGGAATTGGAATTGGTATAGGCTGCATAGGATTAGGATCAGTAAATAAGTGGATGGCTATCCTTGGATTCTCCGGGGCTTTGCTTCACACCCTGAATCATTCATTGTTTAAATCACTCCTTTTCTTCAGTGCCGGAAATGTACTGCAGGCTGTTCATACTGTCAGTATTGAACGACTTGGTGGAATTATTAAAAAGATGCCCCGAACTTCAATTCTATTCCTGGTTGCTGCAATTGCCATCTGCGGATTGCCACCACTGAATGGTTTTATTTCGGAATTTATGATCTATGGCGGTTTATACAATTGGCTCTACAGCGCGAGTTTTTTATCGTTGATAATGATAATATTTTCCCTGGTCGCACTTGTACTGATAGGAGGATTGGCATTTATGTGCTTTACCAAGGCATTCAGTATTGTTTTTCTTGGAAGTCCGCGATCAGTAGTACAGCAGGATTATACAGAAACCGGATTCTGGCAGCTTCTTCCGATGTATGCGATTGTATTACTGATGTTTACCATCGGATTATTTCCTTCTTTTTTCATTACCGCTCTTGAGCGACCTGTTAATCTTTTCACACATCACATAGTTTTCAACCTGAACCTGATCAAAGTCGGTGCAATAGACTCACTTCAGATTATTAATCGGGTGTTCCTAGGTTATGCAGTATTGGTCCTGGGAATTTTATGGTTAAGAAAAATTGTAAGCAAAAACAAAATAATTGTTACCGGTGCCACATGGGGATGCGGATATTCTAACTCCGGAAGGAAACTCCAGTATACAGCCAATTCATTTGTAAGAAGTTATTCAAAACTTGCCAAGCCGGTGCTTACGATAGAAAAGAATGAGGTTGAGGTATCTGAAGTATTCCCGGGTAAAAAGAAATATGAAACAGATCCTTATGATAAAATTGAAGGAACTTTGATTGACAAGCCTCTGAAGCTCATCTCAAGATTGATGGATATGTTTGTTTTTCTTCAGAATGGACACCTGCAACGGTATATATTATATGGTATAATATTTATTACAGCTGTGATATGCGTGCCACTCATAGTTGATAAAATAATAACGATACTTCATTTTTTAAACAATTTGTAAAATGCCAGCACTTCTGTTAATAGTTCTTTCAGCGATATTATTTACCGGTATCGTCCTGCGTACCAAGAGTATAGCCTCGGGGAGAAAGGGACCGGGAATTTTGCAGCCGGTGTATGATGTTATAAGATTATTCAGAAAAGGGGCTGTATATAGCGAGACAACCAGTATAATCTTCAGAATTTCACCTGTAATATATTTTTCTTCGGTGCTGATGGCTTGTCTTGTTGTTCCGATTGGTTCTTACAAAGGCATAATCAGCTTCGATGGTGATTTTATCTTTTTTGCCTATATACTGGCTCTTGGAAAATTTTTCAGTATAATCTCAGCAATGGATACCGGAAGCAGTTTTGAAGGAATGGGAGCAAGCAGGGAAGCTCTTTATTCGATGTTTGCCGAACCGGCATTTTTTATTCTCATAGGCTCATTTGCTCTACTAACCGGGAATACTTCATTTTATTCAATCTTTTCGGAGTTGCACCTTGGTTCGTCAATTACATATACCCTGGGCGGACTTGCCGCTTTCGTTCTCACAATGATTGCAATGATTGAAAACAGCCGAATGCCAATCGACGACCCAAAGACACATCTCGAACTTACTATGATCCACGAAGTTATGATACTTGATAACAGTGGCTTCGATCTGGGGTTGATCATTTCTGCAAGCTATCTTAAGTTTGCAATGTATGGCGCTATAATCGCGGGCTTTTTCATCGGAGGATTGGCAATGATCTGGGCTGTGCCTGTTTTTCTGGTTATTCAGATCATTTTTGCAGTTGTAATAGGATTGATCGAATCGTTTATGGCAAGATTCAGAATGAGTCATAATCCTCAGTTCATACTTGCCCTATCATCAGTAAGTTTTTTAATCTTTCTCGGTGCATTGCTGGTACTGGGTAAATTTGTTTAATATTTAAAAAGATGACTAACGTATTATTGATCATATTCATTATAAGTCTCTTATATGTTTCAATTGCAAACAGGATTGTAACTTATGTCAGGGTTCTCGCTCTGCAGGGATTTATTCTTTTTGGAGTAACATTCATGCAGCTGCAGGATATTAAAACTTATAATCTGGTTCTGATCCTTCTGGAAACAATCATTTTTAAAGCTATAGCTGTTCCTGTCTTTCTGGGTTACCTGATTAAAAGAAATAAAATAACACGCGAAACGGAACCTTACCTGCCGCATTTTATTTCTCTGATAATTGTAACTATAATCATTGTAATTACAGTGCTTCTGGCAAGTTCAATACAGGATACCCATCTTGACAAGATCTTCTTCATTGTTTCACTCTCCACATTATTTACCGGCCTCTATTTTATTGCGTCACGGAAAAAGATTATTACCCACGTAATGGGCTATCTTATTATAGAAAACGGTGTGTTTGTACTCTCCCTGGCAGTAGGTAATGAAATGCCAAATCTCGTGAACCTGGGTATTATGCTCGATGTTTTTGCCAGCGTACTGATACTTGGGATCTTCCTGAATAAAATAGGAGACGTTTTTAAGGATGTGGATGTTGATCAGCTTAGCAATTTGAAAGACTATTAAACAGTAAATGATGACCGGGATTTATCTTATAATCGCATTTTTAATAGCAGGATTACTGTTAGTGAACAGGAAAACTGTTTTTAACCATATACTCATTATAGCGTTTGGAGTACTTCAGACAGGCTTCACCTTTTTCGCTTGTTATAATTACAGAAGCATTTCACTGGAATATTTCACATTCGACTCTCTGGGTCTCCTGCTCCTGATGGCTCTGAGCCTGATCACCATACCAGCGCTGGTCCATAGTTATTTGTATATCAAACGGCATGACGAAACCCCACAATCAAGGGCAATATATTTCTCATCTCTGATTTTTCTAATCACTTCAATTACAGCTGCATACCTGGCAAATCATATTGCCGTTATCTGGATTTTCACAGAGATGACAACACTGTCAGCATCGATGCTGATCTATCACCACAGGAATAAGCTGGCGCTGGAAGGAACCTGGAAGTATGTTTTTATCTGCGCAATCAGTATCACATTCGTATTTATTGGCATCCTGTTTCTCAGTCTCTCTCTTCAGCATGCAGGTTCAAGCGATCTCTCCTTTGCAAACCTGATGGCCTATAAAGATCAGCTTAATCCATTCTGGCTTCGACTGGCATTTCTTTTCATCTTTACCGGTTTTACAGCCAAACTTGGCCTGGTTCCAATGTATACTGCAGGAATCGATGCCAAAGATAAAGCTCCTGCCCCGGCCGGAGCGCTTCTGGCCAGTGTTTTAATGAATCTCGGCTTTGTAGGGATCTTCAGATTTTATGTTGTTGTAGCACAGACATCACTTTTTCAATGGGCTAATCTGGTGATATTTATTGCGGCTTTCCTTTCAATATTCGTTGCAACTGTTTATATGACCAAGGTTACGAATATCAAAAGGATGTTGGCTTACTCTGGCATTGAGCATATGGGAATTGTCATGCTCGGTATTGCAGCAGGAGGAGTTGGCTATTATGCTGCCATTCTTCATATTGTACTTCATGCATTTGTAAAATCCTCTCTGTTTTTTCAATATAACCAGTTATACAGGGTTTTTCAGACCAAGAGTATCGAACACATTGGCAATTACTTCAAGTACAACCCGACCGGAGCAATTGTATTATTGCTTGGATTTATCAGTGCTACAGCCATGCCACCATCCGGATTGTTTGTAAGTGAGTTCCTGATTTTCCGGGCTCTTTTTGAAGGAAACCATATAATTCTTCTTGTTATGGTATTGATACTTCTAACAATCGTTATCTGGGCTTTTGCAAGAAATATTCTAAAGGTACTTTTTCTGCCGGTCGCAGATTTCGACGAGTCAAATATTCCCCACATTAATCCATGGGAATCACTTTCACAATATGTTCTCCTTTTTACGGCGATATGGCTCGGGTTGAATCCTCCGGCAAAATTTGTTCAGTTAATTCAGGACGCAGTTAATCTTTTACCCTCCTAAAAATGAGTTTCATACAAATAAATAATAGTGAAGCTGTTCCGTTAAAAATGATTCCGGAAGCAGATTATAAAATTTTTTCCGGAAGTATTAAAGAACTGCTGGAAAATCATCCTGAACGGCATTGTGTATTGTATTTTGGATTTATTGACAAAGGACTTATCCGACTGATCTGTTGCATAGCCGATGATCAGCAGCATAATATTCTTGTGTCATCATCTTTGGTAAGTAGTAATTCTGTTCTAGATTCTTTATCAGCAACGAATTTTTCCTTTGAGAAATTTGAACGCGAGATCCATGAAAACTTTGGTATTTCTTATACCGATCATCCATGGCTCAAACCGGTTCGCTATTCAGAATCCAGGTACGATAAATCTCAGATAATCAGTAATTATCCGTTTTTTAATATTGAAAGTGAAGAACTTCATGAAGTAGGTGTGGGGCCGGTACATGCCGGGATAATTGAGCCGGGTCATTTCAGATTTGTATGTAATGGTGAACAGATATTGCATCTCGAAATCCAGCTTGGATATCAGCACCGGGGAGTTGAGCAACTGTTTCTTGAAAAGAAAAAACTTATACAAAAAACTATTCTTGCTGAATCCATCGCTGGCGACAGCGTAGTCGGACACACAACAGCTTTCGCTTATCTTCTTGAAAGTCTTTCAGGAGCTGAAGCAGATCATAAAGTCCTCTATGCCCGAACCCTTGCTCAGGAAATTGAGAGAATAGCCATTCACACAGGCGACCTGAGTGCAATTTGCACAGATGTGGCGTATCAGCTTGGCAGCTCCGTTTTTGGACGACTGAGAACTCCGATAATAAATTTTTTTCAGGAATGGTGTGGGAATCGTCTTGCAAAAGGTTTAATCCGTACGGGTTATAATCCTTACCCGTTTGATAAAAAGATTTCCGACAGACTAACGGTAATTCTTGATGCTTTTGAGCCTGATTTCGTTGAGATGAATGCAGAGATTTCAAAACTACCCTCAACTTTATCAAGATTTGAGCGTACCGGATCATTATCGTACGAACAGTTATTGTCTATTGGCACTGTGGGAATGTCAGCAAGGATGAATGCACTGGAGAGAGATATAAGAATTTCACATCCTTACGGTTTATATTCTGAATTAAATCACCAGCCTATCTTCAAACACCATGGAGATGTATATTCAAGGGTTCAGATAAGGAAGGAAGAGGTTATTCAGTCAATTTCCTATCTGAGGAAACTATTAAATGATCTTCCCGAACCTACCAGCAGAAGGAGTGATCCCCGGAAGTTAAAGCCGGGAGTATTTTCAATATCCCTGACAGAAGGCTGGAGAGGTGAAATTTGTCATGCCGCAATTACTGACGATAGGGGAGAATTGCTTATTTACAAAGTGAAAGATCCATCATTTCATAACTGGCTGGCACTTGCATTATCAGTCAGGAATAATGAGATCTCGGATTTTCCGGTTTGTAATAAGAGTTTCAATTTGTCTTATTGCGGACATGATCTTTAACAAATTAAATTGCAGGAGATGCTAAGAACAATTAAAATATTATACCACCAGGGGAAGCAATATATACCTGATACTACAAAAGCCAAGGTCCCTGGTCTATTTAGAGGCCGTCCTGAAATCAGCCTGGAAATAGGTGATGAACAGGCACTTGCAGATGTATGCCCGACAGATGCGATTTTTACAGGTCCTGTCAGAATTGATCTGGGCAGGTGTACCTTCTGTGGAGAATGCTCAACCTTGTTCCCAGCTAAGATCCGTTTTACAACAGATTACCGGTTAGCTTCGAATATCCGTGAGAGATTAATAATTTCTGAAGGGGTGTTGCAGCCTGTCAGACTGGATCCGGATCATATAAGGAAAGAAATTCATAA
>JBBRVC010000095.1:0-15039 GCA_038247205.1 Bacteroidales bacterium
ACATACGCTTTCCTGCATGTACTGATGCCCTGTGCGCATAAACCACCGCTTCAATCAACGAATTGGAGGCCAGCCTGTTAGCTCCGTGAAGGCCTGTGGATGATACCTCACCCAAAGCATATAAAGAGTCAATATTGGACTGTCCCTCAGTATCAACCTTAATCCCACCGCATGAATAGTGAGCGGCAGGTACTACTGGTATCATATCTTTGGTAATATCAATACCACGGGTAAGACAGTGCTCATAAACATTTGGGAAATGATCTCTTAACCCTTCAGCATCAAGATGTGTGCAATCAAGCCATACATGATCATCACCCCAAATTTTCATTTCATTATCAATAGCCCGTGCCACAATATCTCTCGGGGCAAGAGATCCACGGCTGTCATACCTTTTCATAAACTTTTCTCCTGCCATATTTTTCAATGTAGCTCCATAACCTCTTAAGGCTTCGGTAATCAGAAACGAAGGCTTTGTATCAGGATCATATAAGGAGGTAGGATGAAACTGTATAAATTCCATATTTTCAACAGCCCCTTTAGCGCGGTATACCATTGCCACGCCATCACCGGTAGCAACTTCCGGATTGGTGGTAGTAAGGTATACATTGCCAAGACCGCCAGTTGCAACAACTGTCACTTTAGCAAGGAATGTTATTACTTTCTGGTTCACCAGGTCTGCAACATAAGCCCCATAACATTTTATTCCAGTGAAGTTCTTTTTCAGTACTTCGCCAAGATGATGCTGGGTGAGTATCTCTATTGCAAAATAGTTTTCAAAAACCTCAATGCGCGGATCATTCCTTACCCTTTCCATCAGAGCTTTCTGAATGCACTCACCTGTTTTATCTTTTGAGTGAAGTATTCTTTTTTCAGAATGTCCTCCCTCCCTTGCCAGATCATATGTTCCATCCTGGTTCTTGTCAAATGTGACGCCCAGATCAATAAGGTCCTTTATTCTTTCAGGCGCCTCCTGAACAACCATCTTAACAACCCCTTCATCACAAAATCCATCACCGGCAATAATTGTATCCCTGATGTGCTTCTTGTAATTATCCGGTTCTCTGAATACAGCGGCTATGCCACCCTGGGCATACATTGTATTTGTGTCCTCGAGCTTAGCCTTCGTAACAATGGTAACTTTACCGTATGCGGCAGCCTTTAAAGCAAATGTAAGTCCAGCAATTCCTGACCCTATCACTAGAAAATCGGTTCTCTTCTTCATATTTAAATCATAACAAGCAGTAAATATACGAATAGATTTCCTGTAATGTCCATAAGTGGTCCATCAGGCTCATTTTGTGACGATGCTGCTTCGAGGTGTCTTACCATTTCTTCCATACAATCTGGTAAAACAGAATTTTTTGAATTACTTTTACCTCCTCTAATACAAACAAAACTATTATGGCTCAGGAAGATATTTTCAAAAAATTGGTGGCTCATTGCAAGGAATACGGATATGTTTTTCCATCAAGTGAAATCTATGACGGACTCAGTGCAGTTTATGATTACGGCCAGTATGGCGTGGAATTAAAGAATAACATCAAAAAATACTGGTGGGATAGCATGGTTCTTCTTAATGATAATATTGTCGGACTAGATTCCGCAATCTTTATGCATCCTACAATTTGGAAAGCTTCCGGACACGTCGATGCGTTCAATGACCCTCTTATCGATAATAAGGATTCGAAAAAAAGATACCGGGCCGATGTTCTGATTGAGGATCATCTTGCCAAAATTGAAGACAAAATCATTAAAGAAGTTGAAAAGGCCAAAGGCCGTTTCGGTGATACTTTTGACGAAGCAAAATTCAGGGAGACAAATCCCCGTGTTGTTGCCAACCAGGCAAAAATAAACGAAATCAACGACCGGTTCGCAAAAGCACTCAACGAAAGCAACCTTGCTGAATTAAAACAGATAATTATTGATAATGAGATAGTTTGCCCTATATCGGGAACCCGTAACTGGACAGATGTCCGGCAATTCAACCTTATGTTTTCCACCGAAATGGGATCAACAGCAGAGGGGGCAAATAAGATCTATCTCCGTCCGGAAACAGCCCAGGGTATCTTTGTAAACTTTCTTAATGTACAAAAAACCGGAAGGATGAAGATCCCGTTCGGCATTGCACAAATAGGAAAAGCTTTCAGGAATGAGATTGTTGCGCGACAGTTCATATTCAGGATGAGAGAATTCGAACAGATGGAGATGCAGTTCTTTGTTCAGCCGGGAAGCGAACTCGATTGGTTCAGAAAATGGAAAGAGCTGAGGATGAAATGGCATAAATCACTTGGATTCGGTGATGAGAACTATCGTTTCCACGATCATGTGAAACTTGCGCACTATGCGAATGCCGCTACAGATATAGAATTTAAATTCCCATTCGGATTCAAGGAAGTTGAAGGAATACACTCAAGAACAGACTTCGACCTTAAGCAGCATCAGGAATATTCAGGTAAAAAACTGCAGTACTTCGATCCTGAAAAAGGAGAATCGTATGTTCCGTTTGTTGTCGAAACATCAATCGGAGTTGACAGGATGTTCCTTCAGGTTATATCGGCAGCCTACCAGGAAGAAGAGTTGAAGAAAGAAGATGGAACCACCGACACCAGAGTTGTTTTAAGGCTTCCGTCATTTCTTGCCCCAATCAAGCTCGCTGTAATGCCTCTTGTAAAAAAAGACGGTCTTCCCGAATTAGCCGAAAACATTGTCAAAGATCTGAAGTTCGATTTCAACTGCCAGTACGACGACAAGGATTCTATCGGAAGACGCTACAGAAGACAGGATGCTATCGGAACACCATATTGCATTACAATTGATCATCAGACACTTGAAGATAACACGGTAACTATCAGATATCGCGATTCAATGGAACAGGATCGTGTTTCTGTCTCAAAACTGAAAGATATTATTACTGAAAAGGTCAGCATCAGGACCCTTCTCAGAAAATTGTAGAATGAAAAAGGTTCTCATCATTACCTACTACTGGCCGCCCGGATCGGGGGCAGGAGTTCAGCGATGGCTTAAATTCGCGAGGTATCTTCCCGAATATGGATGGGAACCTGTAATTCTTACTGTTGATCCTTATTATGCAGCCTACCCTGCACTCGATAATTCCCTTGAAAAAGATATACCCGAAGGAATTAAAGTACACAGGACAAGGGCAACCGATTGGTTCAGAATCTATTCCCGGGATAAATCAAGTGTTCCATCGGCAGGTTTTGCCAAGAGCAAAGGCAATTCATTTAAAGAAAAAATATTACGGTTCATCAGGGGAAATTTTTTTATTCCCGATCCGCGTAGAGGTTGGAACAGGTATGCATATGAAAAGGCAATTGAGATCATAGAAAGTAAAAAAATAAGCCACATTATTACAACGAGTCCTCCACATTCAACCCAACTGATCGGACTTAAATTAAAAAAGAAATTCCCTGAAATCAAATGGATTGCAGATCTTCGCGATCCGTGGACGGACATCTACTATTACATGCAGTTCTACCCTACATACATCTCAAAAATGCTTGACAGGTCTTTTGAAATTGATGTATTAAAATCGGCTGATCAAATAATAACAGTTGGTAAATCCTTAAAAGATCATTTTGTTTCCAAAGTCCCGGAAATTGACTCGAAAATTGAAGTTATTACCAATGGATTTGATGAAGATGATTTTAAAGATGCAATTAATGTTAAGCCTGAACGATTCACAATTTCATATATAGGGACTTTATCAGAGTCATATCCGGTTGAAGGTTTGCTTTCTTCTTTTGAAAAATTAAAGAGTGAAGGCAAAGATTTCCTTTTTCGTCTTGTTGGAACTGTTTCATCGGTCCAAAAAGAAAAAATTCTTAAAAAAATCGATATTGAGAGGGTTCAGTTTATTCCTTATGTTAATCATAATGAAGCAATTAGCTTTATGATGTCTTCATCAGTGCTTCTTCTTATTATTCCTGACCACCATAGTAACCGAAGTATTCTTACAGGGAAATTATTCGAATATCTTGCTTCAGGAAAACCAGTTCTCTGCCTCGGACCGGCAGATGGCGATGCGGCAGAGATTATCGCAGAAGCAGGAGTCGGTAAAACTTTTGCCTATAACGATTTCAATTCAATTGCCGCTTACCTTCTGGAATTAACTAATGTAATAAAAAATCCTCCTGATAATAAAATAAAAAAATTCAGCAGGACAGAACTGACAAGGCATCTGACTTCAATTCTCAGGTAATTTATTCCCGGTGTTTTATATACTGGCCAGTATTCCTACCTTAGCATTTACAAATGCAATCATAACGACTGAATGAATATAGGTGTAGTTGTAGACAACGATCTGAATAACGATAAACGGGTTCTCAGGGAAATTGATATTCTGAGAGAGGCAGGGCACACGATATCCGTATTATGCTTTGGTTTTGACAATAAAACGTATGATTCTCTGCCGGGTATCCGGGTTACCAGGATCAGTATATCCGGGAAACTGAAAAACACACTTTTTTTCTTCATGAATATGCTTCCTTTTTATAAGTGGTTCTGGGCTTCAAAAATCAAAAAGTTCATTCTCGAAAATAATCTTGAAGTTCTGCATGCCCATGATCTTTATATGTCTAAGTGCACTTACCGTGGAATAAGAAAATCCGGAAAGAAAGTAAGAATGATATTGGATCTTCATGAAAATTTCGCGTATGCTGTTACAACCTACAACTGGACTAAAGGGTTTCTGCGAAGTATTATTGCACGGCCTGAAAACTGGATAAAGAAGGAAGAGGAATATCTTGGCTATCCTGACAAAATAATTGTATTGAGTGAAGAGTTCAGAGATTCATTATTAAGTATTCATCCTCATCTCAAACAGGAAGATTTTTGCCCGTTGCCAAATGTCCCTGATGTAAGTCGGATGAGCAATTTCATTGTTGATGAGGGTAAAATTCCATTCAGGAAGAAATTTCCCATTCTATTTTATTTCGGTGTTGTGGCAGAGCGAAGAGGAATATTTGATGCTCTTATTGCTTTTGAAAAAGTGATTACAAAGGGTTATGATATTGATTTTATGATCATTGGTCCGGTTGATAAAAAGGATGTGCCACGATTTAATGGGAAAATATCCTCTCCTGTTATAAAAGAAAGGATTATCTATATCCCATGGATCGATTTGTCTGAACTTCCATCCTATCTTCATATAAGCGATATATGTATTGCCCCGTTTCATAAGAATCCCCAACACGAATCAGGAGTAGCTAATAAAATTTATGACTATATGCTCGGAGGAAAGCCAATTATTGCCTCCAACTGCAAACCACAGCAAAATCTTCTTCAAACTTATCATTGCGGGTTGATTTTTGAAAATATTCCGGAATTGGCAAAAGCAATTATTATGCTTCTAAATGATAAGGATCTTAGAAAAATGATGGGCGAAAATGGGAAAAAAGCAGTGTTGCAGAAGTATAATACAGAAGTCTTTAAAGGAAATCTGATTGGATTGTATGATACTCTATGAACCTTTACAATGTAAAAGATTAGCTCTCTAATGAACATCCTTATCCTTACCCATTCTTATCCTGATGAAAATAATACCTGGCGCGGTGCCTTCATAAGGGATCAGGCCAGAGCCCTAAGCTTATCCCATAATGTTAAAGTGGTGTATTTCAAAGTTGATTATTCTCACCTGGCTCCTTTTACCGGTTATAAGTACATACAGAAATCTAAGGGTTTTCTCACTGAATTTGTTGTAACCACAGGAAGATCTCTTCCTGTTATTAACCAGTTGAAGTATCTCTACAATAGTTATAAATTCATATGCGATCAAATACTTGATAAAGAAAGAATTGACATCATCCACAGCCATCTTTCCTACCCGGCCGGATTCCTGGGAACAATCATACAGAAAATAAAGAAAATACCTTGTGTAATAACTGAACATTCGTGGATAAGAAAACATTTCAGAAGTCCGGTCCATAAAATATGTGTGCTTTATGCAGTCCGTAATTGCTCCTGCATTGTTGCTGTCAGTGAAGCGTTGAAATCAGATATCAGGTTATTCACTGATAACCGAATCATGGTGGTAAATAATGTCATTAAAGCTGAACGATTCACCATTACTCACAGGCAGACTACCAACAGAATAAATCTTGGAATTCTTGGAGGAATGAATACCAACAGAAAGGGAATCGATGTATTACTGAAGGCTCTCGCACTTATTCCCGATAGAGATATCCAACTACACATTGGTGGAGACGGACTCCTTTTCGATCATTACAAAAAATCAGCACTCGAACTCGGAATATCCGGAAAGTGCACTTTTTATGGCCAGATTATGCCTGACAGGGTAACTGAATTCTATTCATTATTAGATATATATGTGCTTGCGAGCCGTGATGAGACATTCGGAGTAGTAGTTATTGAAGCAATGGCATCAGGATTGCCTGTAATATCTACAAAATGCGGAGGACCGGAGGAAATTGTTATTCCTGAGAACGGGATATTGGTTGAAATTGAAAATGAAAATGAAATGGCTGACGCAATATCGTATATGTCGGAAAATCTGGAGTCGTACGATAAAGTTGCAATCAAAAAATATGCAGAAGAAAAGTTCGGACAAAAAGCCTTTCTGAAAAATATTTCTAAAGTGTATGAAAAAGTATTACTAAATCCAAAGTCCCGTATATCATTATAAATTCTTTCCCCATCGAAATGGGAAATACCTCAAATTTCCTTCTTCTTCAATACATATACTAAAGCCCGGCCTCTTTTCGGTCCTGACATAAAGGGATAGAGCAAAGGAAGAATGGTATTTCTGAAAACTGTGAACAGGGAAAAGCCAGTAAAATGAAAGATGGGAATAGGTCCTGCATAAGATTTTTTTAGAATCTCAAGATCAAAATGATTAAACATATTCTCAAGTTGAACATACGATAATGGTGTGATATGCCCGTGGGCCAGATCAGTTTTTTCATATGCTATAAGATTTCCCTTCATCAGCAATCTCAACCTGGAGATAAAATTTGAGATGTTTGGAGTACTAAGAACAATTATTCCACCCTCTTTCAGAAGAGAAATTGAATCATTAAGGTATTTCCATGGATTGTGAAGGTGCTCAATTATTTCCATAGCAACAATCACATCATATTTATCCGGGATAAGATCCTGTACGGATTGGGTATTCAGATCAGCCTGATATTTATTGTTAACCGAAGCTTTCACCTGCTCAGTATTCAGATCACATACATCGACGACCATTCCTGCATCCACAAGCCGTTGTGAAAAAGCTCCCTGTCCGCATCCAAAATCAAGCACATGCATACTTGGTTTAAGGAATTGCTTTAGTATTGCAAACACATCCCGATGCAAATTAAAGGCGGCCATCTCCTTGATTCCTTTGTATTCAAATTGACTGAAGTTTCCGATTTTAATAAACATCCGATAAGATTTAGCTGATTGGCTTCAAATTTATGAAAACTTTAGCTCACTCCAAACTTCACTACAGCCGTTCTAAACAGTTCAGCGACCATCCATGGTTTATCATTTGTTTATCTTACTTTTGAGTTCAGAATGATGGACCTATACTTATATCAAAAGGCAAAATGTTAAATTCAATCAAAGCTTCCATAAAGGATACTTTCATATTTGGATTTGGCAATCTTGCCGTCAAAGTTGTGGGATTTATTCTTATCCCGCTCTATACAAATCCAAAATTCTTCTCTGTTGAGGATTTTGGAATAATCGGAATCCTCGACATTACTGGTCTTGTACTCATCTCCATAATTGCATCCTCACTACCCCAATCACTTACACGATGGTACTGGGATAAAGAACATGCAAAGAATCAGAAGGAGATATTCTTTATGTCACTGTTTTCCCAGATTGCAATAAGTATATTTTTCTGTGCTCTGCTTATACCATTTTCTGGTCAACTATCAGATCTGATGTTCGGCAAAACAGAGTGGAGCTATACCATAACCCTTATCGTTATCTCATCATCTCTTCAGTCAGTCAATAATGTAATAAATACTCTTACCAGACTCCAGTCGAAATCACTTTTATTTACATTTGCCAACTTCTCAAAACTAATAATTGTACTGCTGTTGACTATTTATTTTATAGTCTTCCGTAAAATGGGTATTGCAGGAATTTATCTGGCACAGACGATAGGAAACCTTCTTTTTATAGTATTACTGTCACCTTATACGATTGCAAATTGTACTGTACGATTTGATTTTCCTACACTTAAAGCAATGTTAATTTATGGTCTGCCTCTGATTCTTGCAAGCTTTTCAGGTGTATTATTGAATGTAATAGACAGATACTCATTAAATTCTCTTGCATTACTCAGTTATGTTGCGGTTTATACTCTGGCCTTCAAAATCTCAAGCTCACTCAAACTTGTATTTGTTGATACAATAAAACTGGCAATATTTCCACAGATGGTTCGCAGAATAGACTCTCCCGATAATAAGAGATTTTATTCAAAAGCAATGCTTTATACATCATATATTATAATGTTTGGTATAATCGGAGTCTCTCTCTTTTCACCGGAGGTAATAAAAGTAATAACAAAAAATCCTGATCTCTGGAGTGCATATCTTCTTGTGCCTTTCCTGGCGCTTTCGACTTTTTTCCTGAATATGCGGGAGGTATCCATTTATGGTCTGATAGTCACAAAAAAAACAAGCAAAATAAGTCTCATTGTTATTGTCTCCTCTATCCTGAATCTGGCCCTTAACCTCTTGTTTATTCCTGTCTGGAATGCTATGGGGGCGGCCTTTGCTACACTGATATCACAATTCTTCTATTGGGGTGTTATGCATTACACTGCCCAGAAAGCTTATTTTATTCCCTATGAAAACAGGAAACTGATAATGATCCTGGCATCGGGAACTGTATTATCACTTGCAGGGTTACTTTTGAATGATATAATTATAATTCCGCGACTATTAATAAAAATTTGTATGCTGATGAGCTTCCCGTTCATTCTGTTTTTTCTGAACTTTTATGAGCCTGTTGAATTACAATCAATAAAAGGTTTTGCAAGGAAATGGTCAGATCTAAGGAGATTCGGGGAAAACTTAAGGTCAATCAGAGGTATTAAAGAATGATATAACGATCAGATCCAATAATTCAATCTAATTCAATATTTTTGTCATTCATCATCAATAATTTATTTTATCCATGGAAATTAAGAATAATATCAGGCCATTTTTACCGCACATACTGGCAATTGTATTATTTACAATTATCTCATTTGCATATTTTTATCCGGTTCTGGAGGGTAAGGTACTCAGTGCGAATGATTCGAATGTTTCAAGGATAAATTCGAAAGAAATACATGACTTCCGTGCAAAAGAGGGGAAAGAACCTTTGTGGACAAATTCGATATTCGGAGGAATGCCCGCATATCTGATTTCAACCCTCTATCCGGGGAACCTCTTTAAAAAACTCGATACAGTACTTAGAATTTTTAAAATGCCGGTATCTGTATTATTCATCTCAATGGCAGGATTTTACGTCCTCTTGTTGATATTCGGAATGAATCCGTGGTTATCAATAACTGGTGCACTGGCATATGGATTATCTTCATTTACCTTCCTGATCCTTGCAGCCGGGCACAATACCCAGGCAATAGCTCTGGCATACATGGCTCCAATGATAGGGGGCATTTATTATGCATACCGGTATAATGCTCTGAAAGGGGCATTATTTACAGCAGTAGTACTGACACTGGAGATTCAGGCAAACCATCCCCAGGTAACATATTATGCAATGCTTTGCTTACTTGTCTTTGGTATTGTTGAGTTCATCTATGCCTTTAAAGCAGGAGCGCTTGCAAAATTCTTTAAAACTTCAGCCCTTCTGATAATCCCGTTCATTATCGCCATTGGAATTAACTTCGCCAGTCTTTATACAGTATACGAATACGGCAAGTACTCTATCAGGGGAAAGTCAGATCTTACCGTTAAAGATGCCAACGCCACCACCGGACTTGATAAAGATTACATCACTTACTGGAGCTATGGAGTTGACGAAACGTTTAACCTGTTGGTACCCAACTTTAAAGGCGGTGCCAGCAAGCCTTTCGCCCGTAATTCTGAAACGTATAATGCCTTAAGACAAAACAATGCCCTGGAGTATGCAAACCAGATCCAGAAATACTGGGGAACGCAACCGGGTACAGATGGTCCGCACTATGTCGGAGCTATTGTCTTTTTCCTCTTTATTCTTGGTCTAATTATTGTCAAAGGTCCCGAAAAATGGTGGCTGCTAGCGGCAACACTGTTATCATTAATGCTTGCATGGGGAAAGAATTTCATGCCTCTTTCAAACCTGTTTATAGATTATTTTCCGGGCTATAATAAATTCCGTGCCGTGACAATGGCTCTTGTGATAGCACAATTCTGCATTCCCCTTCTGGGTTTAATTGCCTTGCGCGACATATTCAGCGGTTCCCTTTCCAGGCAGTCATTAATAAAAGGTATCAAAATAGCCGGTGGCATAACTGGCGGATTATTGTTCCTTTTTCTGCTCATTCCCGGTAGTGCCGGATCATTTATGAGTGAATATGAAACCGGGTTCCCCACGTGGCTAAAAACTGCGGTTGTTGCTGACAGAAAAGATCTTCTGAGAACCGACAGTTTCAGATCATTGTTTTTTATAGTTGCATCCGTTGGAATAATTCTTGCCTTCATATTTGGGAAGATGAAGAAAACGTATTCAATTATTATAATTTCATTGCTGATTACCATCGATCTCTGGACGGTGGATAAAAGATACCTTAACGCTGACAGATTCGAAAAACCTGTAGTAATACAAAAGACTTTCACCCCTTCGGTCGCTGATGCTACAATCCTTAAGGATCCTTCTGTAAAAAGGGTTTTGAATATGAGTGTGTCAACATTTAATGATAATTCCCCCACCTCTTATTTCCACCATTCAGTCGGCGGCTACCACGGCGCCAAGCTCAGAAGATACCAGGAGCTTATTGACTCTTGCATAAGTTCAGATCTTGTGACCATTCAAACGGCAAAATCACTGGAAGATCTGGTGACAATTTTAAAGACCACCAATGCAATAAACATGCTGAATACCAAATATATAATTGTTGATCCTGCCGCGCCTCCACTAATAAATAATAATGCTCTTGGAAATGCCTGGTTTGCTGAAAGGGCTTTAATGGTTGAAAATGCGGATAACGAAATAACTTCTGTCAACAGATTTGATCCTTCACGTGAAGCACTGATTGATGTTAAGTTTAAAGAGTACATAACTCAGTCTTCATATCCTCAAAACGATGGAGATACAATCTTCCTGGAGTCTTATAAGCCAAATGAATTGATCTATAAATCCGGTACAACCGGTGAAAAACTTGTTGTATTCTCTGAGATATACTATCCGGCCGGTTGGAAGAGTTATATTGATGGAAAAGAAATACCACATTTCCGGACTAATTATGTACTACGAGGAATGATTGTTCCGCAGGGAGCTCATGAGATCAGATTTAGCTTTGAACCAGTTTCGTATATAACCGGAAACAAAATATCACTGGCCAGCTCTATCGTATTAATTCTTCTTATCGCAGGCTATTTTGCATTTTCTCTATTTAAAAGAACTGATCCACAGGATGATAAAATATAAGGAATGTCCGCTATGTTCTTCATCTGATATATCCCTGCATCTTAAATGTAAAGACCACTTCATAAGCGGAGAAGAATTCGGACTATATAAATGTAATACCTGCGGGTTCATTTTTACCCAGAATCATCCTGATGAAAACTCAATCGCAAAATATTATCAGTCAGAAGATTACATCTCTCATTCAGATACTTCAAAGGGGCTCCTGAACAAACTTTACAAGCTTGTCAGGGATCTGATGCTCAGAAGAAAAACCAGTCATTTACTGAAAGCCACCGGACTGAAAACAGGCAAACTTCTTGATATTGGCTGCGGAACAGGGTATTTCGCCGGAGCGATGAAAGCTGCAGGCTGGGAGGTAACCGGAATTGAACCGGATCAGAAAGCACGGGATCTGACATACTCACTTTTTGGATTTCCAGTCATTAGCCCTGACCAGATATCTTCCCTTCCGTCAGAAAGTTTTGATGCTATAACACTCTGGCATGTTTTGGAGCACTTCAATGATCCGGTAAAATATTTTTCAGAGATCTCAAGGCTGTTAAAACCGGAGGGTCTCTGCCTGGTAGCTTTGCCAAACAGCAGCTCTTATGATGCAGGTTACTATCTCAAATTCTGGGCTGCATATGATGTACCAAGACATTTATGGCATTACACTCCTGCAACATTTAACCGGTTGCTGGAAAAGGTCGGTTTCAGGTGCTTTCAGACCAGAAATTTACCTTTTGACGTATTTTACATTTCAATATTGAGTGAAAAATACAAAGGCTCATCTCTATCTTTTTTAAAGGGAGTGACAAGAGGAAAACTATACTTCCTAAGGTCGCTCTTTAACCGGAAGAAGAGCAGCTCAATCATATATTTCCTGAAGAAATCACCCGGTCAATAACGGTCGAGCCATCTGTATTTTCTTGTACTGTCACCAAATTTGAGGGCGATTGTGATCTCGTGGGTACCGTAAGTTATTCTCTGTATTTCCTGGAGTGTAAAATCAAAGGCATAACCAATAAAAAAATTGTCATGTTTTACACCCAGATTGGCAATTATAGCTCCGCTCGTCCGGTATGACAACCCTGACCAGATGGTTTGTTTAAAAATGTATGTCAATCCGAGATCCACCTGCGGTTTTAACTGCTCCGACATCATAAACAGGAATGATGGTTCAAATTCTGAATATTGTCGTGGACTGAATATATAAGAACCAAAAAGATAATAATGCCTGTTCATCTTGTAACTGTCATAACCAGAGTCACCAAATTTGGCAGAGCCTTCAAAAAGCTGGTCGGCCGAAAAACCGAAATTATATTTTGCGTTTAACAGATAGACCCCAAAAGTAGCATCGGGTACGAATATTCCCCGCCTCAGATCATTATTCAGCCATGGTTCAGAAGGATCTTCGAAATTAATTTCCCGCTCGTTAATCTTATAATGATAGCCTGTCATTGACAAGCCCCATGAAAGCTGGGTGCTATTCTGAAGCCACATATGGTAGGCGTAGGAAAACTGAAATCCTGTCCTTTGCACAAGTCCGTTCTTATCGCTGAATACATAACCCCCAAAACCGACTTTTCCATCAGTTTTTGGCCTGTAAACCTTCCTCTTGACGTTCGTCTGCTTAAGTATAAAGCTCCTTTTCATCATTCGTGTCTGGAAGGAGAACGAATAAGTCCGGGGTGCTCCGGAATATCCTACCCACTGTTCACGGGCAGTAAGGTTCAGGCTTGTATAACCATCGCTTCCGGCAACAGCAGGATTGATAAGAAACTTATTATAAAGGTATTGACTATACAATGGGAGTTGCTGACCTGAGGACAGATTCCAGGCCAGAGAAAAAAGAAATATGTAAATTACCCTCTTCACAACTTCGTAAATGTATCAGTTTTTATCTCACAATAGTAACATTCCCAACAATCGGTTTTGATCCATTATGTAAATCTATAATATAATGGTATGAATCAACAGGAAGCGGCCGCCCATTGCTTCTTCCATCCCATGGTTGCGGATAGCCTGTTTCGGATTTCCAGACTACTTCCCCCCACCTGTTAAAGACTTTGATTTCAATTTTCTCGTAAAGATCAATCCGACCAATATTCCAGACATCATTTATCAGATCACCATTTGGAGATATTGCATTAGGTATATCCAGGCAAATCTCAGTTACCGGTTCCACTCTTACAGAGTCTCTGGCAGTGCAACCGTTAAGATCAGTTACAAACACTTTGTAAATGCCTTTAACAACATTTGAAATATTCCTTCCCGTTGAATTATCTGACCATCTGTATGAATATTCCGCTCCCGGCACACCCCCTGTAACTGCCAATCTGATCTCTCCGTCAGGCATATCTGAACATGACGGTTGAGTGACATTAAACCTGATTCTGATGAAATCCGGCTCTGTCAGGGTTATTACAGTATCTGCATGGCAGTTATTCATATCTGTAATGATGATACCATAATCACCGGCTGAAAGATTTGTCCTCGTATTTTCTGCCGAACCATCTGACCAGAAGTAATTCACATATCCTACCTGGTTAATAGCCTGTATGTTTATAGAACCGGTGTTTTCACCCGGACAATTTATATTAAATCCGCCAGCAGTACTTTCCGAAAGGGTGATTAACATTTCAAGTTTTCCGGGTTCGGTCATGGTTATAACCTCGGTCGCACTGCAAAGGTTGGCGTCAGTTATTGTAAGGATATAATCACCCGCTTCCAGCCCAAAGATATCTTTCTCCGCTGATATGAAACCGCGAGGACCTCTCCATGAATAAATATAAGGGGCCGTACCTCCACTGAGGCCAATACGTATAAAGCCATTCTTCATTCCATGGCAATTAATGTTAAAACCGTAATAATCGGATACCGTTTTGGTATACGATAGCGGTGGAGGAAGGTTTATAATAACCGAATCAATAATAACACAACCGTTTGCATCAGTTATAGTTACAGTATAATTTCCCTGAACCAGACCTGATATATCCTGCGTGGTAGCACTATTTGACCAGGCATACGTGTATGGAGCAACTCCTCCTGTTACCTGAAGATCGACTGATCCGTTATTAAAACTTCCTGACTCACATGAAATATGAGTTGGTGTAAGTATAGCACCAAGAGCCTGTGGCTGGGTAAGGATAATCTCTCTTGTTTCTGTACAGCCGTTTAAATCTTTGACAATTACATTATAAGTACCGGCAGTAAGGGCACTCTGATCCTCTGATCCCGCTATCAGTCCGGAACCGTCAGATGTGCTCCATGCATAAGTATAAGATCCTGTACTGCCTCCTGTTACAGTAAGGTCAATTGAAGCGCTGCCTCCAAAACAGTTAGTATTATATCCTCCGGTTTGAGAAGTAGATTTACTTATCGAGACAGCTAGTTGGGCGGGCTGGTTAAGTGTATATGATGGTACCGGCATCAATGTACAAC
>JBBRVC010000096.1:0-14769 GCA_038247205.1 Bacteroidales bacterium
AAGTAAGCCTTCATCCTGTTTCGTAACAATATTTCTGATCCTGGCTTTTTTTGTTTTGAAGTTATACCACAGGGTATCAGCCTCAAATTCCTGTGAACCCGATTTAAAGACCGGTTTACCGATAGGTTTGCCGATTGAATCTGTTTTGCCTACGGCATATACCAGGTTTGATTTCATATCAATGATTATTGAATCTGCTTTAATTTCAATATCATCATAATTAACAACAGCCGATCCTACAAGAAAAGCTCTTTTATTAATAAGATCATTTTTGATATAATCCTGAGCATTATAAGTGATAAGTTTGTTGATCGCATCAGGTGAAACAGGCTTTAAATTATTGATTGTTGTATCAGCGGCTATTGAATCCTGCTGTATCTTTAAGGTATCGGTAACCGGTTTTATCTCCTGTGAAAACAAAGAAATTGCCTGAACCACCACGAGGAACACTATAAGTAATCGTTTTTCGTTAAAATAATACAACTTTAATACTATTTTTGTATAGATTTTGTGTGACTAGGGATGTCAGCGGCAAAACTATTAAAAAAAGATGAACTAAACATGAGTGCAGAAATTAAAAACATCAAACATCATACCATTAATATATATGCTGCAAATCTTACATCCCTGATTTTTCTGTTTTTTTCTTTTTTGCTTGTTAATGGAGCAGTACCGGGGGGCAAAAATGACGGTAAGTGGGTTATCGTAATCGACCCCGGTCATGGTGGCAGGGACCCCGGAGCTTTAGGCGCGTTCAGTAAAGAGAAGAATATTGCCCTTGCTGTTGCCTTAAAAACAGGCGAGTATCTTCAGCAGAATCTTAAAAATGTCAAGGTTATTTATACAAGAAGCACTGATGTAACAGTTGATCTTGTTGACCGGCCTGCAATAGCAAATCGGAATAATGCCGATTTATTTTTATCGATCCATGCCAACTGGGCATCCTCCAAGAGCGTTACAGGTGCTGAAACATTCGTTATGGGACTTGCAAAGGATGCAGCAAACCTGGAAGTTGCGATGAAAGAAAATGAGGTTATCCTTCTTGAAAATGACCACTCAACAAAATATGAAGGATTTGATCCCAAATCACCAGAATCATACATTATGTTTACGCTGATGCAAAACACTTTTCAGAAACAGAGTACGGAATTTGCTTCAAGGATACAAACACAATTCAGGGATGGCATTGCCAGGAAAGACAGAGGTGTAAAGCAAGCCGGATTCTGGGTGCTTTTTACAACTACAATGCCAAGTGTACTTGTAGAAACAGGTTTCATAACCAACCTCGCTGAAGAAAAGTACCTCAATTCAAATGAGGGTCAGGATCATCTGGCTAATTCAATTTACAAGGCCTGCAGGGAATATATTAATGAAATTGACAGAAAAAGCGGTATTTCTGCCTTCGATATCATTGCAACGACGATTCCGTCTGATTCTCAAAAAGTTGAGCAGAGTTCAATGCCGGTCAGCGACTTAAAATTTTTAGTTCAGATAGCCAATTCCCGGACACAGACAGAAATAAAACCTGAAAATTTTAAAGGTCTGAAAGATATAACTGAAATCAATTTTCAAAACAGATTCAGATATGCTTCAGGCAATTATGCTGATTATGAGACTGCAGTCAGGCACAGAAAAATGTTAGAGTCTTACTATCCTGATGCTTTTGTAATTGCAATAAAAGACAACAAAATAGTACCTTTACAGAATGCATTGGAACAAATAAGAAAGAAATAAAACGTATAAAAATGATTAAGATTTCGAATGAGTTGAAGATTGGCATTGTTGCGATAATAACAATAATACTTTTTATCTGGCTGTTCAACTTCCTAAAGGGAAAAAACTTCTTTAAAAGCACCGTTAGTTATTATGCTGTATATGATGAGATTGGCGGATTAGGCGAATCCAGTCCCGTAGAAATTAACGGCTACAAGGTCGGAGTGGTTCAGTCGATTGCTTTTCTGGATAAGGAGAGTGGTTTGCTTCTGGTAGAATTTTCGGTGAGCAAAGGGTTCAGTTTGCCTGTAAATACTGTTGCAGAAATTACACCATTATCAATTATTGCAGGTATGAAGGTCCAGTTCGTTTATGGTGAAGGTCCGGGGACATACACTCCGGGAGACACTATCCCCGGCAGGCTGGCACTTACTTTGATAACCAAGCTGGAAAATGAGTTAATCCCTGTAAAAGAGAAGCTCATGGGTCTTATTGACGCAATTGATTCAATAACAGGTTCTGTAAATGATATTATGAATGAAGATTTTAAGAGGAATCTTGGAGGAACCATGTCAAATCTCAATAATATTAGTGGGAATATGGATGATATTATTGGTACTCAGAAAAAAGAGTTAGAAGCAACTCTTACCAGTATATCGGTTTTCACACAGATGCTCTCTGAAAATTCCGCCAAAATGGGTAAAACTCTGAGCAACCTTGAATCTATTACTGATACCCTTGCCGCATCAGATATCTCAGCTACAGTTCTTAATCTAAAAAACAGTCTGGTAAAAACCTCTCTTTTGCTGGAAAATCTTAATGATGGAAAAGGAACAGCCGGTCAATTCCTTACTAATGATTCATTATACAAAAATCTTAACGGTAGTCTTCAAAGTTTGAACCTGCTTCTTGAAGATATGAAGGCAAATCCCAAAAGATATGTTCACTTTTCAGTTTTTGGAAAAAAGAGTGAGCCTTCGAGGTAAATTGCATAAAAATCAGATAATCTTGATCTTAAAAAAATAAATAAAACTGTTGACAAAATAGTCCTAGTTTTATTAAAGAAAAGTTGAATTATGAGCAAGGTTGTCTAACGGATTGTAAAACACCAACAAACCATTAATAATATTCATATCACATTGATAGTCAGGGTATTAATTAAATTAATTTTTTTTGCTTAGCTAAGTAATTGATGATTAAAAACATATAATTATTTTGACAAAGGCAAGCAAAAATAATTTTTTTTTTAAGTTTTTTTTTTACAAATATTGCTACCTGATTAAGATTTGAAGAAAACCTTATAGTACTAAAACAACCCGCCTAAATGAACAAAACGCACCATGAGGTTTGGAATAATTGTCTGCAGATTATCCGTGACATAATTCCTTCCGTCAGTTTTAAGACATGGTTTGAGCCTATCATTCCATTAAAGCTCGAGAATAACATTCTTACAATTCAGGTTCCAAGTCCATTCTTTTATGAATACCTTGAAGAACAGTACATCGATATATTACGGAAAACCCTCAGGCGGGAAATCGGTACTGATGCCAAACTTGAATACAACGTTGTTATGGAGAATGCCAACTATTCTGATGGCAAACCGTATACTGTAAGATACCCTTCAAAAAATAAAACTGATCTTAACAACCGGCCTGTTCAGGTCCCGTTCGATGTTACCCAGCCTTCAATAAAAAATCCATTTGTTATTCCCGGCATCAAGAAAGTGCATTTTGATCCGAAATTAAATGCAGATTATAACTTCAATAATTATGTAGAGGGTGAATGTAACAGATTAGCCCGGTCAGCAGGTATTGCAGTTGGTAATAATCCTGGCGGAACCGCTTTCAATCCCTTGATGATCTATGGTGATTCAGGACTTGGAAAGACGCATCTTGCACAGGCGATAGGTATCCTGGTTAAAGAAAAACATCCTGACAAAACTGTTCTTTATGTAAATGCCAATAAATTTCAGACTCAGTTTGTTGAATCAGTAAGGAATAATAATAAAAATGATTTTCTGCATTTCTACCAGATGATTGATGTTCTCATTCTTGATGATGTTCATGAGTTTGCAGGAAAAGAAAAAACCCAGGATACATTCTTTCATATTTTTAACCATCTCCATCAGTCGGGAAAACAATTGATCCTGACCTGTGACAGGCCACCTGTTGAACTGCAGGGAATGGAGCAAAGACTTCTGTCGAGATTTAAATGGGGACTCCAGGCGGACCTGCAGAGACCTGATTATGAAACAAGGCTTGCAATTCTTAAGAAAAAAGCATATAACGATGGAATTGAACTTCCTGAGGAGATCTTTGAATATCTGGCAGTTAATATTTCAAATAATATAAGGGAGCTTGAAGCTGTTCTTATATCGTTGTACGCACAGTCAACTTTAAACAGAAAAGAGATCACTCTTGACCTTGCCCGACAAATGGTCGAAAAATTAATCAGTACGGCAAGACGAGAGATAACAATTGAGTATATTCAGAAAATCGTTTGTGATTATTATAAGATCCCTATTGACTTCATACAGGGAAAAACAAGGAAAAGAGAAATAGTACAGGCAAGGCAGGTATCAATGTACTTCTCCAAAAGCCTTACTAAAGCTTCACTTGCAAGCATCGGAACCCATATTGGTGGAAAAGATCATGCCACAGTATTACATGCCTGTAAAACTGTTAATAACCTTATCGATACAGACAAGCATTTCAGAAATCAGATAAATGAGATTGAGAAGAAACTAAAAGTATAGAATATGAAATTGCAGGATCTTGCTGAAAAATTTTTCGAAAAATATGGAAACAGGGACAATAAACCTGTTCTTTTTTTCTCCCCCGGACGTGTTAACCTTATAGGTGAACACACAGATTATAATGGCGGGTTTGTTTTCCCATGTGCACTTAACTATGGCACTTACCTGTTAATCAGGAAAGTAAAGGAGAATAAGTTAAAATTTTCCACCCTTAATTTTGATATGGATGAAGAAGTACAGCTCAATGGTCTGTTTGTTAAGACATCTGAAAAATGGATCAACTATCCTCTGGGAGTAATAAATGAATTTCTCAAAAAAAATATTGCTATTTCAGGACTCGAGTTTTTGTATTATGGAGATGTTCCTAACGCAGCAGGTCTCTCCTCTTCGGCTTCAATTGAAATGGTAACCGCGGTTGCCATGAATGATTTTTTCAATTCAGATATCAGCACTCTGGAGCTTGTGAAGATGAGCCAGAAGGCAGAAAATCAGTTTGTTGGCATGAACTGCGGAATAATGGATCAGTTTGCGGTTGGATTTGGCAAGAAAGATCATGCAATTTTTCTCAATTGTGATACACTTGAATATGAAAATGTACCTGTAATACTTAAAGACTGTTCATTAATAATCACAAATACAAATAAAAGAAGAGGCCTTACCGATTCAAAATACAATGAGAGAAGAAGCGAATGTGATAAAGCTGTTGAATTGCTTCAGGCATATAAACCTATCAGTAATTTAAGTGAGCTAACTGTTGACGACATTCCTATTCTTGAGAAATATATCACCGATTCTGTTGTAAGAAAAAGAGCAAAGCATGTCATAAGTGAAAACGGGCGGGTTGTTGAAGCGGTTAAAGTTCTGAAAGAAAATAATATAGAGCGTTTTGGTGAGTTGATGAACCAATCACATGATTCACTTAAGGACGATTATGAAGTAACAGGAACAGAACTTGATACACTTGTTTATGAAGGCAGAAAACTTCCCGGTGTTATTGGAACAAGAATGACAGGAGCCGGTTTTGGCGGTTGCACTGTGAGTATTGTAAAAAAGAACCATGTTGCTAAATTCATGTCGGATCTCTCAGCAGTTTATCACAAAATAACAGGTCTGGTCCCTGATTTCTATCAGCCTGAAATAGGAAATGGTGCAGGTAAACTTGATTAGCTACTGATTTTTAAAGTCCTTAACACATCTGAATCCGACAGTATCGCTTCTGTCGAAGCCTGTTGATACCATCAGCATAATCTGAATAGTTCGCAATATAAAACATCGAAATCGTTTAAAAAGTATGTTTGGGATTTAATCTGTGCCGGGGAAACTCATTTTTCTGTGTATCGGAAACTCATTATATTGACAATTATTTTCTTTTATAAAATAAATTAGTATTTTTAGAGGTGATTCACTAATAATAAAAGCCTATGTCGAAAGCAATCAGGTTAATTAGAATTATTTTAATAATCTTTTTGGTTGCAGCAGTGACATCTTGTGCTCCTTCAAAGAAAAATACCTACTACCAGAAGAGGAATAAGGCTTCTCATGTGAATACTTCACAGCTGGGAAGAAACAGATATTACTTTTCAGACGGTTATCAGAAGAAACTAAGCAAAAGTTATAAGAAAAAGTACTGAAATTCTGTTCTACTCGTCACAAATAAAACTTAGTCCGTCATATGCAAGTGAAATTCCCGGTGGTAATTCCTTTAAAACTTCTTTATGTGTCCCCATCTGGTGGCTAATATGAGTGATAAAGGCTTTTTTGGGAGATATTTCCCTGATGAAATCGACCGCTTCACGCAGACTAAAATGAGAAATGTGTTTTTCTTTTCTCAATGCATTAATTACCAGGTATTTAACGCCAAATAATTTTTCCTTGCTTTCTTCAGGGATATAATTTGCATCAGTTATATAAGCGAAGTTTCCAATTCTGAAACCATATATGGGAAGACGGTAATGAAAAACTCTGATCGGAATAATCTCGATTCCTGATATACTAAAACTATTACCTGAAATTATGTTGAGCCTCATTTTTGGAATACCCGGATACTGGTATTCAGAAAAGACATAGGAATACTCCTTTTTTACGGCTTTTAGAACTCTCTCTTCTGCAAAAATATCTATTGCATCCTGGCTTTTATAATTGAAGGCTCTTACATCATCCATTCCGGAGATATGATCCTTATGTTCATGGGTAAGCAAAATAGAATCAAGCTTTTTAACATTTTCTCGCAGCATCTGCTGTCTGAAATCAGGCCCGGCATCAAATAGAAGAGTTACATCGCCAGTTTCCAAAAGCAGTGAGGTTCTGAGTCTCATGTCCAGAGAATCTGACGACATGCAGGTGTTGCATTCACAAGCTATTACAGGTATTCCCTGAGAGGTTCCGGTGCCAAGAAATGTCAGTTTCACATTTACACAATTACCTGACAAACCTATATTAAAAATCGCTAAAAGGCAACTAGATTGAAGATTTAGTTTTGTCAGATGAAGAAGTTAAAATTCCTATATTTGGAATATTATAATATGATATTCGGTAATTATGCAAAAGGCCTCATTGATTTTGACTTCGTCGAGCTCCTACGCTTCGCATTTAATATAAAAAACTGTGAAAGGAAAAATATATTTAATCCCCGTTACCCTTGGAGGTGATGATTTTCAGAAGGTAATTCCTGAAAAAGTGGTCAGTCTTACCAGGCAATTACGACATTTCATTGTTGAGGATATCAGAAGCGCCAGGAGGTTTCTAAGGCTTATTGACAGGGAGTTTCCAATAGATGAGACAGTTTTTTTTGTATTAAATGAGCACACTCCCGATTCTGAGATCTCAGATTATCTTGATCCTGTGCAGAAAGGCTTTAATATCGGTATTATGAGTGAAGCCGGACTTCCTTGCATTGCTGACCCTGGTGCTAAAATTGTAGCTCTTGCACACCTGAAGAAAATCGAGGTAACTCCTCTTTCGGGCCCTTCTTCAATTATTCTGGCACTGATATCATCGGGTTTAACCGGACAGAACTTTACTTTCAATGGCTACCTGCCTGTAAAACCTGCGGAGAGAGTAACAAAACTTCTTGAGCTGGAGAAGAAATCAAAAGATGGTGTTTCCCAGATCTTTATGGAAACGCCATATCGTAACCAGAGAATGCTGGAATCAGTTTTAGAATCGTGCCATGCCGATTTAAAACTTTGCATTGCAGCTGATATTACTCTCCAGAGTGAATCGATAAAAACAAAAAGCATATCAGAATGGAGGAATGAAATTCCTCAACTGAAAGATAAAATGGTGATTTTTATTTTTTAAGCTTTATTTAGCGGAACCGGCTTTAAGATTGACCATCTCTACTTCAAACAACATTGGTGTATATGCAGGGAACCAGTATCCTGATGATCCGTAACCAATGGCAGATGGAACCAGGAACATTGCTTTACCACCCTGTCGCATATATGTTAATCCTTCATCAAATCCGGCAATAAGGTCGCCCATATTAACCAATGTTTTAAGTGTGTCGGGTTTACCAACATTAGTGTCAAAGACAGTCCCATCAAGAAATTTTCCTGTATACTTTACATACGCAGTATCACCTTTTTGAGCAATTTCTCCCTGTCCGGCCAGAACCTCATAATAGTATAATCCACTTGGCATTCTTTCAAAAGTTTGCGTCGGGTTTTCACTGATATAGGCAAGAATAGATTCCTCTTCTTGTTCTTCAGCTTTATTGCCGGGGTTGCATGACGAAAATGAGAGCAATATTACTGCGCCGAATAAAAATATTAAGGAGGTTATTGGTTTTCGTATCATAATATTATGGTTTATATAATTTAAACAAATTTTGTACCAGTTTGCTATTAAGTCCCCAGTATGTAAACATTATAAATAAGAATAGACCGCGGAGGAATTTTTTTCCCGTCTCCGACAAGTCCGTAAGCTAAAAATGGTGGTATTATGAATATGGCTGTCCCGCCCCTTTTCAACATTCGTAAACCTTCATTCAGTCCGGTTTCCAGTTGACTTCTTTCTATAATTATTTCTTTGGGTCCGAGGTCTTTTGAAGAATAACAATGTGTTCCATCGAGCAGGTAACATTCATATTCCATAAGTAACTTGTCATTATCTGTAAGGAATTTACCCGTTCCTTCTTTTTCAATATTATACCATAAGCCTGTCGGAGATTCAGTCATATGAAGACCTTTTCTTTCAATATAATTCTGGATTCTTTCCTTGTCCTTCTGCACGAAATACCGGTTAAGCTCAGTCATTTCATCTTTTCCCGGCTTCTTCAGTGAATTATTTTCATTTTTGCTTTGACAAGCGAGGAGGCAGACTGATAATAAAAATATAATAATGATTTGGTTTTTCATCTTTCAATCTTCAAACTGCCATTTATTATCATGAAGGACCTTTAGAAAATATGCGACAGTCTCGTCGAGTGATGCATAATATTCTCCACCGGATGCATTCAAGTGGCCTCCGCCAGAAAAATATTTTGCAGCAAACTCATTTGTCGGGAATTTTCCTTTTGAACGGAAAGAAATCTTTACGAAGTTCTCTTTTTCAATAAACAGCGCGGAAAAGACTATGTCCCTGATCGATAGTGGAAGGTTAACAAATCCTTCTGTGTCCCCCTTTTCATGATGATATTTGTGAAGATCATCCTTTGAAAGAGAAATGTAAGCTGTTTTATACTCCGGTAAAACTATCATTCTTTCGTTCAACGCAAATCCCTGCAGCATCATTCGACCGGAAGAAAAATTATTGTAGATAAGATTAAGGATTTTATTTTTTTCAATTCCTGAGTCCAGGAAATCTGCAACAATTCTCATAGTCCTTCCGGTATATGCCCCATGTTCAAAATTACCTGTATCTGTAATTATTCCAACATACAGAGCCTCTGCAAATGATTTGTTTACAAAAGGTTTCCCTTCCATTTCCTTTATAAGTTCATATACAAGTTCGGCAGTTGAGCACATCGATGAATCTGAGATAATAAGCCCTGCAAAGTTCACAGGATCCAGATGATGGTCAATTATTATTTTTTTTGCAGTTGAAGAAACGATGTACTTTTCAGCTTCTCCGGTTCGCCCAGGCTGATTGAAATCGAGCATTACAATAAGGTCTGCTTCTGAAATAATCTGTTGAGCTTTCTTCCTGTCGCGAATAAACACATTGATCATATCAGCCCCTTCGAGCCATTTCAGGAACTCCTGAAGGTTATTGGGCGACAGCATGTTAACTTTTCTTCCCTTAGATTTAAGATAGTGGTAAAGAGCAATTTGAGATCCTATAGCATCTCCATCTGGATTAATATGACAAACAAGCAATATATTCCCCGAAGTCGAAAATAATTCTGATAATTCTTTTGTATATTTGGATAAATCTATCACTTTACCAATTGCATAATTAAGGGGCTAAAGATAGAAAATATTCCGGAAGACTAAATTGGATGTTGCATAACATATAAATTAACATGTACACAGATTTTACATTTGCAATTATTAAGCCAAACGCAGTAAGAACAGGTAAAACCGGTCCGATTCTTGCCATGATAAATGAAGGAGGTTTTGAAATTGCTGCAATGAGAATGGTAAGAATGACGCTTCCTCAGGCTGAATCATTTTACTCGGTTCATAAAGGAAAGCCGTTCTTTGCCGGTTTAATTGAATTTATGATTTCCGGACCTGTTATTGTTCTGATACTCAGGCATGATAATGCAGTTGAACAGTTCCGGAAACTTATAGGATCCACAGATCCAGGAAAAGCAGAAGAAGGAACCATCAGGAAAAGGTTCGCAGTCTCAGTACAGATGAATGCTGTGCATGGCTCTGACAGCGTTGAGAATTCAATCATTGAGGCTAATTTCTTTTTCTCCGGCATAGAAAGATTCTATTAAGATAATTGATGCTGTATGTCAATTATGATCTTTATCCAGTCTCGCTAAATTTATTGATGCAAAACATTAAATCCCGTTTTGTGTTATTAGCTTTGTAGCTTTTTAAAATTAGTATGGATAATAACAAGTTTTCTGATAAAAAGACCCTTGAAAAATATTCCTCAGCTTTCACGCTGTCTGATATGGAGATCTTTATTTTTCCTGAGCTCTTTTACCCACTGGTTCTGGCAAATATAATGTCACCTGTAATCTGGAAATGGAGGGATGATCCATGGTTCAGGGATATTGATAAGAAGAACTTTAACTACAAAGTAAACCGTATAAAACAGTTCATTATTCAGAATTATACATTTAACCTTGATCTTTCAACCTGGGGTTTAACAACAAAAACAAAAGAAATAGAGCGTTTCAGCGATTTCTTCGATATGGAGATGCTGAAAAAATCAAATGCCCTTTTCGGATATGAAGGGGATAAGTATTATTTTGACATTGATATTAGAAAACATTTCGGACTGGACAAATATAATTCAGATGTAATTCCTTATTGGAAAACTGAGACCGTGGAAGCAATGAACGCTTTCAGGCATAAGGAGAATTTTAATAGAGGAGCCGGAGAATGTGTCTCATTATCATCTCTTTATGCTGCAGCGATGTTCATCGTTGGGAAAATTCCTCTTGAAAAGATCTTCCTTATTGCAACTCCGCTTCATTCACAGAATTTTATTATGGAGAAGGAAGGTCTGATTACAAATAACCGAAGGATTGTAACAAAAAACATGTGGTATAATGGCACTTCATTGTCAGAGAAGGCCAGAAGGGCTATGGAAAATGAGAATGTAACCGTTGTTTCCCATATCTCAGGGTATATTCATATTATTAATGAAGATGCAACAATTGATAAGAAGGAATATGATCAATTCACTGAAAAGCTGCATGAGTTTCTTGTAACTGACCTTTCAAGTCTGATTTTTCTCAACTTCCTGAGATTCAAGTCGAAATTTAAATCGCTATTTCAGTACATGTGTGATTGTACAGGGAATGTAAGATATATCTCAATTGAAAAAATGTTTGAATATGAACATTCCAGCAAGTATACTCTCTCATCAGAAACAAGAGGATTACTCGTAAAAGAAATTGAAGAAGATGAGTTTCATCTCAGTCCGATACCCGGCAAGTTCTTATTTAATGATGTTGAATCCATTCTGGTGAAATATCAGGGATCTAATTTGCAAGACATTGAAAATGAGTTTATTAAAATTTCAGACATCCCCAGGAAGCTGATCCGTGAAATGTTTGCTGAAATTTCAGATTTTATTTCCACAAAACCCAAACTTCCTGAAAACAACAAAAATTACATTCATACGGTAGTCCCTCACCTTTCATATGATCACAGCCGTGAAAAAATTATTGATTCAATTGTAAGACTTTCAGATAAATCGGAGCTTTGTGAACTTTCCCTGTACGTTTTCCGGAATATGGATAAGGTTGACTGGCTGCCTTTTATAAAGGCTGCCATTGAAAGGAACCCTGTTTGCTATACAGAAATGACTGGAAAAAGTATTCCGGACGTATATGAAAAGCTCTCCCTGATGTCAGGTGATTCGGTGTATGACAGTAAGCGCCTCGCTCTGCCGGATGAAGTCTGGAATTTCAAACATGGCGACGGGATGGAGAAGTCACTGGTACTCGCCAATTTTATTATTCTTAGTGACAAATCATCAACAGTATCGATTGACAGTGATAAAGGCAAAGTACATTTGAAACATAACGGAAAGGTCTATTCATTCACTTCAAAAAAATCATTTAAGAAGTCAATTAAAATTTCCGGAAAGGAATACACTGTTAACTAACCCGGGTTTTCAGTTTGCTCTGACAAGGCTTTCCTCTCTTATATCATTGATTAGATCTGTTAATTCTTTAACAATCAATATGTTTACAGAAGCCACATTATTCTTTTCTCCAATATCGGACTTAAGATCATAAAGCTGTGGAATTGTATCACTTCCTGTCTCAGTACCGGTATTTACCATAACTTTCGGCCCAGGTCCGGGTTCAATAAATTTCCACTCATCTTTGACTATTGATAATCTGCCATTAAGTGCATGTTCCAATACCCATTTGCGTCCCGATTCCGACTTTCCAAGTAATGCATCGATCTCATTGAAGCTATCAGGTGCTTCTCCAGTGGGAAGTGTTTGTCCGGTGAGAGAGGCAAATGACGATAAGAAATCGATCTGAGAAAAAAGTGCATCTGACTTACCGGGTTTAATTTTTCCATCCCATCGAACAATGAATGCCACCCTTGTGCCACCATCAAATGCGCTGTATTTACCTCCTCTCAATGGTCCTGAAGGTGTATGTCCGTTAAGCATTTCAACAGCATTATCACGGTAGCCATCATCGACAACAGGGCCGTTATCACTCGTGACAATTATAATTGTTTTTCGAGACAGATCAAGTTTCTCAATAGCCTTAACTACCTCTCCCACCGACCAGTCGAACTCAAGGATTGCATCGCCTCTGGGACCCATCCCGCTTTTACCCGCAAAGCGTTGGTGAGGCACTCTTGGGACATGAATGTCGTGAGTTGAAAAATAGAGGAAGAATGGCTTGTCTTTATGTTCTTCAATGAAACTGATTGCTTTCCCGGTTATGATATCTGCTATGTCTTCATCAACCCAGAGAGCTGATTTTCCACCGCTCATGTATCCGATACGGCTTATGCCATTTACGATTGTCATATCATGACCATGGCTGGGATGCATCTTCAATAGCTCCGGATGATCTTTTCCGGTAGGTTCATCCAGTATTGGCTCATTAAAACTGACTTTAATCGGATCGGCCGGATCCAGTCCCACTACCCTTCTGTTTTCAACGAATACGCATGGAACCCTGTCACCGGTAGCAGGAATAAGAAAATTATAATCAAATCCGATATCCATGGGACCAGATTTTATCTCACCATTCCAGTCTGCCCCCTCTACCGGACCAAGGCCAAGGTGCCACTTCCCCACAACACCGGTAAAATAGCCGGCATCTTTTAACATTGAAGCAATTGTAAGCCTACCGGGTTTTATTATTGCAGGAGCATCACCTGTGGCAATTCCTGTGCCTTTCTGTCTCCAGGCATATTCTCCAGTGAGCATCGAATATCTTGATGGAGTGCTTGTTGCAGATGTACAATGTGCATTTGTAAACAGGATACCCTTTTTTGCCAGGTTGTCAATATTTGGGGTACTTATTTTGGTTGCCCCATAACAGCTTACATCACCATAACCAAGATCATCAGCATAAATAATTACGATGTTCGGCTTTTCAATTTTCTGATTGCAGGCACTATGTATAATTCCTACAGCAAGCAGGCCGAGAGTATTTCTCAGCAGATGCAAATCAAGGTTGCTCTTTCTCATGATATAAACAGATTTTTAAAAGCTTATTGTTCTGATTTAAAGGGAAAGCTCTCAGATGGTTTATGTGCCTGTTTAAGTATATTCTCCATTCTCTCAACTATTTCGGGATTTGCAGCAGCCACGTTATTATTTTCGCCTGAATCTGCAGAAAGATCATATACTTCCCAGAATCCGGAAGGAACTGAGTCAATATTCAATTTCACGCCTTTCCAATCACCTGATCTTATTGCAACTTTTCCACCCTGCTCATGGAATTCCCAATACAGATATTCATGTTGTTTTTGCTTTTTGCCCAGCAGTTCGGGCATGAAAGAGATACCATCAGTCTCATCTGGATTTTCAGCACCCGTAATATCTGCCAGAGTGGGCATTATATCCCAAAAAGCTGAAATGTGGCCGGATTCTGTTCCGTTCTTAACTTTACCAGGCCACCTGACAATCATTGGGACTCTGATCCCACCCTCATACATATCGCGTTTGTAACCTTTAAGGTTACTGTTGCTGTCGAAAAAATCCGGATCTGCTCCGGCCTCAAGATGAGGTCCATTGTCTGACGTAAAAATAACTAATGTATTTTCCTCCAAACCAAGCTCTTCGAGTTTTTCAAGTATTTCACCAACATAGTCATCAAGTTGTTTAACCAGGGCAGCAAACGCAGCATGCGCCTCTGGTTGTGATCCATAAGCTCCATTCCTGAAATTGGGTCCGGCATCAACTCCTGAAAATGATTTTTCAGGATCAAGTTTTCCACGGAACATTTCCATATATTCCTCTTTAGCAAATAGTTCTGCATGAGGAATGATCGTAGGATAGAATAGGAAGAAGGGATTGTCTTTATTTGATTCAAGAAAAGTTATGGCAGCTTTATGAATAAGGTCGGGACTATAAGCTCCTTTTTTTGCTGAGTCATTTTCATGAAGAAGAATTTTTTCGTTATTATGCCATAGATAATCAGGATAATAATTATGGGCAAGCCGCTGACAGTTGAATCCGAAGAATTCATC
>JBBRVC010000097.1:0-14314 GCA_038247205.1 Bacteroidales bacterium
ACTGAATCAATTTCCTGATTCCATTCTTTATAGAGAGGAAGGTATCCTTTGTTCTCAGGATATCTTTTCTTATTGAAGTCCATGTTACCGATTCCTATCGACAGAATTTCGGAGTTAAAGGGATAAATCTCTGATACCAATTTTATTTTTTCGAATGGGCTTCTTAATTCAACAACCGGCCTTACTTCCTCATGAGTTCTGTAATACGGTAATAATGAGGCAAGTCTGTCGTAAGTAGCAGTCTCTTTTTTAAACTCTCCGTAATAGTCAAGGATAATTAATTTTGGAGAATAACGTTCCAGCCCGGATTTTAACACTGTTGTTTGAAAGAGAATATCAACTCCATCTCTTCCTGTATTATAGAAACTCATTTTCAGAGAATCTTCAAAAATTTCAGGAACGTAATTATGGTTGGCCCGAGACGATCCGAATACAAGTATGTCCGCTTCGGTGGTCTCCAGTGCATAGGTTGTACGATAGTGAAATCCGGATGTTTCCCTGAAATAAAAGTATCTTAAAGTTTTGCCAATAGCAAAGTCAATACATAATACTGCAAGTGCCACCAGGATAAAATTAGCCAATAACTTCTTAATTATCATTATATTAGAATTGAAAGTAAATAAACTGACCACCATCAAAAACTCCGATAAGGAGAATAAATATTATAATTGTTGTATAGGCCATAACCCTCACCGGTTTATAGTTGTTTTCGAAAAACAGAAATCTCATAGGTGTAAATTCATCTGTAAAATCTTTTGCCATAACCAGTAATAACCCACATATGCTGAAGATGAAAGTCGATGGATCGCCAATAAACAGAGATCCGGGTGATGAGAAGATTTTTCCGTAAACCATTAATGCATTTTGCAGATTTCCGGCACGTCCGAATATTTGTGATGATGTAAACAGGACAAAAGTAAGACCGATACAAAAAAAGGTATATAATATCTTATTGCTGAGATTATATTTTTTTTCAAACCTGATTCTCCTGGTATTTAATAAAGCTTCAACACTTAAAAATGTTCCCTGCAATAAACCCCAGATAATATACGTCAGTTGCGCGCCATGCCAGATTCCGCTGATAATAAATGTTGTAACCAGAGCAAGTATAATACCTCGCATTCCTAATCTTCTGAAAGTAAATGAAAGGGGTGTATAAATGTAATCGGTAAGCCAGGAGATCAGAGAGATATGCCAGCGACGCCAAAACTCAGACATTGAAGTGGCAAAGAACGGACGTTTAAAATTTTGCATTACTTTAATTCCCATGACGCTCGCGACACCAATTGCGATAAGCGAATAGCCGCCAAGATCGGCATATACCTGGAATGGATAGAGGAATGAAGCAAGCAGCAAAGATGTTCCATTATGCTGAAGTATATTATCATAAATGGCATCGATGTACAGATTTAGTCTGTCAGCCACTACAAGCTTTAAAAAGTATCCCCATAGGATCCATTTAAATCCTTGCGTGATCATTGAATAATCAGGCTTTGAGGGCAATCTGAACTGCGGAAGCATGTTTTTTGCCCGCTCAATAGGTCCGGATAGTATCAATGGGAAGAACGAAATAAAAAGAGCTACAATTCCTAAATTTTTTTCCGCTTCGATTTCTTCATTATATACATCAACGGTATAACCTATGGCCATGAAAGTATAGAATGAAATTCCGATAGGAAGAATGAGGTTTATTTCAGGAAGCGCCAGTTTGAGGTTAACAGATTCAAGCAATAGATTAATACCATCATTTATACTGCTGAAATATTTGAAGAAAAAAAGTGGTATTAAAATCAGAATCACATTTATAACCATGAAGCGTTTTTTTATTGATTCTGTTTTGGCACTACTAATAAGTCTGGTAAACAGATAAGTAGATACCGTGACCCCGGCTAAAAGAAGGGCGAATACAGGTTTAATGTTAATATAGAAATAGTAATTTACAATAAGCAGGGTAGCCCATCTGAATTTCCGGGGTGTGATCCAGTATAGTATAGCTGCAGCCGGGAAAAAAATCAAAAAATTAAATGAGGTAAAATTCATCAGACAGGCGTGGTTAATTGAATTTTAGAGAGGATGATATCGATCATTTCTCCAACGTTTCGCATCTTATTAAGCTCTTTAAGTCTGAACTTGATTGAAAAGGAATTTTCAATGTCGGTGATTAGGATCATATGGGTTAAAGAATCCCAGTGGTCTACATCGTTAGCGGTTAGTTCATCCGAGAGTATCAATGAGTCGGAATTGAAAACCTTTCTGAAAATTGCAGTTAATTTACTGATAACATCATTTCTTTCCATAGTATAAATATTAATAACATAACTCTCTTCTGACCAGAACTTTTTTATTTGATGGCAAATATTTTAATATCTCCGGATTCATTGATTCCTTTTCCAGGACAGTCTTAAACCCCTGATTTACACAGCTTCTGAGAGAGGGAGTATTACAGGAAAAAATCTGAATGTAAGCCTCTTTAACATCGGGGTTTGATCTTCCCAGGCGATCAATCAATTTGTCATTAATTCTAGCAAGTAACCTGTGTCCCCGGTATTCACTATCAACAAAACCAGCACCGAACTGAATAGTATTATGAATATATTCAATATGGAGTTCCCCGATCACAGAATTTATTTCACGCAGATGTAAGAGACAGCTTTCAGGCAAAATGTACTGTAATAAATTTGCTTTCAATATGGATGAGGAGACACCGGTGATGCCTTCTATCCACGCACTGACAGCAGCTACGGGGCGTCCGTCTTTCTCAGCAATCAGGAAACTGCTTATTGAAAGTTCGCAGCCATCAACTTCCTCTGAAAGCATTTCGGAGATGTAATTTCGGGCCTGATCTTCAGTTAAACCCAGTACTGTTGTATAGGTCAGCTTGTCTGTACCGCTTTTTTCTGCTTCAATAATTGTTTTAGCCAGAAAGGGTACATCAGCAATAGTTGCATTTCTGAAAACGACATCAATCATGTTCAACCGGGGATAAATGTTTTTAATTTGTTACGATCAATTTTCCCGTTCTGATTGAGAGGGAAAACGGATTCATTAAATAGTTGAGATGGAACCATATAATCTGGCATTTTTGATCTCAGATATTTAAGCAACCCTGTTTTATCTGGCAAGTTGCCTTCAACAAAAAGGGCTATTTGGGTATTCCCGTTCTTATTTAAAAACGGTATTGCAATTGTGTTTTGTCCTTTGAAAAATGCTCTGCCGTGAAATTCAATTTCACCCAGCTCGACCCGGTATCCCTGTACCTTCACCTGGTAATCAAGCCTTCCGGCATACATTATATATCCATCCTCGTCATAAAAACAGGAATCACCGGTTCGGTAAAATCTGAAAGCTGTTCCTTCAAATATCATGTCAAAAAATGACTCCTCATTCTTTTTTGGATTTTTCCAGTAGCCTTTGGTAATCTGATTCCCGGCTATGCATAGTTCTCCTTTTATGCCGATCCCGGCTACATTCATATTTTCATCTACTATGATCGCCTTTACGCCATTCATTGGTTTCCCGATCGATAGGATTCCGTTAAACATTTTGTTCCCGGAATCCTTGTTAAATTTGTAATAGGTACAATAGATAGTGGCCTCCGTCGGTCCGTAGAAGTCATAAATTTCTGCATTGGGAATGCATTTTTTCCACTCATTTACCAGTTCAAGGGGGGAAGCTTCTGCGGTTAAGATGTTATATCGCATTTCCGGAACAAGGATTTCATCAAAATAAGGTCTCAGGAATCTAATCATTGACGGAGCCATTGCTCCAAAGGTTAGTTTATGATCTTCGAAAAGGCCATAAATGTAACTGTACTTTATCTGATCATGAGGAATTGTATATGTACAGGCACCCTTTGTAAGCGGTACCAGAAAAGATTGAACCGAAACATCAAAAGTCAGGTCAAAGCACTGCAGGCATCTGTCATTGTGATCGATATCAAAGCCTGCCTCCCAGAATGATTTCATGAAACTGCCTGTATTTCCCCTGGTAATAGGGACCCCTTTTGGCACTCCCGTGCTCCCTGATGTAAAAAGAATATATGCGAGCGAGGAATCGGGAGTGGTTACCGGGTTCAGGTTTATATCTCTAAACAATAGTTGCGCACTATTGATAATGTGTATATCGTTGGAAAAAACTTTGCCCGCTGAATCAATGATCAATTCAATGTCAGCCTGAGAAATTATGTCAAGGCTTCTTTCAACAGGCTGATGAGGGTGGAGAGGCACGTAAGAATAACCTTCCAGCCATATCGCAAAAATCGAAGCATAAGTTTCCAGGTCATCATTTACGACCAGTCCGATGTTTGTACTGATATTGAGATGATTGTGCAGGGCATCTCTTACTTTTGACACTGCACGGGCAAATTCCAAATAGGAATAAAAGGTTTCATTGATGCAAAATGAATTTGATGATCCGCTGTTTTCGATTATTGCGAAAAACGGATTCAATACATATTCATCGAAGACGGAGACCTGATTATCCGAAAATCTCATTTTAATCAAATTATTTTCTATATCTGAAAGTTATTCAGATACAGAATAAAATAATAATGCTACTTAAAAAGGTAAAGTTTATTTCACCTCAAACAGAATTACGGGCAAAAAGGGCTTAGTATTATGAACTGCCCGTGTGGGGTTTTTATCAGGTTATTACCAAAGATAGTAAAATTAAAGTCAAAATACAAGGTTAAAGATAAAATAATTGGTTAATTAATGTAAAACTGACATTTATAATACCTTTTTCTTCAACATTATCCCCTTTTATACTGTTGATATAAAATAGTATTAACCAATTAATATATGTAGATATGAAAAGAGAAGGATTAAAAATTGGTTCAAACGCGGGAAGGACCTTGCTCAACAGAGTCCGGTATGTTGCACTTGCCGGTATATTGATTTTTGCAGTTTCGTGTGAAGACAACGATGACGATGATAATGGAAATGGTAATTCGCAAGATCATACGACTCAATTCCTGGCAACACTAAATGGAGCCAATGAGGTTCCGGCAAATACTTCAACAGCAACAGGCAGTGCATCATTAACTTATAATCAGGATACCAGAGTATTTACAGTAGTGGTTACCTACAGTGGGGTGACAGCTACAGGAGGCCATATTCATCTGGGTTCTCCGACAGTATCCGGAGGAGTGGTTTTTCCGTTTTCTTCCCTTGATTCACCGATTAATTACACATCTCCGCCTTTGTCTGAAGATCAGGAAGATGATCTTTTTGCAAACCTGTACTATGTAAACATCCATTCGGTAGCATTTCCTGCAGGGGAAATCCGGGGTCAGCTCATCAAGGAGTAAAAAGGAAAAAGCAGACGCGCAGAGTTGCTTTTTTCATTTAAAGGTTTATTGATGTGATATCTGCTGAAGTAATAATTACTACAGCGGGCATCACATTAATTTTATCTTTATCTTTATCCTGATTAATAGCCATTTCGTACAAGTAAATTATTAAAAAATAATAAGATGAAAAAAATCTCAGTTTTACTGTTTATTCAGATTTTTTGCCTTTCCTTATTTGCGCAACAACCTGAAAATACCGGATTAAAATTATTCAGGTTTGGTCCATTTGAAAAGGAAAAACCTGCAGTAGAATACCCTAACGGAAGAAGACTTGATGTATCGGCATTTGGCGAAGATTATAATGAGAATTTTTTTGCAACCAACGGGATTGCCAGGCTACAGAAGTGGCTGGCAGCGAATGCGGTAAAATGTCCAAAGGTTTCTGCGAATGAAAGATATGGCTCCTGTGTTGCCCGTCCATCCAAAATCGTAGCTATAGGGCTGAATTATGTTGAGCATGCAAAGGAAGGAGCAGGCGGTGTGCCAATGACTGTACCGAAAGAACCCATTATTTTTATGAAATCAACAACTGCATTGTGCGGTCCCTTTGATAATGCAATTATCCCGAAGAATTCAAAAAAGATGGATTGGGAAGTTGAGCTGGCGGTAATTATAGGAAAAAAAGCATCATATGTAAGTGAGGCAGACGCTATGAATTATGTTGCCGGATACTCGGTATTAAATGATTACAGTGAGCGTGAATGGCAGCTTGAAAAAGATGGCAGTCAGTGGGATAAGGGTAAAAGCGCAGATAGTTTCGCACCTCTGGGTCCATACATGGTACTGACTCAAAATATTAAAGATCCTCATGATCTGAAGTTATGGTTAAAAGTAAATGGCAAAACAGTGCAGAATGCTACTACGAAGGACATGATCTTCAATATTTCTAATCTGATAAGTTATATAAGTCGTCATATGACACTTCTGCCGGGTGATGTTATATCCACCGGAACTCCTTCAGGCGTTGGAAATGCTATGAAGCCACCCGTTTTTTTAAGGGATGGTGATGTTGTTGAGCTTGGAGTAGAAAATGTAGGAATACAAAAACAAACTGTTGTTGCCTTTGAAAATGCAACAAATAAATAATTATAAGTAGTGACATGCCATGAGCAGTAGTGACATGCCAATGGCATGTCACTACTGCAATTAAAAATATATCGTTGACATAACTGTTATATCAAACATGGACAATAAAACCTCGGACAGGATTCAGGAATCAATAACAAGTAAAATTGAAAAGAAGACATTAACATGGATGGCGAGTCGACTTCCCCGATGGATGACTCCGGATCATCTTACTATAATTGGATTTATTGGAGCGCTTCTGGCAGGGACGGGCTATGCTCTTACAAATTTTGGAAAGGGATTTCTCTGGCTCTCTTCATTTGGGTTTGTTGTTAACTGGTTTGGTGACAGCCTTGACGGTACCCTGGCCAGGGTCAGACAGATACAGCGTCCCAAGTACGGATTCTATCTTGATCATAATGTTGACGCCATCACAGCCCTGGTGATTGTCATCGGTGCAGGAATTTCCCCTTTTGTCTCCTTTTCTGCGGTACTTCTTGTTCTGGTAGGTTATTATCTGTTATGCATCTATACCTATATTAATACATATCTGCAGGGGGTTCTTAAAATTTCTTACAGTGGTTTTGGTCCCACAGAGTTACGTCTTGTGATTATCGTTATTAACAGTGTATTCTTCTTTACAACCTTTGAGAATCCCACCATGGTACTTGTGGGGATAACTTTTAAAATGTTTGACCTTTTTGCTCTGGCTGTTGCAATGGTACTTACATCTATTTACCTTGTATATTTCTTTGTAGAAAGGAAAAAGTATGAGAAAATTGATCCGCCTCACAACCGCTTCTGAAATTTTCAATCGATTTACAGGTAATCCAATGTCAATCAGATTTATAAAGTTCGTAGTCAGCAGGCTTCTGGGAACCCTTGTAGACACCTTTGTACTATGGATACTTACTAAGTTTTTGTTCTTTTCATATGTAGGCCAATACATTACTGCACCAGCCATTTCCTTTGAAGTGGCAATGTTTCACAATTATCTTTTCTCATATTTCCTTATCTGGTATAATGATATTCCTTTAAAGAACTCTCGTGATTTTTTCTCTCGCCTGATACCGTATAACATTTCATCACTCTTTGGGTTTTCAATAAAAATGGGATTTCTTCTTCTGTTTGAGAGGCTCTTTGGGTGGGACGTTCTATGGTGCAATATAGCCGCCCTTCTTATTTCAGGATTTGTAAATTTCTTCCTGGCAGAAAAAGTGGTTTTTAAAAAGCGAGCCCGCATAGTGACCCATGACAACTGATCACATATTTAAGAATGAGAATTGCAGATTAGCCCGTAGGGAGCTAGAAGATTCTTTTAAAAATGAACGAAAACTTATTTACAATCAGGACAGATAAGAGTATCCTTTAATCCGGGTCCGGCCGGATATTCTTTTCCGCACTTCCCGCATTTAACTACATTCTTAACTTCCATCAGTAACCTCGATGCAATAGCTCCGTTAAATTCCGAAGCCTGCAAATCCCTCTTCAGCGCGTATTTGTCTCTGCGTTTATTTGCAGCAACAAAATCTTCCTCTCTGGGAACCGGTATGATTATTTCATTTTTCATACTGCGAAGATACGATTAAATGCCGGCATATTTGTAACATTATCGTAATTATCATAAATACAAAAACATAGAATCTATAAAGAATACCAGGAGCCTTCTAACCTTAAGAAGATTTTTTCTTCTTCTTCTCCAACCATTTGTCAACTTTTATCAGAAGATGATTTACCAATTCAATAGCAGATACTCTGTTGTAAGATTGCGTTTTTTAAGTGTAACATAAACACTTAATCCCCGTGAAAAGAATCACCTTAAGGACTTTACTTATCTTTGCATAAAAAAGCGCCTTATGGTTAAAATTGCCGGTTATATAGTTTTAGCACTCTCCTGCTTACTGTTTCTGATGATTTTGCTTGTTCCATTCCTTGATCTGTCAAAAGGCAGGATGGCGGGCTTAACTACAGGACTGATAATTGCAGGAGAAATATTGTTTTATGTTAGCATGATTTTACTGGGCAAAACTTTTTTTAACAAAATAAAGAGCAAATTTAAATTACGGAAAGCTAAAGTGAGTGAAAGCAATTCCCAGAATGAAAATAGCAAGAACCAGCAACTTTAAAAGCATTCTTAAATGAAAGCCTGTAGATTTACCATTTCTAAGTTTTAAATAGAGGTTACGGTGAATTCTTTGAACTTTTTGGGCTTTTTAATTGTTCAAATTGTACCTGCCCTTTCGTTAATTCCCATGGCATCAGTAAATTACTTAAACCATAATGCAATGAGAACTGCTACACTGGAAACCATCGACAGCAAGCTTACATCAGGGATAAATAAATCCTACTGGATTGCAACTGAAGAGCCGTTCGGCACTCAAAGGCTTCAACAGAATATCGAAACAGATGTCTTAATTATCGGGGGAGGAATAGCCGGATTAACTACTGCATATTGCCTTTTAAAAGAGGGCAGGAAAGTGGTACTTGTTGAAGACGGATATATTGGAAGCGGAGAATCGGGACGCACCAGCGCCCATCTTTCGTATGCTCTCGACGACCGGTATTTTGAGATCGAAAAAATTTTCGGTGAGAAAAAAGCAAAATATGCCGCTGACAGCCATATATCTGCCATTCAATGGATAGAGAATACAATTGGTATAGAAAAAATCGATTGTAACTTTAAAAGAGTTCCTGGGTATTTATTTATGAGCTATAATGATAAAAAGGAAACCTTGGAAAAGGAATACCGGGCTACAAAAAGCGCAGGGCTGCTTACGGAAATGATGTATACAATTCCCGGAATTAAATCAATTCAGGAGAATTTATGCATAAAATTTCCTCAGCAGGCACAGTTTCACCCGATGAAATATCTGAAAGGTCTGGCGGATGCAGTTGTCAGGATGGGCGGATTGATTTACACTGAGACAAAAGCAGAAAAAATATCAAAGATAGGAGTCAGTGCAAATGGATATGAAATAAAAGCGCTTAATTTAGTCGTTGCTACAAATACGCCCGTAAATGATTTAGTAACAATGCATACCAAGCAGTGGGCCTACCGGACTTATATAATTGCAGCTAAAATTGCCAGAGGCATCCTCCCTTATTCGCTCTGGTGGGATACAGGCGACATTAATTCAAGGTGGATAAGCGAACCATATCATTACGTAAGACTTGAGGAGTATGATGAGAATTACGACCTGCTGATCTCGGGTGGAGAGGACCATAAAGTAGGACAGGCAGATGATGAAGACATTCCGGAAGAAGACAGATATACCAGATTATACGAGTGGACTAAAAAGTTATTTCCCGATATTGGCCATATTGAATACAAGTGGTCAGGACAGGTAATGGAACCCATTGATTCAATAGCATTTATTGGAAAAAACCCGGGTGATGACAATATTTATATAATCACAGGTGATTCAGGAAATGGTTTGACTCACGGAACCATTGGAGGAATGATTATAACAGACCTTATCATAGGAAGAAAAAATGAGTGGGAGGAACTGTATGATCCTTCCCGTATAACTATTAAAACAACTGGAGACTACCTGCACGAAGCCGGGAATATGGCTGCACAGTATGTTGACTGGATATCCAAAGGAGATATAAAAGACGCCATTGAGCTTGAACCCGGACAAGGAGGAATAATCTCACAAGGATTAAAAAAAATTGCAATATACCGTGATGAGGAGAACACACTCCATTCCTGTTCTGCTGTGTGTTCTCATCTGGGAGGTATTGTACAATGGAATTCAGAAGAAAAATCATTCGACTGCCCTGTACATGGCTCACGGTTTACAACCGATGGTAAAGTGATCAACGGGCCGGCAGCGAGCGATTTAAAGAAGATAGAAATCAGGAAATGATGATTTAGATGAGGAGGTCTTCGGACCGGTTGCTCCTGTTATAATTGCCGGGAGTACAGATGAAGCAGTTACACTTGCCAATCTAACTACTTTTGGACTGGGAGTCTCCCTGTTCACAAATGATTTGAATAAGGCATCTGAACTTGTCCATAAATTTCCCGACGGATCAGTTTTCATTAACGGGCTTGTGAAATCTGATCCAAGGTTGCCTTTTGGCGGAACAAAACGATCAGGATTCGGAAGAGAACTTTCCATACACGGGATACGTGAGTTTGTTAATGTGAAAACAGTATGGATGAAGAGAAGTTAACAAAAGCTGCTGATAAATGTTATATAATGATGAATCAATTTAATATTATTAACCTGAGATGAAATTACGAAACTTAACACTTGCAATTGCTATGATTACTTCTTCTGCACTATATGGTCAGCAAGGATTATCGGTTGGAGACAAAGTACCTGAATTTAAAGCTGTTGCTGATAATGGGAAAACCTGGGAAATAAATAAGATACTTGGTGAGAAATACATTGTTATTTACTTTTATCCGGGAGCTATGACCGGAGGATGCACCAAGCAGGCTTGTTCATACAGGGATAATCGGGAGGACCTCAATGCAGCAAATGTTGAGGTGGTTGGCATTAGTGGTGACAAGCCGGAAAGCTTAAGACTTTTTAAACAGGCTGAAAACCTGAATTTTACTCTTTTATCCGACGAGAAAGGTGAAATCGCCAAAGCATTTGGAGTACCAATCGGTGCGGGTGGAGCTATTAAACGAACAGTAGGAGGCATTGAATATGACCTTGTTAGGGAGATCTCTGCAAAAAGATGGACTTTTGTTATAGGGAAGGATAAAAAAATCATCTATAAGAACGAGTCTGTCAATGCAGAAAAGGATTCCGAGGAGGTTCTGAATTTCATAAAAAATCTTGCTTCGAAATAAATCCAAGTTCATTTAGACCTTAAATACTGATATGGCCAGGTGATATCAACTCCCATTTCTTTTGCTGCATTGAGAGGGAAATAGGGGTTTCTCAACATCTCCCGGCCTAAAAGTACCAGATCAGCTTTATCTTCCTGTAGAATTGATTCTGCTTGTCCCGCAGAGGTTATCAGTCCTACAGTCCCGGTCAAAATTCCGGTTTTTCTCACAGCTTCGGAAAATTGCACCTGATAACCGGGACCAACAGGTATTTTGGCATTATAGATATTTCCTCCTGACGAACAATCAATCAAATCAATTCCAATTTCTTTCAGAACACCGGCCAGTTTCACACTCTCTTCAATATTCCATCCTCCATCTGTCCAGTCAGTTGATGAGATACGGACAAAGAGTGGATTATCAGCCGGCCATACTGATCTGACAGCAGTTACGACCTCCTGTAATAAGCGGGTCCTTTTCTCAAAAGAACCACCATATTCATCCGTACGATGATTGCTTAGAGGAGATAAAAATTCATGTAAGAGGTAACCATGAGCGCTATGAATCTCAAGTATTTTAAAGCCGGCTTCCAGTGCACGTGCTGAGGCTGCTTTAAAATCAGAAACAACTTTGTTTATACCCTCCGTGCTTAAAGAAACAGGTGTTCTGTTCCCTTCAATAAATGGAATATCGCTGGGGGCAACGGTTTTCCATCCGCCATTTTTCTCGTCGAGTTGATCTCCGCCCTCATTCGGCAATGCACATGAAGCTTTTCTTCCGGCATGGGCAAGTTGTATACCGGCAATTGAGCCATTTTTATGAATGAAGTCAACAATCCTGCTCAGACCCGGGATATGCTCATCCTGCCATAGGCCAAGGTCAGCAGGCGAGATCCTTCCTTCCGGACATACAGCAGTTGCTTCTGTAAGTATCAATCCTGCCCCTCCAACCGCCCTGCTTCCAAGATTTACAAGATGCCAGTCATTTGTAAATCCCTCTTTTGCAGAATATTGGCACATCGGGGACATTACTATTCTGTTTTTTAGCGTAATGGATTTTATTGTTAATGGCGAAAATAATTTTGGCATCGTGGAGTATTAATGTTACTATATCACCCAAAGATAAGGTATAATGGATTCTGACCACAACAAACCGTCAGAAAATGATTCCGGTCAGCCAGGCCCAGATTACATAGCGCAATAATTTCCCCGCAAGCATTGCAATGGCAGTGATAATGATATTCGCTCGTAAAAGACCAAGTCCGACAGCAAAAATATCACCAACTGCCGGCACCCAGGCAAGAAAAGCAAAAACTGCTCCTCTTTTATAGAGTCGGTTGTGCCACTTTTCAATTGTTTCACGTTTTATCCGCAAATATTTTTCAATCCATTCCCATTTACCCAGATAGCCGATTGCAAAACTGCTCATTCCACCAAGCCAGTTTCCGGCTGTGGCTACCAGGACTGCAGTATATGCATCTGTGCCATTAATTATCAGGTAAGTAAGCAGTGCTTCGGAACTGAAAGGCACTACGGTAGCTGCCAGGAAACTGGCCAGGAATAATCCCCAGAGGCTGAAATCAAATAGTCCTTCCATCCTTTAAAATCTTGTTATGTTGTTTAAAAAATGTCAGCATTATATTCCGGCAAACAGGTAAAGGTTCAGTATTATGCAAAATTTCATATGGCAAAAATAGGATATTAACTGGTTGGTTTACGTTGTCAATTCTGATATCAGGGGCTTTAGGAACAGGAAGAATCAATTGGCCGAGTGGATTGACAGTGGTGCATACGATATTATACAGTCGGGATGTGATGATGCTGGTATGACAGAAAACTGGTATATAGCAAGGATGGCACATACCAGGGGAAGGCTCTTTACAGGCCATAACTGGCAGGACGGGCTTATAACAATAGCAAATGCCCATCTGCTTGCAGCAATTCCAAACAGATTTTTGCTCGAAACTAATATGACTCCTAATCCATTGAAAGAGGGCCTGTTCAAAGAAAAGATTACTGTAAAAGACGGATATCTTTATATTCCAGACAAACCCGGGTTTGGAGTGGAACTTATTGAAGGTCTTGCCGAACAGTATCCATATCTTCCGGGTAATTGGAATAAGCCTGATCCGGGGATGCCGGTTTAAGCAAGAGCCGGATTCAAAATTTGTGTCAGATCTTACTTTCTTTAATAAATCTCATATTTGGTCAAACAGGTTTCAGGTTTGAGCCGCTCCGCTGAAGTGGTCAGATTGAAGTTTTTGAACTTTTATGAAACAAATCAATTATTCTATTTGTTTAACAAACTGAAGACCTTGAAATGGAAAAGTACTCTTTATTATTACCCGAGGAAACGAAACCGGGATCTACCGGTAGGATGATGTTGCGGAATATGGGAATAATGATCGATTGTTAAACATTAGGGCTACTATGAAGATCATTTAATTTTTATATCATCCATATGTTCCACCAGAATTAACGAAAAAACCATGAAAGTAGGATTGTTGTTGAACTCAAATAACAAGTTAGTTTCGTATAGTGAGAGGTTTAAGACTATACTTAGCCAAAATGGTATTTCTCATTGTCTGATCGATCCCAATTCCGAGTCGCTTCTCTCCGATCTTAAGGAGTGCTCACACCTGCTGTTCCATCATTCACAGGGGGATACTGACTTGAAAATTTATGATACCATTTATAACATCGCCACCAAGGTTTTCGGGATCAAGTGCCTGCCTGATTTTGACTCTTTCTGGCAGTATGAAGACAAGATTAAGGAGTATTACCTGTTGAAAAGCAATGATTTTCCGACAGTAGATTCGCATGTATTCTGGAACATCGAGCATGCCGATGCATTCATAAAAGATGCAAAATACCCTATAATAGCCAAATTGTCCAAAGGCGCAGCATCAAGCAATGTAGTGCTTGTCAAAACACCTGAAGAGGGAAAGGCAATAAACAGACAGGTATTCATTCAGGGGGTCAAAGCCGGAAAGTTGAACAGCAGGTCAAATCTGCGCTCCGTCTGGAGTACCGGAGTATATAATTACGGCAAGAGATCATTAAGATCATTTTTGATAGATTCAGGTTTTATAAAGGATAAGTCCTATTATC
>JBBRVC010000098.1:0-14228 GCA_038247205.1 Bacteroidales bacterium
GCAAAAATTGTATCAGCCAGGCATGACTTGTACTTCACAGGTATGATCCCCAGATCGTTGAAAGGTGGTCTGTCTGGAGTTACCCAGAGAAATGGCTGACGGTTGTTTTTATGATCGAGGTTCCATGAAAGAAATGGTAATATTACGATCCGGAATTCAAGTCCTTTTGATTTATGAATTGTAAAAACCCTCGCAGCATCCTGATTTTCAGGAAGAACCACAGATTTGCCTTTACCTTTTGATTCCCACCATTCCAGAAATGACCGGAATCCCGGATTTCTGTCTGAGGTAAAATTTACAACACAATCCTGAAAAGTATTAAGATATGCAACATTCCATGAGTATTTACCAAGTCCGAAAAAGCTTATAATACTCTCGGTTGCTTCAAAAAGAGACAGATTACTGATACTATCAAGAAATTTCTTATATCCTTCCGGCAGATATTTATTTGATCCGTCCAATAGGTCCTCCTTTCTTATTGAAGCCTCACCTGCATCTGCAGAGCCGCTTGCAAGAAGGTAACATCGTATCATTTGTGCCCTGCTGATGAGGTCATCCTTATTATCCAGCACAGAAATCACAGCAATAATAAAGTTTACCGCATGAGATCTTGAAAGAACAAGTGAGTCGTTAGATACAACATTGTAATTGTATTTCTGCTTTTTCTCAGCCGGACAGCTATTACTGTAATCAATCAGCGTTCTGATTACGGCAGAACCCTCCTTCCCGTCTCTGACGAGTATTCCTATATCGGAAGCGTTGTAGCCGTTATCCTGAAAAAGCTCAATTATTTCCGGCAACATATCAAGTACTTTACAACTCCATTTTTTAATCAGCTTTTTCTTCTTTATACCATCCTCTTCAACCTCTTCCATCTCATCCTCAACAAATTCGAGCCTTACATAGCCTCCGGTTTTTCTGCCCGGATCATCCTGCACAGCTTCTGCATAAAGCCTGTTGAAACTTAGTTCCGGTGTTTCAGGTGCAGAAGCCATATCCAGCTGTTCGGGGATTATTGAAAACAAAGCATTGTTGAAACTTATAATATTGGAACTGCTGCGCCAATTGGTTTTCAGGGGCTCACACTTAAATCTTTCATTGTCTGCATTTTCCTTCAACAGATCAAGGATCTTCCAGTCGCTGTTTCTCCATCTGTAGATCGACTGTTTCACATCGCCGACAACTATATTATCAAACCCTTCTGCCATACTGTTCGTAATCAAGGGATTGAAATTATTCCATTGAATTATTGATGTATCCTGGAACTCATCAATCATAAAATTTTCATACCTGGTGCCAACCTTTTCGTAAATAAATGGAGCCTGGTCTTCGCGCGTTATCAGGCTTAGCAATTCTCCGGCATCAGAAAGCAGAAATCTGTTCTCGAAGGTTGTTATTTCATGAACCTTTTTCAATACATCTGATAAGATCCCAAGGGCATAAATATCAGTTAGTATAACATCTGCAGTATTATAATTTATTATGTTATTGTCGTACAAACGAATTGCATCAAGAAGGACTGCTTCCAATCCGCCGGATATAGCAGCCTGCAGCTCTGCTGACATTTTACCGGTACACCATTTCGGTGGATTATTAGCAATTTCACGGACATATGTGTTAGGTTTTTTGATCTGTCCTGCTGCAAGGCCTCTTATATATCCGGGTACTCCTTTACCCTTATAGAAGAACATTTCATCTTTTAAGCCAAAGTCATTAAATATCTGCTCACACTTTTCCCCTGCTTCAAGGAGGGATTTCTCGAGCGAGGAACAGATATTCCTTATCTTTTTAATGTAGTTCAGCAGAAATTCCTTGTCCTCAAGCTTTGTTCTTTCGGAATAAGAAAGGATCTTAAACTTCTCATTGAAAAGTTCTTCCGCAAGTCTCATTATCCCACCTTTCAGATTCCACGATTTTTCTTCATCGAGATTGGCCACAACATATTCAAGCAGCCATTCTTTCAGTTTCTTGTCTTCGCTTGCTGAAGAGATCATTTCATCAACAGCAGCTGAAAGAATGAGACTATGATCAAGTTCAATATTAAATCCGGAATGAAGTCCTGCTTCCCGCGTAAATGAACGTAAAATCTTTTGAAAAAAAGCATCGATTGTGGTAACGGAGAACCTCGAAAAATCATGAAGAACTGAAAATAGGATCTCTTTTGCCTCGAGCCTGATGGCTTCTTCGTTTTTACCGGTGGTTTTAATGAGTCCCGGCATATAATCAGATTGGCAACCTGTGGCAAGATTGTGCAGATGATCAAGGATCCTGTTTTTCATTTCAGCAGTAGCTTTGTTTGTAAAAGTTACCGCCAGAATCTTCCTGTAGTTGTATCTTGATCTGAACAAACTGGTCAGGTAAAGGCCTGTAAGTATGTAGGTTTTGCCTGATCCGGCCGAAGCGCTGTAAATAGTTAAATTGCCATTGTTCATAATGGCTTAAAGTTACTGTTTTTTACATAGTGGTTTCAGGTATTGCAATATTTTGACACAACCATTTGCTTCCTCTGGCCTGTCATAAAAGGGTAAAACCCATAGACATCTTTTACTATCTTTGCACGGTGAAGAAAAAAGTGGTTATAGGATTGTCAGGCGGGGTAGATTCCAGTGTTGCTGCATGGATCCTGATGGAACAGGGTTATGAAGTGATTAGCCTGTTTATGAGGAACTGGCACGATACCACAGGGCTGATTCAGAGTGATTGTCACTGGGAAGATGATCTGATGTTCGCGGAAATGGTTTCCAAAAAACTGAGAATCCCGTTTCATATGGTTGATCTGAGTGAACCATACAGAAAAAGAGTCGTGGACTATATGTTTGCCGAATATGAAAAAGGGCGAACACCTAATCCCGATGTACTATGCAACAGAGAGATAAAGTTCGATTCATTTGTTGAAGAGGCAAAAAAGCTTGGTGCTGACTTTGTGGCCACCGGACATTACTGCCGGAAAGGTGAATTAACTAAAGATAATACAAGGATATACAGACTATTAGCAGGAGTTGACAATAATAAGGACCAAAGCTACTTTTTATGCCAGGTGAGCCAGCAGCAGTTATATACAGCGCTATTCCCGATTGGTGAGATGACAAAGCCTGAGGTAAGAGAAATTGCTGAAAAACTCGGGCTTGCCACCGCACAAAGAAAAGATTCACAGGGAATATGCTTTGTGGGGAAAATAGACCTTCCAACATTCTTGCAGCAGAAACTAAAGAGCAAAAAGGGGGAAATAATAGAAATTCCACGCAGTTGTGTTACAAAAACATGGAAAAAAATATACCCGGGCGATGCAGTAAAAGAAGAAGAGTTAAAGGAAACAGTTGAGCCACATAGATTTAACAGGGAAGCCGGTAAATTAATCGGGACTCACAATGGTGCACATTTTTTCACTATCGGACAACGAAAGGGCATTAATATCGGTGGACATAAAGAGGCCCTGTTTGTTATAGGTCTCGACATTGAAGAGAATATTCTTTATGTGGGTGAAAGTGACACACATCCCGGATTGCACCGCAAAGGATTATTTATCAAAAATGATGAAGTACATTGGATCAGGAATGATTTGGAGATGGCTGATGATGAAAGCAGGGACTATCTTGTAAGGATCAGGTACCGTCAGCCACTACAGAAAGCCAGATTATTTAAAAGAAGCTCAGGTACATACATCATTTTCAATGAATTGCAAAGAGGCGTAGCGCCAGGTCAATTTGCAGCCTGGTATGATGATAATGAAGTTGTTGGCTCCGGGGTTATCGCTTGACGAAGGGACTAAGAGACCGAGAGTCAGTTCCCCTCCTAGTAGTCTCCTATGAGGGGCCGCGGGTGGGTTTATGGAGACAATGTACCCGCTGCCAGCCTGAAATAACTGTAAAATACCTGGATCAGGGAAGTTCTACGGGAGACTTTTTAAAAGTTCCGATTTTAATCGATTCGGGCTTGCTTACAAAGTAAACACCGGCGAAGATGAGGATGGCGGAAAGAATTTTTATCATGTCTATTTTGTCCTGTCCCATCATGGAAGCTATAAATGCTGCAATAAGAGGTTGGGAATACGTGTAGCTGCTTACTACCGTCGGACTAAGGTTTCTAAGTCCGCTTGATATCAGCAGATAGCCAAGAAATGTCGCTGCAACTATAACAAAAGCCAGGGAAGTCCAGGATATTAAAGTAAAATCGGACCAGCCGGTTGTACCTAATTGTGAATATCCCATAGGAACCGTTGTGAGAAGACTGAATAAAAATGTCCATTTCATAACAGTTACCGGTTGATACTTTACAAGCATCTTTTTGATTAAAACTGTATATAAAGCCCAGTTTACAGTACTGCCCAGAGTCAAAAGATTACCCAGAAATGTAGAACTGCCAAAATCCGGACTACCTCCCTGCAGTATGAGAAGCATTACACCGGCAAGGCCAACAGCAAGGCCTGTTCCGCGGATAAGGGAAATGTCTTCCTTCAGAATTATTGCGGCAAAAATAAATGCAGCAATAGGATTCATTGTCAGAATTATAGCCGAGTTTATCGGTGTTGTAAGGTTTAATCCTGCCAGAAAAAGAGTCTGGTTCAAAACAACTCCAATGAATGAGCACATGAAAAGAAAAAAGAGATCTTTACGTCCTACTTTCTCTTTTGGAAGGAACATGGAAGTAACCCAGAAGAGCAAAGCTGAAACAGCAGTCCTGAAAGCAACAAGGGCCAGCGGTTTGATGCTTTCCGGCATAACACTTTTGGCAACTGAAAAATTAATCCCGTAAATGAGATTTGCAATAAGAAGAAACAGATGTGACCGGGTATTTGTGAAGCGCTTCAGCATACATAAGTTAAAGAGTGCAAAAGTATTAAAAGGTTTTATACAGACAAAACCTTAATTGTAAAAAAAAGCTATCTGAAGAATAATAGATATATTTGAAAAAAAGTGATGAAACCCACATGATTGCTCACAATCACAAACACGATAAAGAAATAATTTACAACCGGGCGAAGCGAGCTCTACGAAGTCAATCAAGTGCGGTTCCATCATTCCATTAAAATAAAAATTATATTATTATGAACAAGATCTCAATAATAAGCGGTGGATCATCCGGACTGGGACTGGAAATTGCAGAGTTGCTTGTTAAGACAGGCAGAAATGTTTTGATTCTTGGCAGAAACAGGAAGAATCTGGAAAGTGCTGTTAGCAGGCTGGAGAATGCAACAGAGGTGAATAAGGCAGCGGCATTGACATGTAATATAGGCGATGAAAAGGATGTTACAAACGTTTGTAATTACATATCTGATAATCAATATATTACTGAGTATCTGTTTAATAATGCCGGCATTGGTCTATTCGCAAATGCTGGTACATCTGATTCGGCAATGATAGACCGGGTTTTTGAAGCAAATCTGAAAGGGATGATACTTCTTACTTCGGCTATACTGAGAATTTCTCCTGAAGAGGAAGAGCTTACAATAATCAACATTATGTCTACCTCGGCACTTCTGGGAAGAGCAGAGGAGACTATTTATTGTGCTGCCAAATTCGGTGCAAGAGGCTTTACGGAAGCTCTCAGAACAGAGCTAAAGGGAACAAACCGGGGTGTTATTGCGGTTTATCCGGGAGGAATGAAAACTGATTTCTGGAAAGCCAATGAGAATCGTGATATATCAGGTTTTATGGAACCTTCGGACGTGGCAAGTCAGATCGTTAATGCAGTTGTTGATTCAAAAGGACTGATTGTTAGTGACATAACAATAAACCGGAAAAAATAATTTCAAATGTATAGGTTAAAGGGCATTAACTATGTAAGCATTGTGTGAAACGTCGAACCATGAACTTTAAACATTGGAACCTATTTATTACGAAAGACGTCCCTTATAGTCCTGATATCCAAACTCTTTGATTAATATGAATTTCCCTTCCTTGGTCCAGATTCCAATTGCAGGATGTTGAACACCGTTGAAAGTGGTTGTTTTAACCATTGTATAATGGATCATATCAAGAAAAATTACCCTGTCGCCTTCCTTCAGCTCTTTTCCAAATGACCAGTCGCCCATAAAATCGCCTGATAAACAGGAGTTTCCACCAAGCCTGTATGATTGTTCTCCTTCAACGGGCTCAGTTGCTCCGATTATTTTAGGTTTATAGGGCATTTCAAGGCAATCAGGCATATGGGCGGTAAATGAGACATCCAGAATGGCAGTTTTAATACCCTGATTTTCAACAACATCTTCTACCGAAGAAACTAATTCCCCCGTCTCCCAGGCAAAGGCACTTCCTGGTTCAAGGATTACATGCAGACCTGTACTTTCTTTGAATTTCTTCAGAATTTTTATAAGGTGGCCTGTATCATAGTCATTGCGTGTCATCAGGTGACCACCTCCCATATTTATCCACTTCAGCCGGTGAAAATATTTGCTGAATTTCTCTTCTACTTTCTGCAGAACTTTTTCAAGGGCATATGAATCAGATTCAAAAAGAACATGAAAATGCAGGCCTTCGATTTCTTCCGGCAGGTCATCTCCGATAGTTTCTGCCGTTACTCCCAGTCTTGAGCCGGGTGAACATGGATTGTAGATCCCATGACTGACCTCTGAAAATTCTGGATTTATTCGTAATCCGACAGAAATCTTTTTCGAATAATTTATAACAATATTCGAATATTTATTATACTGCTCAAGGGAATTAAAGGTGACATGAGAGCTGTACTTCAGGATGGATTCAAACTCAGCTTCTTTGTAAACAGGTGAATATGTATGTGCAGGTGAACCAATCTCCTCAAAACATAATCTGGCTTCACTTACTGAGCTTGCAGCAGCCCCAGATACATATTCTTTAAGGATAGGAAAAACACCCCACATGGCAAAACCTTTGAAAGCGAGAATGATCTCAGCTCCTGACTCAGCTGATACATGCTGAATCAGAGAAAGGTTTTTTCTGAACCTTTCTTCATCAATGACGTAACATGGTGATGGTAAAATATTGTAATTAATTTGCACAGTTAAAGATTATAAATGCTATAAGAAATTAAAGTAAAGTTCCGGCCGGCAACAACCAAAGGTTTCTCGTGATTTATCCCGGGGCTTAGTACACAGTGAATTGACCCCGGGACTTAATGCCTGACACCTGATGCTCTTCAACTTATAATTCAAGGTCAACATTATGCAGTTCGACCCATGGCAAACCAAGTTTATTAAGCTCAGCCATAAACGGATCAGGATCAAATTCTTCAACATTAAATACTCCGGGCTTCTTCCAGATGTCTTTCAGATACATCATTGCACCTATCGCTGCAGGAACCCCGGTTGTATAACTTACTCCCTGTGTACCTGTTTCCCTGTAAGCAGCTTCGTGGCTGCAGTTATTATAAATATAGTATGTCTTTTCCTTGCCGTCTTTAATCCCTTTAATCCTGCAACCAATTGATGTCCAACCTGTGTAGTTTTCACCAAGATCACCCGGATTAGGAAGAACTGCTTTAAGAAATTGTATAGGAACAATTTCCCTTCCCTCATACATAACCGGTTCAATACCGGCCATACCTATATTTTGTATAACACGCAGGTGAGTAAGATATTCCTGTCCGAATGTCATCCAGAACCTCGCTCTTTTGAGAGTAGGATAATTTTTTACGAGAGACTCAAGTTCCTCATGATAAATAATATACGATTCTTTTGGACCAATTTCCGGATAGTTAAGAGGTTTATGGATTTCATGAGGCCTTGTTGTGATCCATTTACCATTTTCCCAGTATTTGCCTTCCTGGGTAACCTCCCTGATATTTATTTCGGGGTTAAAATTGGTAGCAAACGGTTTCCCATGATCACCGGCATTACAATCTACAATATCAAGATAATGGATTTCATCAAAATGATGTTTGGCAGCATACGCTGTAAATATTGATGTTACTCCCGGGTCGAAACCGCATCCAAGTATGGCTGTTAAACCAGCTTGTTTGAATCTATCCTGATAAGCCCATTGCCAGCTATATTCAAATTTAGCTTCTTCAAGAGGCTCATAATTTGCCGTATCAAGATATGATACGCCAGTTTCAAGGCAGGCATCCATAATGTGAAGGTCCTGGTATGGTAAAGCAACATTTACTACCAGATCAGGCTTGAATGATCTGATAAGTTTGGACAGTTCCGGAACATTGTCAGCATCAACCTGGGCCGTTTTTATACGATTCTGGCCGATTTTTGCTGCAATTGCGTCACATTTCGATTTTGTGCGGCTGGCAAGCATAATTTCTGTAAATACTTCCGGCAATGAAGCCATCTTGTGAATTACCACCGTCCCAACTCCACCGGCACCTATTACTAATACTTTTCCCATGTATCAAGATTATTTATAAATTCATCTATATTTTTTATCTTAAAAACCGGATAGCCGGTAAATTTCATCAAAATTAATATTTTAAAATCATTCCCCAAGTAAGTTTATATGAGTGGCATGTCGAATAAATCCGATATGAAGTGGATAATGTATTTATCAAATACTTTTCATTAACTATCTTTGAACACTTTTAATAGTTATGAAGCTGATAAATCCATTGTTAATTCTTCGGATATTGAGTATTATTCTGCTTATTGAAGCAGTTTCATTTCTTCTCTGTTTGCCAGTGGCCTACATTTATAATGAGCCGGCCTTTCCATTTACACTCTCATCCGGAATTTCCATTTTATTATTTTTCATGTTTTTTATCGTCTCAGGCAAGGCAAAGCAGGAAAAACTAACCAACAGGGATGGATTTCTTTCAGTTACTCTATCCTGGATAATTTTTTCGCTCATTGGGGCTCTGCCATATATATTTAGCGGAACGATACCCTCATTTGTTAATGCATTCTTCGAATCCTCATCTGGATTTACAACAACAGGATCCTCCATATTCACAGATGTCGAAAACCTCCCTTTTTCAATTTTATTCTGGAGAAGTCTGACTCACTGGATAGGCGGCCTTGGGATCATTGTACTTGTAATTATCATACTTCCATCACTAAAAATCACCGGTTACCAGTTATTCAGCCTGGAATCATCGCTGAAAGAAAAAATTCATCCAAAAACCAAATCAATCGGATACAGGGTCCTTTTCATATACCTTGGTCTTACATTAGCTGAGACAATACTTTTGAATCTGGGTGATATGACCTTCTTTGACAGTATCTGTAATTCATTCAGTACAATTGCTACAGGAGGGTTTTCGACAAAAAACAGAAGCATGGAATTCTACTCATCATATAACCAATATGTTGTAATGATCTTTATGTTTCTTGCAGGAACAAGCCAGGTTGTATTTTACTATTTATTCAAGTTTAATTTTAAAAAGATAATACAGAATGAAGAATTCTGGTTCTATTCAGGAGTGACTATTACTGTGGGGGCAGTAATGGCTTTAATTCTTATTTTTCAGGCACCCCTGACACATGAAGAAGCCTTCAGACATGGTTTCTTTAATACAATTTCAATTCTCACAACAACAGGATTCTTTTCAGCGGATTATATCATCTGGCCATTGCCTGCAATAATGATCCTTTTTCTCTTATTGTTTACAGGGGCAAGCACCGGGTCAACAACAGGAGGTATTAAAATGGCAAGGCATCTTATTGTCCTTAAGAATATTAAAAGTATTTTCACTAAGCTTAATCATCCCAATGCACTAACATCTGTGTGGTTTAATGGAAAAATACTGCCAGACAAGACCAATATTACAATTCTTTCATTTATAATACTCTACATGTTCTTCTTCCTTATAGGAACAACTATAATGGTCGCAACCGGTTCAGATATCGTTTCTTCAACCAGTGCGGTTGCTGCTTCAATTGGCAATATTGGTCCTGGATTTGGAACAGTAGGACCAACTGACAATTATGCCCATTTCAATGACCTGCAGAAAGTTGTCCTGAGTTTATTGATGATTATCGGCAGGCTGGAGATCGTAACTGTATTTGTTCTTTTTACCAGGTCATTCTGGAAACTCTAGACTCTAAATAAGGGATCTTATACTTCTGTTTATCAATTACCTGGAATCTCAGTGCATTAGATCCATTACACTCCATAAACCCACCCCAAACCACTCCGCAGGAGGGGATTTTCTGAATCGAAATTTTCTTAAGTCAATCTGTACCTTTAGTCTCTTAGTCCTTAATCCTGAGCATTTCCCTGATTTTTTCCAGATTCTCCGGAGTACCGATATCGCCCCAGTAGCCAGAGTCATATCTATAAGTATAAATATCATGATCTGAGGCAAGTTGAAGGTAAACATCCGTCATTGTGTATTTACCTGCTTTCATGTATTTAAAGATCTCGGGATTGATTATATGCAATCCGGTAAATGCAATTTCTGATAGCTTTTCTGAATCGCTGCCCGGATTAATCTCTTCGCCGGTCGCTTTATTGCACCAACCCTTAACCAGACCAGATGAATTTACCAGGAAGAACCTGTTACCGGGACGTTGCCTGACTGCAAGGGTTGCAAGACCGGTATGGCATTTATGGAATGACAGAAAATCTGCCAGATTGATATCTGTTACAATATCAGCATTATACAACAGGAATGGTTCACTATTAAAAAATGCTCTGGCATGGTAAAGTCCTCCACCCGTTTCAAGCAAACCATCCCGCTCATCGGAAATGGATAATCTGAATCCCAATTTATTCAGCCTGTCTATCTCTTTTTCGACGAGCGAGGCATGGTGATGAATATTTACTATAATATCATCAAAACCCGAAGCCGAACATTTTTCAACAGCCAGCTGCAAAACAGATTTTCCATTTATGTCGACAAGAACTTTTGGAGTTGTGTCAGTAATCTTGCCCAGGCGTTTTCCCATGCCGGCTCCCAGAATCATTGCTTTCATTTCACGAACTTTTTAAGTTTTTAACAACATCCGCAAGCTGCTTCAATTTCGGTGTCTGGGAAATAGCGTGGATAGTTTGGTATAATTCCGGAAGCGCAATTGTCTTCTCGGATGTATCAATAACCTGTTCAAGCAAGGCAACTGCAGGAACAATGCTGTCAGTGAATGTTGGTTTATTTTCATAAAGTCCCCTGAAACCAAAAGCTCCTAAGGCCTGCATAAGCCTTATCATGGTGAATCCGGAAAAATAGCCTCTGAAAGTTTCCTGATTCTCACCGGAAACCTCACAGAATTTTCCGATATAATAGCTAAGAAATTTCTCACGTACTTCTTCTGACAGAGTTATTTTAGCATCATACAGAAGTGATGCCAGATCATACTGTGGAGCGCCTCTTCTGCCACCCTGGTAGTCGATGAACCAAGGTTCATCATCAACAATCATCACATTAGCCGACTGAAAGTCGCGGTAGAGAAAATAATCCTGACCTGTAGTAAGAAGATAATCAGCTAGTTGATTGAAATCATGTTCAAGTTTACGTTCGTTAAAGGGGACTGTCATGAGCTTAAGGAACATATATTTGAAATAGTTCATATCCCACATCATTGACTGACGGTCGAAACTTTTATGAGGATAGCAAAGATCCAGGTTTAATCCTGCGATGCCTTTAGTCTGAAAAATTATAAGTTTATCCAGTATCTTCCTGAACATTTTATCTGTTTCTTTTTCAAACCCGATATAAGGCCTTTTTTTATGAAGCCATGCATACAGATTGGTATCGCCCAGATCGCGCAGAAAATAAATAAACTTACCGGGCAGATATCCGAAGATCCCCGGCACAGGAAGTCCTTTAGAAATAAAATGGTTTGTGAATCCAATAAAAGCCTCATTCTCTTCATGAACTGGATTAAAAGCCCCGATAACAGATTTGCTTGCAGAAGTTATCCTGAAATATTTTCTATCGGACCCCGACCTGGGAAGAGCATTTATTATAAATTCAGAAGTGCCAAATAACTCTTTATAACCTGCTGATATAATGCTTATTTCATCCATTAAATTCTTTTTTCAAATGATTTTTTCTGGATCTTCCTTTCAGTTTAAAATCCGTATAATAAGTGATATGCATTCTCTATGCTAAATATAAAACAATCTCATCCCGGTTAATTCCGGAAATGAGATTTTACACTATTTTGTAAAGTGCAAAATTACTAAAAATTGAAGAATAAAGCCGTTTGGGGCTGGTAGTCTTTTGATTTAAAGTTTCCCTTTACTAAGATATTTTTTTGACATTCTATCTTCAGGATACCTGGCAGAAAAATCTCTCCAGTAATCAGCTATTGTACTTTTAACTTCCTTTCTAAGTATCCACAACCCAATAAGGTTAGGTACTGTCATTAAAGCAATTGTAATATATGAGAGTGACCAGATAATAGTTGTATCAGTAAATGAGGCAATAAAGAAAGCTATGACGAAGATAATCCTGTAGTAAATGACATATGAAGGTCCCAGCAGATATGTAAGAGCCCTGTCTCCATAGTAGGACCACGAGATAGCAGTTGAAAAGGCAAACAGCAGGAGTCCTATTGAGACTATATACCTTCCCCAGTTGCCCAGAATACTCCGTCTGAAGGCTTCTGTTGTTAATGGAGCACTGTGGGTAAGTGATTTACCGGAAACACTAATGGCTGCTGATTGTGGTTGCCATTTGCCCTCATTAACTTTTATCCGGCCTGAAAAGGGTTCTTTACCCTCATAAAAAGTAAAATCCTCAGCGATTGACCGGGATGCTATAAGAGTTACCGGGGTAATCATTTTCCCTTCAACGATTTCAAGCTGGTCATTAAAAAGAGGAATTGCTTTTCCATCCCTTATGAATTCGCTAACCATTTTCTTCTGGTCGGGAATATTTTCATCATACACCTGACTAAGAAACATCATATCCGAACTCTGAAACTGATTTTCAATTTTTTCCGTCCATACTCCTGAGGATAAAATCACCATTCCCGTTAGCGTACATATAATAATGGTGTCGATGAATGGTTCGAGAATTGCTACCATTCCTTCAGACATCGGTTCAGGAGTGCGGGCAGCAGAATGTGCGATTGGTGCAGATCCCTGTCCCGATTCGTTCGAAAAGAGTCCCCTGTTTACACCCCTGTTGATAGCAAATGCAATAGAGGCCCCCATAAAACCACCAATAGCGGCAGTCCCGGTGAAAACGGTGGAGAAGATTGATATGAAAGATGGAATTATATTCTGATAGTTCGTAAAAATTACAAACAATGCTCCAAAAAAATAAAAAATCGCCATTGCCGGTACAAGCTTTTCTGTAACCTTCGCGATTCTCTTAATACCTCCGATAATAATCAACCCAAGCAATACTGACAGGACTGCACCGGTGATTATGTGTTTTATCCCGAATGTAGCAAAAACGGAGTTGGCTATACTGTTAATCTGAGGCAGGCTACCTGTTCCAAATGATGACAATACGGTAGCAGCTGCAAAGAATGCGCCTATTACAGCTCCGGTCTTAATAATCTTTCCGCTCTTTGTGGTAATATTCAGTCTTTTTTTCATGTAATACATCGGCCCCCCGGAAACAGAACCATCAGGTAAAATATCTCTGTATTTATGTGATATGGCAACCTCTACCATTTTTGTACACATCCCAATTGCAGCTGTCACCAGCATCCAGAAAAGTGCAGCGGGACCTCCAAGGTGTATTGCCAAAGCCACACCGGCAATATTTCCGGTACCAACCGTGCCTGACAAAGCTGTTGCAAGCGCCTGAAAATGAGAGGTATCTCCAACATCTTTATGGTGATCGTATTTTCCTTTTACAACATCAATTGCATGACGAAAATATCTGAACTGAGGAAATTTCAGATATATTGTAAAAAATATCCCTGTTCCCAGAAGCAGTATTACAAACCATGGGTGTCCACCGATATAGCCGTCAATCATTACAAGAAAATCATTGATCTTATGCATAGAATAAATTGTAATAGATAAATAAAACCTGTTAAGGCAAATGTAACTATTTCCTGATAAGTTAAAAGCCATTGAAAGATGTTGCGTAATATAATTCAGCCTGAATTTGAAATTTGCAGGTGAAAAAATACTTACTTTTGGAAACTGGAAATATATTCATTCCGGGTTCTCTAAATAATCAGATTTTCTTAAAATATTCGATATCATGTTATTAAGCAAAAAAATATTTTCTCTGATTGCATTTTTTATCATTCTTATATCGGTTCAGGAAATAAAATCACAGGCTGGTCCTCCTTTTATCAATTTTATGAACCATCACTGGGTTGATTCAGTGATGAAGAACCTTACCACCGATGAACAAATTGCTCAATGTATCTGGATAGCCTCATACTCAAACAGGGGTATTGA
>JBBRVC010000099.1:0-14123 GCA_038247205.1 Bacteroidales bacterium
CTTTTCAACAAGTTTTCAACATTTTTTGTTTGTAATATGACTGTCTGTATTTCGTTTTATGAGACCCGGATACATACCTTTGAAATAAAGGCACTACAGTAAATATGCCTCTACAATAACTTCTAATTCAATAAGATAAGACTTATGGCAAAACAACAATATAGCAAGAGACCGGCTATTGCCACACTGCCTGATTTTGGTAAAGTGCCCCCACAGGCAACCGATATGGAGGAGGCTGTGCTTGGAGCTATAATGCTGGAGAAAGAGGCTGTAATAGCTGTTCTTGATATTCTTAAGGAAGAAAGTTTCTATAAAGAAGCTCATAAAAAGATATTTAAAGCCATTGCCGATCTTTCCGCCAGAGAACTTCCTGTTGATCTTTATACCGTAACGGAAGAACTAAGATCTCACCAGGAACTGGAGAGTGTTGGCGGGCCTGTCTACCTGTCACAACTTACCTCAAAAGTTGTTTCTGCAGCGAATGTTGATTATCATGCCAGAATCGTAGCCCAGAAATATATTCAGAGAGAGCTGATCAGGGTCTCAACAGAAATTCAGACCAGATCATTTGACGATTCTTATGATGTTACTGATCTGCTTGACTATTCCGAGAATGCACTATTCCAGATTGCCGAAGGAAATATCAAAAGGGAAGTTTCCCCTATAAATATTGTTATTAAAGAGGCTATCAGAGAGATAGAGGCAGCAGGAAAGAGAGAAGATGCGCTTGTTGGCACTCCTTCAGGCTTTACAAAACTTGACAGGTTAACCTCAGGATGGCAAAAATCGGAGCTCGTAATTATTGCTGCCCGTCCTTCAATGGGGAAAACAGCGTTTGCTCTTTCGATGGCCAGAAATATGGCAATAGATCATGGTAAGAAAGTGGCTATTTTCTCCTGTGAAATGTCGTCTATTCAACTTGTAAACAGATTAATAATAGCTGAGACTGATATACCCGGTGATAAAATTAAAAACGGGCGACTTACAGAAGAGGAGTGGAAGCAACTTGATACCAGGATTAAAAAGCTTGTTCAGGCTCCGATATTCATTGACGATACCCCTGCCATTTCAATCTTTGAATTAAGAGCTAAATGCCGACGTCTTATGGCGCAGCATAAGCTTGATATTGTCATTGTTGACTACCTTCAGCTAATGACGGGACCAGAAAATGCAGGCAGCCGTGAGCAGGAGGTCAGTAATATCTCACGATCGCTGAAAAGTATCGCCAAGGAACTAAATGTCCCTATTCTGGCATTATCACAATTGAACCGGTCAGTTGAGATGAGAGGTGGAACCAAACGCCCACTTCTTTCCGATTTACGCGAATCAGGAGCTATTGAGCAGGATGCTGATATGGTTTTATTTATCCACAGGCAGGAAAAATTCGGCATACCCGCATTTGAAGATGGTTCATCAACCAAAGGAATAGCTGAGATCATTCTTGCTAAAAACCGTAATGGTCCTGTTGATGATGTCCGGCTTCGTTTCAGGGATGAGAAGGCCCAGTTCGCAGACCTTGATGAGTTTGATCTCGAAGGCGCTCTCGATATCAGGGAGGGTTCTCAGAGCATTACTCTCGGATCGAAGATGAACCACGATAATTTCAGGAAACTTGGTGGTGAATTTGATAATGATACAAGCCTGCGCGATGAACCGCCATTCGCTTAAATTAATTAAACCTGAAAACTAGTTTTGCCCCAACCTGTTTATAACGGAAATCTTCAAAACCTACATATACTCCGACCATTCCGAAAAACATGAATTCACTCAGGCTGTATCCGATTTCCGTGTAATTTTTATTATAGCGGGCTCCGAGATATGAGAGGCTTAAATTCTCACGCATGAGGGTATTGCTTAATACCGGAAGTAGCTTTAAAAGGAGATAGGGTGTAGTATATTTGATATGAGCCTCGGCAAAAAATTCCGGAGTGCTGAGTGAATAATACTCAGATAACATGAAGGCTCCCATATAGTTTTCTATAAGGAATGGCAGGGATTGGGAATTAAAATGGAAAAAGTCATAGTAGGGAACTGATCTGTTATTGATAAATCCTCCAGATCTGAAATTCCAGCTGATTTCATTAAACCCGCCAAGATCACGATTCGAATTTATTTCATAGCTGATCGCGTCGAAATGCTTAATCTTATCAGGAAGATCTTTAAATTCATTTATGCCGTGTTTCCAGGTAAGGCTGAATGTTGGCCAGTCTGAGCCGAGAGGAATTTTATTCTTATTGCTGATTCTGTATTTCTGGTAAGGAGTATATGTAACATTTGTTACAAATTCTCCGTGTTTCTGATCAATCGGGAAATTATAAAAGTTTGATCCGGCTGTAAGATATTTATTGCCAGGTATATTATTTGAATACTCTCTTTTCGCTTTACTCAGCGAAAAGTTGGTTGTATTTTCCAAAACTCTCCTGTCGTCATAATTAGCATTTAACTCAAGATATAATCCGTTGGCTAATTCCCTCTTATATCCCAATCCAAAGTACCTCGATTCATATATTTTAAGATAGTTTTTCTTAAAGAAAAGTGTAGCCGCAGTATTGAGAAGCTGATTAATGCTTCCGTTCGTATTAAGATCTTTGCTTGAAATACCCATCCTGAACATTATCATTTTTTGTTCTATTCCGGCGTACCTGAAATTTCCATTTACCCTCCACATAAGTTTTTCCCTGCTGAATGCATATCTGAAGTCAGGATATATCGAAAGATCATATTTATTTTTCCAGGCTTTGTTATATCTGAAATTAATACCATAAACAAATCCATCTATAGTGTTAAAACTAAGATTTTTAAGATCAATCAGTCCTCCGAAGTTTAATCTGTTTCCAAGGGTATCAGACCACGCATGTCCAAAAGCAAAATCATTAGCTGATCTAACAAATTTTCCCTTCTTTTTTACAACACCTTGTGGTATCGAATCATTATCAGGTTGCTGTAACGAAAGTTCAACCCTGATGCTATCCCTCACCCTCAGACTCTTCAGTTCACCGGATGACAATGGAATAGGCCGTATATCATTCCAGTAAATACTGTCTTTTTTATTTGCATCCTTTTCGATTATCCGGGTAGTATTATCTTTTACCTCAAGATTATCCTTTACGCTGTCGGGCAGACTGTTATCGGACTCTTTTTTCATAAGTTTTGAAAGCCTGGCCATATCCCTGTTAGAGATCTCGTCCTTCTGCAGAATCTTTTCTATCTGTTCATTTGTCTTTGTGGGGACTGTGTCTTTTTGATCATACCTGGCTTTATATTGTGCAGACTCGGATATTGGTTTCTTAAGGGTCGTATTTGGCCTTACCTCGAGATATTTAATTGAACTTCCATATCCGGCATCTGCCTTAAACCCCATAATCCCTATGTTAATTTCAAACTGGTGGCTAACGGGCATCCAGATATCGTCCTGAACAGGAATATAAAGCTGCTGTACCCTGACCTTTCCGGCAAGGTTTTCGTTGGTAAGGTCTACACTGTGAAGACACCATAAATCATCGATTATATATATTGTCCCGGAAAATAACTGCTGGCTCTTTCTTCTTGGTATGACCTGAATCTTATTAACTGTGTAATTACCCTGAAGTGAAGCTCCAAGGTATTTGAATTTATAATGTGAAAATGCCTGGGGTGAAAGGGGGGAAATTGCCATATCAACCAGGATTGGTTCATAAAAACTGGCTTCTATATAGCTCATGGGAGAAATTCCATCTCCCTCAGATGGAATCGTTGACTGAAGGGATATTACCTTTTGGACATATTTATCCGGGGAAGTGAATTCCATTTCATTAAGGGATTCCATCATATAGGTTTCACCTTCCTTTATATTATTCTGTTGTTTTTTTGGAGGTTCCCCACCTGCGGAGATGCTTGTTCCACGGGATGATGATTCAATTTTCATTGACTTCTTCAGAATTCTTGGAATTCGGTTGATTACAAGATTACCCTTTATGTAGACGCTTGCTTTATAATAGCTTACATGATTCAGGTAGTATGGAGCCAGCCCAATAGCCTTTCTCATAATCCCGTATGCCGGATCTTCTCCTGAGGCCGTAATTCTGACTTCAGGTATTTCATAAAACTGAAGCGGTAAAACGACATCCTTTAGAATTATCTGATTTGTAATTATTGCATTGTAAAATACAGGTTCGAATCCCAGACTCTGGTATGTAACCATATATTTTCCGGGAGGTAATTTTATTTCATAATCGCCTTTTGTATTGCTTGTGGTTCCCTGTTTAAGCTCCTGAATATATACAGTGGCATATGGGATCGATTCTCCCGACTGATTGGTTATTCTTCCTTTAATCATCTGGCCGGCAGTCATATGTGAGGTTGTCAAAAATATGACCAGCGCCAGTGTCAGATATCTCATTTGCAGAATTAATTGGTTGTAAGCGAAAATAATTAAAATATTTTAATCTCTCCTCCCCGAAACAACGATTACTATCTCACCTTTAGGGGTTTTGCTTTTAAAATGTTCTGATAGAACTGATAAGGGACCTTTAATATTTTCTTCAAAAAGTTTGCTTAACTCCCGTGAAACGCAAGCTTCACGTTCAGGTCCCAGATGGACAGCAAGTTCGTCGAGTGTCTTAACAAGCCGGTATGGCGATTCATAGAATATCATGGTTCTTGATTCTTCCTTTAAACCTGCAAGTCTTTTCTGGCGACCTTTTTTAGGTGGCAGGAATCCTTCAAAACAAAATCTTTCACAAGGAAGGCCGGAATTTACCAGTGCAGGTATCAGAGCAGTAGGACCAGGAAGGGTCTCAACAGGTATTTCCTTCTCAAGACATGTTCTTACAAGTAAGAATCCGGGATCAGAAATTCCGGGTGTGCCTGCATCAGATATAAGAGCAATAGTTTTTCCCGAAAGTATTTTTTCACACACAGCTTCTGCACTTCTGTGCTCATTATGCATATGATGAGATTGGAGCGGAGTCTTTATATTATAATGATTTAATAGTTTGGAAGCCTGCCGTGTATCTTCTGCCAGTATCAGGTCAACGTTCTGTAATACCTCTATAGCTCTGAAGGTTATATCTTTAAGATTGCCGATTGGAGTAGGGACAACAATAAGTTTACTCATTCTGATGCAGTTTTCGTTTTACGATGTCGAGAAGTTGTTTTACTGCTCCTGAAATCCGGTCATTTCCGGTGTAACTCATAATTATGGCCTTTGCATCTTCGATATTCGTAGCTTGTTCAAGTCTCGATATTGCAAGGTTATATGCATCTTTGTCATTCTTAAAGATCTCTTTTATAAACAGGAATTTATCATTTACTCCAATTGCTTCCCTCAAATTTGTCAGGTGTCTTGATTTAAGAATATCTGTAAAAGCTTCATCTTCATTCGAATAGCCAAGCTTTTCATTCATCCGGTTCGAAAGCCTGAATGTATCAGCCAGAATTGCTGATTCGGCACTCGACTTGGTGAGATTACTGAATTCTTCAATCGATTGGGGCGGATTCTCAGTTTCAGGTATGAAGTGCTCGTCATTAGTATCCTCATTCTTTTTAGATTCAAATACTATTTCATTAACAATTACTTCGGTGAAGAATGATTTTTTTTCTTCGATTACTTCTGAAGTTTTTTCTTCAGTAAATGAAGTTTCACTTTTCATCTTCTTGAGCAGAGCAATTATCTCTGCCGCGCTTCGGCACTTTGCCTTGGCGAGTTCAACCTGTATCTCGGGCACCCCCGGATATCTTTTTAAATCATCAATGATTGCACGAGCTTCATCGAGGTCCTTAATAATTAAATCAATTGTGGCGTTGAATTCCATGCTATTTGATGTTAATAAACCAAACCATTTTCCTTATTTTGCAAAAGTAACTAATATTAAACAAGTCATAAAGGAATAGTTACAATTTGATATCAGAGATCAAACTACTTTTTTATATGGACTTTCTTGAAAATTCTGTCAATGTAACCGGAAAACGCGGATCAATAGAGGTTATTACCGGTTCTATGTTTTCGGGAAAAACTGAAGAGTTAATAAGAAGGCTTCGAAGGGCTCAGTACGCCGGTCTTAAAGTAGAAATTTTTAAACCATCCCTTGATAAACGGTATTCTGAAACAAGGGTAGTTTCTCACGACGATAAATCTATAAACTCAACAGCTGTTGATAATCCCTCCGCAATTCTTCTGATGGCAGGAGGTGTTGATGTAATTGGGATTGATGAGGCTCAGTTTTTTGATATGTCCATTGTCGATGTTTGTAATACTCTGGCCGACCAGGGCATACGTATTATAATAACAGGACTTGATATGGATTTTATGGGAAAGCCATTTGGCCCGGTGCCATCGCTTATGGCTATTGCTGAGCATATTACAAAAGTACATGCCATCTGTATGCGCTGCGGAAACCTGGCTCAATATTCTTTCAGGAAGTCATCTGAAGATCAGGTTGTACTTCTTGGAGAGAAGGATCATTATGAGCCTCTTTGCAGATACTGTTACAATAAAGCTATGAATAAATGAACCTTGTTGCTTCAGATATTGCAACTATTATAAAGGGCGACCTTATTGGCAATCCCGGACTTCCGGCACTTGAATTAATTACCGACAGTCGTCAATTCACTTTTGATGAAGGATTGATATTTCTGGCAATCCGTGGAAAAAATCATGACGGGCATCTCTTTATCGAAAACCTTTATTCAAGAGGAGTGAGGGTATTCATCGTTGAAAACCTTCCCGCTGATACGGATTATTATGCTGACTCGGCATTTGTGATAATTAAAAACTCCATTGAGGCATTACAGCTTCTTGCCGGATATAAAAGAAAAAATTTCAAATCACCTGTTATTGCAATAACAGGAAGTGCGGGCAAAACAATAGTCAAGGAGTGGCTGGCGGATGTACTGGGTCTCTCAACCTCCGTTATCAGAAGTCCAAGGAGTTACAATTCACAGATAGGAGTACCATTATCGGTCTGGAAACTTGAGAGCAAATATAAACTTGGAATATTTGAAGCCGGCATTTCGAAGTCCGGTGAAATGGAAAAACTTCAGCAAGTAATAATGCCTGATATCGGAATTATTACAAACATAGGAGATGCTCATAGTGAAAACTTCAGTGATAATTTTGAGAAGGCTGAGGAAAAGTTAAAACTTTTTGCAAGTTCTTATATGATAATATATTGCAGTGATCATGTACTGATTAAGCAATTAATTGAAAACAATAATTCATACTCAGATAAAAATATTATTGACTGGTCTTTAAAGAATAAGAATGCCAGGGTATTTGTCAAAAAAAAATCAGTTCTCGAGGGTCATACAGATATAGAGATGACGTTTAATGAAACAACAAGTAAATTTGAGATACCTTTCAGTGACAGAGCTTCAGTTGAAAATGCTATTACTGTTGCCACAGCCTGTCTTGCACTTGGGACTGATCCCGGACTTATCAGGAAGGGATTGTCAGAGCTGGTTTCGGTTGCTATGAGGATGGAAAGGAAGAATGGCATAAATAATTGTCAGTTGCTTGAAGATTTTTATAACTCCGATCCGGGCTCACTCGTCATGGCTCTTGATTATCTGAAATCTCAAAAAAATAAAAAGGCCACACTCATCCTTTCAGATTTTGTTCAAAGTGGAAGAGATGAAGAAGAGCTTTACTCAGAAGTATCTATTTTATTAAAAAGAACCGGAATTGATAAATTTATCGGAATCGGGGAGGCTCTTTTCGGAAATCAGAAGGTCTTTCCGCCAAACTCCAGATTCTTTAAGACTACAGCCGATTTTATCAGTTCATTTAACAGGAATGACTTCAGGAATGAGGTAATACTTCTAAAAGGAGCAAGGATTTATGAATTTGAGAAAATAGGAGAACTCCTTGAACAACAAATACATCAGACGGTTCTTGAAATAAATCTGGATGCTATCTCTCACAATCTGAATGAATTCAGACGCATACTTAATCCAGGCACACGAATCATGGCAATGGTAAAAGCCTTTGCATACGGTGCCGGTTCATCAGAAATTGCAGAGTTGCTTGAATATCAGCGTGTAAGTTATCTTGGTGTTGCATATGCTGATGAAGGAATTGAGCTAAGGAATTCCGGGGTGAGCCTGCCAATAATGGTTATGAATCCTGATCCGGCAGCGTCGGAACTTATGATTAAATATAACCTTGAGCCTGAGATATACAGTTTTTCATCATTAGAGAAATTCATTGGTGTTGCTTCAAAGCACGGGTTGTTTCATTATCCTGTCCATATTAAAATTGATTCAGGCATGCACCGCCTGGGATTTTTACCTGATGAGGTGACAGAGTTGTCGGAAAGACTAAGATTTAATGAGAGTTTAAAGGTGATGTCTGTCTTTTCACATCTCGCTGCTGCTGAGGAACCTGCATTTGATTCATTTACAAAAAAACAGGTTGAAGTTTATCTGGTTGCCGTATCCAAAATTCAGAGTGCTGTCGGTTATCCATTTTTAAAACATATCCTCAACTCTTCAGGGATTGTCCGTTTTCCTCAATATCAGTTTGACATGGTAAGACCCGGTATTGGTATTTACGGGGAAGGAGACTTTGACGGACCATCACTAAAAACAGTAGGGCGGTTCAAGACAAGGATTTCACAGATCAAAAAAATTCCGGCAAAAGAACCAGTTGGTTACGGATGCATGGATGTTTCGGATAAAGCCCGTACAATTGCCATATTGCCGGTAGGTTACGCCGATGGCTTAAACAGAAGACTCGGAAACATGGTTGGCGAATTATATATTAAAGGCAAAAGAGTCCCGATTATTGGAAATGTTTGTATGGATATGTGCATGGCCGATATCACCGGATTACACATAGAAACGGGTGATGAGGCAGAAGTTTTTGGTGAGCATATTCATATCTCTGAACTTGCTGTTAAATGCGGAACTATACCTTATGAGATACTTACATCAATTCCCGGCCGGGTTAAAAGAGTATTCTACAGAGAATAGTAATGATATTTTTAGCCCGCTTCACTGATCCGTTCCAGACTATCAATGTCATTTAATATTATCTTTCTTTTTTCAGTTGCGATCAAACCTTCGGTAACCATGTTTGAAAGTGTGCGTATTGCATTTGATGTCGTCATATTTGACAGACTTGACAGATCTTCACGTGAAAGTGTTACCCTTAGAGTCTTTCCATCAACCTCAAGCCCGTACGTATCGCGCAGAAGCAAAAGTGCTTCCGCCATTCGGCCTCTTACATGTTTCTGCGTGAGAGATATTGTCCTGTGATTTGAAACAGACAGTTCATCGCTCAAAACTTTAATAAACTTAAGAGCCAGATCAGCATTCTTTTTCAGGATTTTTAACAAGGTGCTTTTATCAAATATGCAAATGGCAGTTTCTTCTATGGCGGCTGCAGAAAAGCTGTAGCTATTTTCATTGAAAAGGGTTCGGTATCCGATTATACCCTGCTGTTTTACCATTTTAATGATCTGTTCTCTTCCACCAACACCGTGTTTATACACTTTTACTTTCCCCGAGGCGAGGCAAATCAAACCACGTGGCTTATCTCCCACAAAAAATAGGTGACCACCCTTTTTATAAATTGTATATGTATGATTCTGGGCAATTGCTTCCTTTTCTTTTTGAGACAAACCCTTGAAGATAGATGACGAACCCTCAAGACACAACTCTATATATGGATTTAGATATTGCATAATAATATGTTTAAAAACATATCAAAGATAATTGCCGAAATCCGAAATATAGCAGATTAACAATAATTAACTAGTTCAGTATAAATATCATGTAAGTATCAGATTAACAAATATATGTATTGTATATTATGGATTTTGTCACTTCCGAAAATATATGATTATTGTCATCAAAGAAGAAATATTATGCCAAAATCATATCTGCAAGGGTGATGATATCAATTCACAGGCTCCATTTTAAACCTTAAAATCAAAAGAGGGAGTGGATTAAGTCAATACCTCGCAACAAGAGGCATTCTTCTTCCTGCACCAAATGCTTTGGAGGAAATCCGCAGAACCGGGGGAGCCTGATATCTCTTATATTCATTTACATTGATCAACTTTATCACCTTAAGAACGGTTTCTTTATCAAAACCATCACTGATGATCTTTCCGGCAGGCTTTTGCAATTCAATATATTGATAAAGGATGGCATCCAGAATGCAATAATCTGGTAACGAATCAGTATCTGCCTGGTCAGGCCTTAATTCAGCTGAAGGAACCTTGTTTAAAGTATTTTGCGGGATTATCTCCTTCTCACGATTAACATATGCGGCCAATTTGTATATATCTGTCTTGTAAACGTCTCCTATGATTGATAATCCTCCGGCCATGTCGCCATACAAGGTGCCATAACCTACTGCAGCTTCACTTTTATTTGATGTGTTTAGCAGGATGCATCCGAATTTGTTCGATACCGCCATTAACAGAAGAGCCCTTATACGTGCCTGAATGTTTTCCTCAGTTACATCGGGAGCTTTACCCTCAAATACAGCCGCAAGATCCCTTTCAAAAGCTTTGAAAGGATTCTCAATGTTAATTATATCATATCTGATTTTGAGGTTAATAGCAAGGTCAACAGCATCATTCACGGAATGGTCTGATGAATAGCGCGAAGGCATAAGAAGTGCTCTTACATTTTCAGATCCAAGAGCTTCAGCCGCAAGAACGGTACATAATGCAGAATCAATTCCACCCGAAACTCCGATTATGCAGTTTGTAAAATTCATTTTGTTAAAATAATCCTTTATTCCTGAAACCAGTGCTTTGTGAATCAGAGGTATGGCATCCAGATTTCTTTCTTTTTCCGAACTGATGCCTTTCAGGATTTCCTCAAAAGAAAACGTTTCAACCGCCTCCTCAAAAAAGGGCAGTTGATGGATGATCTTCCCGGTATTGTCAATGACTAGTGAAGCACCGTCAAAAATCAGCTCTGTGTTTGCACCGGTCTGATTAACAGATACTACAGGTATACCGTACTTTAAAGCCTTCGACCTGAAGATGTTTTCTTTGGGAACAATTTTACTGTAGGAGAATGGGGAAGCTGAAATATTTATTATCAGGTCAGGGTTTTCCTTTGACAATCTTTCCATAGGAGAAATGGTGTACTGCCTTGTTTTCTCAAATTCATTGTCGAAAGGCTGCTCATCCCAGAGGTCCTCACAAATGGTTATGGCAAGTTTATATCCTTTGAAACTGAATGTGGAGAATTTAGTCTCCGGTTCGAAATATCTGTATTCATCAAAGATATCATAGGTTGGAAGCAATGCTTTATTAGCTGAGAAAATTATCTCCCCTTCTGAAAGTACCATGGCCGTATTAAACAGCTTTTTGCCTTCCGCATTTTTATTCAGTGTGGGGGATCCCACAATAGCCGTTACCCCGGTGCACATCTTTGCAATCTCTCTCACTGCCTGATTGCAGCTTTCAATAAAATCCAGCCTTTCAAGAAGGTCAAGAGGCGGATAGCCTGGTATGCAAAGCTCAGAGAAGATCACCAGGTCGGAATCATCAGCTTTTGCCTGTTCAATGGCTTTGGAAATCAGAGATTTATTCCTATCAAAATTTCCTATGTGATAATTCAATTGGGCAATAGTGATCTTCATATTGTTGATGCCTTTTAGAATTTTACCCCAAGCCTGAATGAAAGTAATTTGTGTGATACCTTGTCAGATCGCTGATCTCCGGCATCTTTTGTTATATCAAGGAAGTTATTGTCAAACCCCAGACCAAAAATTAAGGCAGTATTTCCTCCGACTGAATACTCAGCGCCTGCAATAATGTGATATGAGAGGTTGAAAACCCTCAATTCGTTCAGTGCTCTTTCTCCTTCAATGTTTAATGAGGGAACATCTGCTCTGCCGCTGACAACAACTTTCGGATCGAAACCTATATCGGCGAAGAAGGTTAAGTAACCAATCTGGTTTGTCTGAAGCTTGAGCCCAAGGGGTATTGAAACGTACTGGATTTTATATGCAACTGATTTTCCGGGCATAACTGATGCCTGTAGCGACTCATTCTTTCCAAGTTTCATATTTACAGTATCCGTACTTACGGTTCTTCCCCCGGCTGAAATAAGATTAATCCCCGTTGAAAATGAATAATTTGCACCGAAATATCTGTTTATTGAAAGACCAAAGTTAAATCCGGCTCTGGCACCATCATTTTTAATTTCGTTGATATCAGTTGAAAACCAACTTATCACGGGGTCTGCATGCAATCCGAAACTTATTCTGTCCTGTGCTCCTGACAGAACAGATATAAGTAATGTAAAAATCAGGATAGTTATTTTCTTTTTTGAAATATGACAGTTATTCATTTGTCTCATTTTACCATCAGGATGTATATTTTGGCAACTTTCCCGTGCCGTGTTTTCAGAAACAAAAATAACAAATATTAAGGTATATTATCAGTCATTCCTTAATTGTTGAATTATAAGATTAATGTGGCTATTTTTGAAAAAAATACTCTGATGAAAATGAGAAGCATTAACATTTCACTGGCGTTGATATTGATCACTTTGAGTTTTTCCTGCAAAAAAGATCATTATAAAATTAAAACCTCATCAGTAAAACCGGATATTGAGATAAAACGTCTTGAAAAAGACCTGTTTTCTCTCAATCCGGATGAAATTCCCCGGCAATTGCCGGTTATAAAGGAAAAATACCAAGATTTCCTTCAATTATTCAGTTTTGTCATAAATACCGGTGATATAAATGATCCCTCCTTCGCCGATTTCCTTGTAAGATTTTGTACTGATAAGCAGAATAATGATGTGTTTTCAATTACAACTGAAGTTTACCCAGACATCATAGAAATTGAAGAGGGTCTGGAAGATGCTTTCCGGTATTATTTGCATTACTTTCCTGAAAAAAATCTTCCTGCAGTATTTACCTGTATTACAGGCTTTAACGCCAGTATTATAACTGGAGATTCGATACTTGGAATAGGTCTTGATCGTTATCTTGGATCAGATAATGAGTATTATCCCAGACTGGAGATATATAACTACATTTCTGCAAGAATGAATCCGGAAAATATTGTCCCTGACTGTATATATGGGTGGGCTGCATCAGATTGGGATAAAAGCCTGATTAAATATAGGGCTGATAACCTCTTATCAGAAATTATTCATGAAGGCAAGCTGAAATATTTTCAAAAATGCATGCTCCCTGAAACAAGCGATGAGCTAATTTTCGGATTTAATACTGATCAAATGAACTTCTGCAGAAACAATGAGAGTCAGATGTGGTTATATCTTATCGAACACGACCTCTTATTCACAACCGACCAGTTCCAGATAAAGAAATTTACTGGAGAGGCCCCTTTTACCAGTTATTTTACCAATGAATCTCCTGGTAAGGCAGCAGTATGGCTGGGGTTCAGAATTGTTGAGTCGTTTATGATGAAAAACTCAGAACTGGAGTTACGGGATCTTATGATCAACCCGGATTTTCAAAGTATTATGGAGAAAGCAAAATATAACCCGCAGTAACACGTTCTTATCTACTTAATTAATAACGCAACACAAATACAGGGTCTAACCTGAATAGGAATGAATATAGAAAGTATCAGCCTCTACAGGCAGGCTTGGAAACTAAGTTTATTCACAATATTTTATAATGTGGCAGAAGGAGTCGTGTCCATGATTATGGGCTATCAGGATGAGACTCTTGCCTTGTTCGGATTTGGAGTAGACAGTTTTATCGAGGTCATTTCGGGTATAGGGATCGCCATAATGATCTTAAGGATTCAGAAGAATCCTCATACTGAAAAAAGCAGTTTTGAAGTTACAGCATTAAAAATCACAGGTACAGCATTTTATATACTTTCCGCCGGTCTGTTAATTGGTATAATTCTGAACATTATTACTAAGCATAAACCTGAAACAACATTATGGGGTGTTATCATTTCAGTAGTTTCTATTGCAGTTATGGTCTGGCTTATGAACTCCAAAAAGAGGGTGGGTATCAGACTTGACTCGCATCCGATAATTGCTGATTCAAACTGTACGAAAATCTGTGTTTACATGTCAGTCGTCTTGCTGATAGCAAGTCTAATCTATGAATTTACCGGTTTTGCATATGCTGATGTCATTGGAGCTGCCGGCTTAGTATACTTCTCATTATCAGAAGGTAAAGAAGC
>JBBRVC010000100.1:0-13274 GCA_038247205.1 Bacteroidales bacterium
CTTTATAATGAAGCTGCCACATTCATGGCAACTTTTCCGCTGATAAGGATTTTCGAAATGGCTCTCATGCTTGCCATTCTGGTGCATGTAATATGGGGAATCTATCTTCAGATCCAGAACTGGTTGGCACGTCCGGTGGCATACGTCAAACCGGTTCAAGCCGAAACTTCTTTCTTTTCCAAGTTTATGATCTGGACCGGAGCAACGGTGCTGACATTCCTTGTTCTTCACTTCTTCAATTTTTACTTTATTAAACTCGGACTTGTTCCGGGAAATCCTGAGGACTTTTACTCAGTCGCCCATAGCCTTTTCAAGATACCAGCTTATAATTATGTCTACCTGATCAGTTTTCTGATTCTGGGATTCCACTTATATCACGCATTCTACTCAGCATTCCAGACTCTTGGGCTTAACCACAGGATCTGGACCCCAATTGTAAAGGTTGTTGCAGTGATCTATGCCGTCATTATTCCGGCAGGATTTGCATATATCTCAATTACATTATGGCTTCTCAGATAAAAACGAAAAAGAAGAATCATGGGAAAATTAATATCAAAGGTTCCAGAAGGACCTCTTGCACAGAAATGGACAAATTATAAAAATTCAGTAAAGCTTGTCAGTCCGGCAAATAAAAAGAAACTTGAAATAATAGTTATCGGCACAGGATTGTCAGGATCAGGAGCATCTGCTGCTCTTGGTGAACTTGGCTATAATGTAAAAACATTCTGTTACCAGGACTCTCCCCGCAGGGCTCATTCAGTTGCTGCACAGGGTGGAATAAATGCAGCAAAAAACTATCAGAACGATGGTGACAGCATTTACCGGCTGTTCTATGATATGATAAAAGGGGGAGATTTCAGGGCCCGGGAAGGAAATGTGTACAGGGCAGCTGAAGTGAGCAATGATGTTATTGACCATTACACAGCACTTGGGGTGCCATTTGCGCGTGATTATGGAGGAACTCTTGATACACGCTCGTTTGGTGGTGTTCAGGTGTCCAGAACTTTCTATTCAAAAGGCCAGACAGGCCAGCAATGTCTTCTTGGAGCATACTCATCGCTGAACAGGCAGATCAGGAAAGGTAATGTGACTATGTATCCTCGTCGCGAAATGCTTGATCTTGTGCTAATTGATGGCAAGGCACGCGGGATAATTACACGAAACCTTATAACCGGAGAAATTGAGAGACACGGCGCTCATGCTGTCGTTCTGGCAACAGGTGGTTATGGCACTGTTTATTTTCTGTCTACTCTTGCAATCACCTCAAATGCTTCAGCTGCATGGAAAGCACATAAAAAAGGAGCATTTTTTGCAAATCCCAGCTTCGTACAAATACATCCGTCATGCATTCCGCAGCTAAATGAATTTCAGGCCAAGCTCACACTCATGTCTGAATCATTGCGTAATGACGGTCGTATATGGGTACCCCTGAAAAAGGGTGATACCAGACTGGCCAATGAAATACCGGAGGAAGAAAGAGATTATTATCTGGAACGCCGGTATCCTGCTTTTGGCAATCTGGTCCCTAGGGATGTAGCCTCAAGGGCCGCCAAGGAACGTTGCGATGCAGGTTATGGTGTAGGAGAGACCGGTCTTGCAGTAAATCTTGACTTTCGGGATGCAATAAAAAAACAGGGAAAGATTACAATAGAGAATAAATATGGAAACCTGTTCCATATGTATAAAACTATTACCGGAATAGATCCTTATACCGACCCAATGCAAATTTATCCGGCCGGACATTATACCATGGGCGGGTTGTGGGTTGATTATGAGTTGATGACAACAATTCCGGGACTTTATGCAGTCGGAGAGGCAAACTTTTCTGATCAGGGGGCAAACCGTCTTGGAGCAAGTTCGCTTATGCAAACTTCCGGAGATGGATACTTCATCCTTCCTAACACTATCTCTAATTATCTTTCAGATGAAATACGCGTCCCAAAAATATCTGTTAATCGTCCTGAATTTGAGGAGACCGAAAAAGCTGTTATTGAAAAACTAAATAAACTGCTTGCCATCAAGGGAAAACAAAGTGCCTGGTCATTCCATAGGCGGTTAGGCAAAATAATGTGGGATTATTGCGGAATGATACGTAATGAAGAAGGATTGAAAAAAGCACTTATCCTTATTAAAGATCTCGAAAAAGAATTCTGGAGCGATCTTAATATTCCGGGCACAATGAATGAACTGAATATGGAACTTGAGAAAGCCGGAAGAATAGCTGATTATTTTGAGCTCTCATCACTGCTTGTGACTGATGCTCTTAACAGAAAGGAATCATGCGGCGCACATTTCAGGGAAGAATACCAGACTCCGGAAGGTGAAGCTCTGAGAAATGATGAGGATTTTGCTTATGTCGCTGCATGGGAATATGCAGGGGAAGGAGAACCACCTACCCTTCATAAGGAAGAACTGGTCTTTAAGGAGGTAGAGATGAAGGTTAGAAGCTATAAATAAGGGGTGAGTGAGGGATGAGGCTTGAGGATTTGTACTCTGTGTCCCGATAGCTATCGGGACTCTGTGCCTTATGTGTGTACCCCTGTGTAAGATCTTGATATATGAGGCATGAGACGGTTTTGCATCTTTGAACTATTGAACTGATTTAATGAATAACTCTGACATATGAAGTTAACACTTAAGATCTGGCGGCAGAAAAACGCAAAAGCAAAAGGTAGCTTTGAAACCTATGAAATGGGCAATGTATCTCCTAAGATGGCATTTCTCGAGATGCTTGATGCTCTTAATAAGAGACTTGTTGAGGAGGACAAAGATCCGATAGCTTTCGACAGCGATTGCCGTGAGGGCATCTGCGGGTCATGCGGAATGTATATAAACGGACATCCTCACGGTCCGATACCGGCAATTACCACCTGCCACTTGTCAATGAGATTCTTCAACGACGGAGATACAATATGGATCGAACCATGGAGAGCAAAATCTTTCCCTGTAATAAAAGATCTCGTGATTGACAGGACTGCTTTTGATAAAATTCAGATTGCTGGAGGCTTTGTTTCGGTAAATGCCGGATCTGCACCGGAGGCAAATTCCATACTTATTCCGAAAACAATATCTGATAAAGCATTCGACTCGGCAATATGTATTGCCTGCGGAGCCTGTGTAGCTGCCTGCAAGAACGCATCTGCCATGCTGTTTGTCTCCGCCAAAATTTCACAACTGGCACTTCTTCCCCAGGGCCGTGTTGAAGCTAAGGAAAGAGTTAAAGCAATGGTAGTTAAAATGGATGAACTTGGCTTTGGAAATTGCTCAAACACAGGAGCTTGCGAAGCCGAATGTCCAAAAGAAATAAAACTCGTCGACATTGCCCGGCTGTTCAGAGAATATTACAAATCATATTAATTCCCCCCAAGTCCCCCGTTTAATTCCTTAAAAACCCACCCCAAACCCCTCCGAGGAGGGGATTTATTACTGCTAACTCTGTGAACTTCTGTGTAAGTTTTTGTTAATTCATATTTTGAAATCAAACAACGCAAAGGCCGCAAAGTTTCAAATCTTAAGGTTGCAAAGAATCATCCTATTCATTTCCCTAAAAACCCACCCCAAACCCCTCCGAGGAGGAGATTTATTACTGCTTACTCTTTGAACCTCTGTATCTTCTCTGTGCACCTCTGTGTAAGTTCTTTTGAATTTTGAATTCATTGTGAAATACTTAACAGTAGTGTCCCCGAAGCATCACTTTGCGGTTAATACATTTCTTCTATCTTTGAATAAACGAAAAGACCCTTTCAAAGAATGAAAAAATCATTGTTATCACTCATTATAATCCTTGCTTCTGTCGTTTCCTTTGCACAGACAATTATTAACCGTGATCCGGCCATAAAAAAAATGGCTGATGAGATTTCAAAGGAGAAGATCGAACAGCATGTCCGCAAAATGGTCAGCTTCCACACTCGCCATAACCTGAGTGTGCAGAATGACCCGAACCAGGGTATAGGTGCAGCATGGAACTGGGTAAAATCGGAAATGGAAAAAAACATTCCTGCATCCGGCGGCAGACTTACAGTTGCTTTTGAGGATTATACAGTGGGTGGCCCGGGTCAAAGGATTACAACTGAGACTAACCTTAAAAATGTAGTAGCCACGTTGAAAGGGTCAGACCCAAATGATGACAGGATAATTCTGATCAGTGCTCATCTCGATTCACGCGCTGCACTCGACAATGACAATTCAGGTTATGCACCGGGTGCTAATGATGATGCCTCAGGAGTAGCTGCAATACTTGAGCTGATAAGGATAATGGCCCCTGTTGAATTTCCTGCAACAATTATGTTCATGGCTGTAACAGGTGAAGAGCATGGATTATACGGTGCAAAGGATATGGCTTCAAAATCAAAAGAAAGAAAACTGAATATTATAGCCATGCTCAATAATGATATGATCGGAAACAGTGGTTCAAGCGAAACATTGCTCAACGATAATATGAGGGTAAGAGTGTTCAGTGAGGGCGTACCAGCACTTGAAACGGAACAGATGACAGCCCTCCGGAAATACACAGCCGGAGAAAACGATAGCAAATCAAGACAACTTGCCCGATATATTAAAGAGACAGGTGAGAGATATGTAGATCAGATGAATGTGACACTTGTTTTCCGGAATGACAGATTTGGCCGCGGTGGGGATCATACTCCATTCTGCCAGGAAGGATTTACTGCAGTAAGGATATGCGAGTATAATGAAAACTATGACAGGACACATAAAATACCAGCTATAGAAAATGGGACTCAACTTGGAGATCTTCCTGAATATGTTGATTATGAATATGTAAGAAAAAATGCAGGGGTAAATCTTGTCACAATAGCCAATCTTGCACAGGCACCTTACGAACCACTTAACTGTGTGATTGTTACCTCAGGTCTTACCAATAATACAACACTAAGATGGGATGCACCATCAAAAGGTGAAAAACCTGCCGGCTACTATATCTTAATGCGTGAAACCTACCAGCCACTCTGGGAAAGGAAAATATTTGTCACCGGTAATGAGGTGACCTTACCCTTTTCAAAGGACAACTATTTCTTTGGCATACAGTCAGTTGATGCTGACGGACATGAAAGTATGGCAGTTTTTCCCGGACAGGCCAGAAGAAGATAATATTGAGATACCCCCTCTATTGACAAATTGCCTCGACCTCCTTCACTGTCTTTGGAATCGGTTTACCAAGAATCTTATGGCCCTTCTCAGTGATCAGGACGTCATCTTCAATGCGTATCCCCCCGATTGGCAGGAAGCTTTCGATTTTACTGTAATTGATAAACTCTTCAAATTTCCCTGCTCCACTCCATTTTTGAATCAGTTCAGGAATAAAATAGCATCCCGGCTCAACTGTAAAAACATGCCCGGGTTTGTATGGAAGAGCAAAACGTAAAAATGCAGTGCCAAACTGATCGCTTCTTTTTACCTTGTCATTGTAACCTATAAAATTTTCTCCAAGACTCTCCATATCATGAACGTCAAGTCCCATCATATGACCCAGACCATGAGGCATAAAAAGGGCATGCGCACCTGCTGCAACCGCCTCATCCACATCTCCTTTCATTATTCCCAGCGCCTTTAAGCCGTTGGCTATGATTTTACATGCCATAAAATGAGTATCACGGTTAGATGCACCCGGAGCAGTTGCTTTTATTGATTCAATATTGGCGTTCAGTACAATCTCGTAAATTTCTTTTTGCTGCTGGCTGAATTTTCCGCCAACCGGTGTAGTCCGTGTAATATCAGATGCGTAATGTAAATTTGATTCAGCCCCGGCGTCTGTCACCATCATTTTTCCTTTTGGCAGAATATTTCCATGAGAGTGATTATGAAGCGTCTGGCCATTTATACTAAGTATTATAGGAAATGATGTACCGGCTCCTTTTGCAAGAGCTATGCCTTCAATCGCTCCGAATATTTCCTGCTCTTTAATTCCCGGCTTGCACATTTTCATGGCGGTAACATGCATTTCATGTGCAATATCTACAGCCTTTTCAATCTCATCGATCTCAACCTTCTCCTTTATCGAACGCATCGAAATAACGGCTTTTATAAGATCTACAGATGCAACTGAGTTCATCTGGCAGGGATTTTCCTTCAGAAGCCTGCCAAGGTTCATCTTTGTTTCCCCACTGTATGGAGGAAGGAAGTGGATCCTTCTCTTTTTTGAAACAGCATCCTTAATAATATCATCAAGTTTCGACAAAGGGGCCGTTTCCGTTATTCCACATTTAAGGGACAGATCCTTAACTGTTGGCTGGGGACCCATCCATATAATGTCATCCATCTCAAAATCATTGCCGAAAATCCGGTCTTTTCCAGAATCAAAATCCATTAACCCTGCAAAACCAGGAAGATCAAGTCCAAAGAAATACAGAAAATCGCTATCCTGCCTGAAATGGTATGTGTTTGAAGGATAGTTCATTGGAGACTCATTATTACCTAAGAAAAGGGCAAGACCTGTCTTGATTTTTTTGTGGAGATCTTCTCTCCTTTTAATATATACTTCGCTTTTAAACATGATAATAGTATTAAGTTGTTTTGCACCATAAAGTTACGAAGTAAATGTTATGTTAGCAAAAAATCAGATTAACGACTTAATTTTGAAACCCATTAACCGCAAAGGGCGCAAAGTTTTAAACCCAGAGGTCGCAAAGAATTACCCCTATTTAAAATGCAAGATTTCGTTATCATCCGAAAACCCACCCCAAACCCCTCCGAGGAGGGGATTTTCTGACTCCTAACTCTGTGTGGCTCTGTGTCTTCTCTGTGACCCTCTGTGTAAGTTCTTCAAATGCGTTCAATTTTACAATTTGCACTTTGCACTTTGAATTTTGAATTCTTTTTGAAATCCATTAACCACATAGGTTGCAACATAACTCGTATATCTCCGAAACCCACCCCAAACCCCTCCGGAGGAGGGGATTTTCTGAATCCTAACTCTGTGTGGCTCTGTGTCTTTCTGTGACCCTCTGTGTAAGTTCTTCAATTACTTTAAGTTTCTTGCTCCTATATTTCAAGGCGATTTTGTGACAAATTTTGGCGCATTTGCGTTTAATGGATTTACTTCTTAAGAATACTCCAGCCTCCTTTTAATCCGAAGATAAACCAGGCAAGAGCAACAGATCCAAGTGCAAAAAGAGTATCTCCAACAACCCTGAGCCATCTTAATGTTGTAATTTCCGGAATCTGCATAAACTCAGCTGAACGTGCATACCACAGACCCTCTTTTACACTTGCAACAGTTTGAGCAAGGCCTATCGGAAGTACACTTAATAAAACCATTGCAGCCAATCCAATATTTATACTCCAGAATGCGAATTTAATCCATCTCTCTTTCCAGATTGCTTCCTTGTTAAGATCGCGCAAAACAAATAGCATAAGCCCGATTCCCAGCATGCCATAAACGCCGAATAATGCAGTGTGGGCATGAACAGGAGTTGTATTAAGTCCCTGCATGTAATATAAAGCTATCGGAGGATTGATAAGAAATCCAAATATTCCTGCACCCACCAGATTCCAGAAAGCTACAGAGATAAAGCAGTAAATAGGCCATTTATAAGCTTTTATCCATGACGGATTCCTGCTTAATTTCAGATTATCCCAGGCTTCATAACCCATAAGTACAAGAGGAACTACCTCCAGTGCGCTGAAGCTTGCTCCTATAGCCATTACTGCCGTTGGTGTTCCAGTAAAATAAAGATGGTGAAATGTTCCTAAAATTCCTCCCGACAAAAATACTATTGTTGAAAAAAGCACGGCAACAGTTGCAGTGGCAGCTTTTATTATCTGAAGTCTTACAAAAAGGAAAGCCATAACCACCGCGGCGAAAACTTCGAAAAATCCTTCAACCCAGAGGTGAACCACCCACCATCTCCAATATTCGGCGATAGCCAGATTTGTCTGCCTTCCCCACATGAAACCTGCTGCATAAAATGCTGCAATTGCTATTGAGGAAATAAGGAACAGAACAAGCAGGCTTCTGCTCTCGGATTTCTGCTGCAAGGCCGGCCAGATTGCTCTGCCCATCAGCAACAGCCAGATTACCAGGCCAACGAACAGAAAGATCTGCCAGAATCTGCCAAGATCAACATATTCATATCCCTGGTGACCCAACCAGAAATTTGTTATGAATCCCAGTTTCTGCATAACACCTAACCACTGTCCGGCAAGTGATCCTATAACAATTATCAGAAGTGCAATAAAAAGAAAATTCACTCCAAACCGCTGATATTTAGGTTCATGTCCTGAAATTGCAGGAGCATAATATAAACCTGTCGCAAGCCACGAAGTTGCTATCCAGAAGATTGCGATCTGAATATGCCATGTCCTTGAGACGGAGTATGGAAGATAGTCTGCCAGCGGGAAGCCATAAAAGGACTGACCTTCCACTCCATAGTGAGCAGTCACCACTCCCAGCAACACCTGCACCAGAAGGAGTGCAGAAACAGTCCAGAAATACTTCAGAATTGCTCTCTGAGAAGGTGTCTGATGTTCTTTAAGAAGTGGATAATGTTCGGGGACAATATCGCCCGATTCGGCACGTCGCCTGGCATAGTACCAAATCATAATTCCAATACCGGCTAACAATATGATAACGCTAAACCCGGTCCATAAAAGAAGCGAACCGGTTGGACGGTTTCCAACAAGTTCTTCGGCAGGCCAGTTATTGGTATAGGTGATATCCTGCCCGGGCCGCTCGGTGACACATGCCCACGACACCCAGAAAAAGAAAGCATTCAGAAGCGGAATTCTTGCCGGATCTTTTATCGAATTCTCGGGGATACTATAGACATCGCGCAGATCTGCAAGATCGGGATCATTTGTAAAAAGCCCGCCATAATATTCACTGTTTGAAGCAATCGCAGATGCTCTTGATTCTGATACCGTTAGAATTCCGGTTACCGGATCATAAGTATTCTGTCTCAGATCTTTTTGAAGCAAAATCTTAAGGAATGCCTGACTTTCTTCGCTTAGCTTTTCATAAGACACCCCTTCACGTTCCATAGCAAGCTTTTCAAGGATGAACACTGCTTCTTTATGCAGCCAGTCTGCACTCCAGTCAGGTGCCTGGTAAGCTCCGTGTCCCCATACAGTTCCTATTTCCTGTCCGCCGAGTGATTGCCAGACATTCTGGCCATCTTTTATTTCCTGGCCTGTAATTAATACTGTCCCGTTGGGAGTTATAACTTTTTCGGGAATTGGAGGAGCCTGGCGGTAAATCTCCCTGCCAAAATACAGAAGTACCGAGAAAGAAACGACCATTACCAGGATAAAGCTTATCCACAGATTTCTTGTAGTCATAGGGTTGAAATTTAATTGGTTATCTAATTTACACTATATTTTTCAAGTGGAATTGTAATTATCATGAATTGGTATTTGCTTCAAAGTTTATAGTCAGGTTTTCCTTACACTAATTTCAGAGAGGGGCTTCGCAACCAACCATGGTTTTCATGTTGTGATTTATTTGCTTAAATCCAATGCTTTACGATATAAAATATTGTTTTCGAGATGCACATGTATGTGAAGGTCTTCTTCAAATTCCTGAAGCATTTTAAATGCAACCCGGTAACTGTTGCATCCATCTGAGGGGATCATATAATTATTCGTTATCTCATTAATATGGTCAATGGCACCACCTGCAAATTCATGTTCGCCCGACATTCTCAGAATTTCAGAGTTTACAACCGATTTTGCATCAGCAGAGCCTGTTTGTATCACTTCCCTGATAGCAGGAAAGAGAACCTCTTCTTCAGCCTTAAGATGTTGGAGTAATTCTTTGTTAACCTGTGAAAAAATATCCGCTACTTCAATCAGTTCAGCATGTCTGTCACCGTGCACCTCAGCTATCTTCTTTGTATAAAACAAAATCTCAGGCAATGATTTCAGAACATATTTATGATGTGTATTTATGATGTAATCTGCCAGGAATCCGGATTCCCATTCATTGAAATTATGAGTTGTGGTGTTTGGAGTTGATTCCAGTTCATCAAGTTTTTTAATTATGCCGGAGGGATCAATCTTTTTTTCTTCACATGCCATGAATAGACTTTTCTTCCCTCCACAGCAAAAATCAATTCCTGCATCTTTGAAAACTGTCGCTGCCCTGTGATCAGATGCAACAATCTCACCTATTGTCTTAGTACTTATATCTGCTTCTTTCATATCTTCTGATTTAAATTTAACGATACAAAGGTATAAAATAATTTATTAAAGGACAAAATGGTCTTTTGGTGTTTTTATAACTTTTTACTATTTTTGCATCAGAATAATTAATGAAACAGACAAATGTTCAATAAAGAAACTGAATATGCACTTCGCGGACTTATCTACATTAAACTGCAGAACCTCAAAAAGAGAAGACCGGGTACAACAGAGATTGCAAAAGAAATCGATGCTCCTCAGTTTTTCACTGCAAAAATTTTACAACGTCTTGTGAGATACGGATTTGTTGAATCTCTTAAGGGCAAAGGAGGAGGGTTTTTCTTTGACGAATCCAAACCCGACCTCAGTCTCCAAAAACTAATTTCGGCAACCGAGGGTGACAGCTCTTTTACGGCCTGCGGGATAGGTTTAAAGCATTGCGATGATAAGAATCCCTGCCCTCTTCATGAAAAATATGCTCCTATCAGGGCTGCTATCAATAAACTGGTTTCCGAGGAATCAATCGGAAGCCTGGCGTCTAAAGTCTATAAAAATGAAATTAATCTTCGCTCCCTGAAATGATTGTGGACAAAAAAAAATTAAAACTCCCCTTGATCGTCTTCCTCATCACCTTTGTCCTTCTGGCATTTGTACAGGTTAAAGTTGAGAATCCGATGCTGCTGGCAGAACGATTCTACAAAGGTGCCGGCTGGGCTGAAATAATACTAATTTCATTTTATGGCGCCTTCGTTGCATTCAAGATGCAGGATCCCAAAAATGTTCCTGTCTGGCGAAAATTAACATGGACAATCTTCTCTGTTATTTTTTTCACACAACTAATTATAGGCCTATCTGGCTTTGAAAAATTCCTCATGACGGGAAAACTTCATCTGCCAATACCGATGATGATTATTGGTGGTCCCATATACCGGGCTCAGCTTTCTGTTATGACAATTCTTTTCCTGAGCACTGTTGTTCTGACAGGACCGGCATGGTGCAGTCATCTTTGCTATTTCGGAGCTTTCGATAACCTTGCCTCATCGGGAAAAACTTCGAGGGTGATCCTGAAACACAAGGCCGCCATCAAATCAACCATCCTTATACTGGTGATTGCGATGGCTCTTATCCTCCGTTGGTTTAATATATCTATACTTTTATCGACACTTATTGCTGCAGCGTTCGGAGTTACAGGTATTGCAATTATGATATTGTTTTCCATCAAGACCAAAAAGATGTTGCATTGTGCTTTATATTGTCCCGTTGGTACCGTTGTAAATGTCTTTAAACATGTGAATCCATTCAGGATGTATATTGACAAGAGCTGTACTCTTTGCATGAACTGCACCAAATTCTGCAAATATGACGCACTGAATATCAACGATATAAAGAATTCAAAGCCCTCTGTTGCCTGTACTTTATGTGGTGATTGCCTGGCAGGTTGCCATCACGATTCAATTAAATACAAATTCTTTAAGATGAAGCCTGAAAATGCACGCAATCTCTACCTAATCCTTACAATCAGCCTGCACGCTGCATGTATTGCCCTGGCAAGGATTTGAAACATTAAAATAATTGACACTCAGATAGTTTATTAGTAATTTTGTAATAAAATATACAGCAATGAGCGAATTAATAAATAACTCACAAAAACGCAAAGAGCTCCTCAAGCATATGATCCTTCAGCTTCATAAAGGTGAAGCGCCTGATATTGTAAGAAACAGGCTTGTTGAATTGCTGCAGTCGATTCCTTACGATGAGGTTGTTGAAGTTGAACAGGAACTTATTTCAGAAGGGTTGCCTGTTGAGGAGGTCCTGAAATTTTGTGATATTCACCAGATGGTTCTGGACGGCCATATCGATCAGAGTGGTGCAAAGTCTATTCCCGAAGGACATCCGGTAGATACATTCAAAAAAGAAAACAGGGAACTTGAAAAGGTTATTACTGAGATCGAAAATTTATATGATAAGCTGGAAACGATGAAAGATGATGAGGTCAGAGACTGGCTTCTGAAAGTCCATTCCCAGCTTAACAGCCTGTCAGATGTGGATAAACATTACAGAAGGAAGGAATATCTGGTGTTCCCATTCCTTGAAAAATATGAAATCACCGGTCCTCCCAAGGTGATGTGGGGCAAACACGATGAAATCAGGGTATTGCTTAAAGCCTCAATTGAAGCTGTAAGTGCAGAGGGTCAGATCTCAGTTCAGGAAGCGCATACCCTTACTGAATTGGTTATTTTGCCGGCAGCGAAAGGCGTCTCTGATATGATTTCAAAAGAAGAAGAGATACTTCTGCCAATGTGCATGGATAAGTTTACTGATGAAGACTGGCTTGCCATATACCGGCAGACCAACGAATTCGGGTATTGTCTGTATGATCCGCAAACAGAATGGAATCCGGCAGGAGTTGAACTTACCGAAGTTACCTATGGTACAGGCAGCAGAATTCAGCTTAATACCGGAAGTTTCAATATGGATGAAATGGAAGCTCTTTTCAGAACACTTCCTATAGATATCACATTCGTGGATAAGGACGATAAAGTAAAATTTTTCAGTCTTGGGCCCGACCGGATCTTTGCCCGAAACCGTGCAATTATCGGAAGAGACGTCAGAATGTGTCACCCGCCTTCGAGCGTCCATGTAGTGGAAAAGATACTGATTGATTTTAAACACGGATCACAAAGCAGCGCAGCATTCTGGATAAATATGCAGGGAAGGTTCATCTACATCGAATATTTTGCCCTTCGTGATAAAGCGGGCCAATACCTCGGGACTATAGAATTCACACAAGACCTTACCGGACTTCGTAAACTGGAGGGAGAGCAGCGCCTTTTATCCTATAACTCAAAATAAAAACCATGGGAAAGATTACAATATCTCCAAAGACAAAGGTCGGGGAGTTGCTTGATGCTTACCCGGAACTTGAATCTGTTCTGATGGACATGTCTCCTGCCTTTGAGAAATTAAAAAATCCTATCCTACGTAAAACAGTGGCACGCGTTGCCACACTTCAGCAGATTGCAGTTGTGGGTAACCTAAAAGTTGATGATATAGTTAACCGGCTAAGAAAAGAGACAGGCCAGAGCAGTGAAATATCCGGAAAGCCGGAGGCAGAATATTTATTGGCAACAGAACCGGAA
>JBBRVC010000101.1:0-13246 GCA_038247205.1 Bacteroidales bacterium
ATACCCCCTATATTATATACTACTTTTGTTCTTTCATTAACCAACTCATAATTAGTATTTTAACATTCCTTAGCTTGACGGCTATGCCCTAAATCCCCTTCAGGGCAAACGCGTAAACTTAAACCATCCCGGCCGCAAATGAATTTTGTATTACATTAATTATTATTGTGTTGCGGCCACCCCTCCTTTAAAAAAAAGGAGGGGAGAGTATTATTATCCGACCTTATCACTGATCTGTGCCTTGTATGTGTGCCATTGTGTAAGTTCTTCATTTTTTACGATTTTTGTTGTTTCAAATTCCTCTTTTACATATCTTTATATTTCTTGCTGCATTCTGAAACTTAAATTGTGCTGAAATGAAAGAGGAATTTCTCCACTATCTGTGGAAATACAGCCTTTATGATCCGGCTTCGCTTATTGATAAGAATGGAAATAAAATCGTGGTGGTTCATCCCGGTCAATACAATCATGATGCAGGTCCCGATTTTTTCAACTCCAGAATCACGATCGATGGCATGGAGTGGGCAGGGAACGTTGAAATACATACAAAAGCTTCTCACTTTGACAATCACGGCCATAATACAGATCCTGCATTTAATAATGTGATCCTCCATGTTGTGGCAGAGAATGACAGGATGGTGTTCAATTCAAAAGGAGAGGAGATGCTTACCGTTTCCCTTGGTTTTGATGAGGATCTGTATGATAAATACCAGAACCTGCTGAACTACCCTTTCATAATTGCCTGTCAGCAGGAAATTGGCAGGCTTGATAATTTTTATATACGCCAATGGCTAAACTCACTGCTTATTGAACGGCTTATGGAAAAGACGGAATCGATAAACAGAATATTTCTTGAGACCGGGAGCGACTGGGAAGAAACATTTTACAGGTTATTATCGAGATACTTCGGATTCAGAGTTAATACAGAACCTTTTGAAATGCTTGCCACAGCACTTCCATTCAGAATAATCCGTAAGCATGCCGACAGCATATTTCAGATTGAAGCATTGCTTTTCGGTACTGCGGGATTGCTTCAGGAAGATTTATTTAAGAATGCTCATACTGATGAGTATTACCGGAGGCTAATAAAAGAATATAGAATGCTATCCGTAAAATATTCTCTTCAGCCCATGCATGGCTGGTTATGGAAATTCAGTCGCTTGAGACCTGTCAATTTCCCAACTGTAAGAATGTCCCAGCTTGCCGCAATGCTGTCAGTTGCCGGAGGTCTTTTCTCCAAAACACTCGAAGTTGATAATATAGGTATGTTAAAGGAAGTGTTTGAGGTGTGTGCATCAGAATATTGGGACGATCACTATGTATTCGGGAAAAAAAGTAAAAGGATATCGAAAAATACCGGATCTCAGGCTACAGACATTCTTCTTATCAATGCGGTTATCCCGTCCCTGTTTTTCTATGGAAAATCGAGGGATAATAAAGATATTTCCGACAGGTCGCTTGATTTTCTGGAAAATATTCAGCCCGAGGCAAATATAATCATGGAGGAATGGAATTCAGCCGGAATATTTGCTGAATCGGCTTTTTATTCTCAGGCCCTCATCCAGTTGCGGAATAACTACTGCAAAAAGCGGAGATGCCTTGCATGCAGGATAGGCAGCAAACTTATAACCATGGGTGGCAGGCTTAAAAATCAGGATGAGCTCATTCTCGAACCATAAAGCGGAGCGAAAGTATTGGCATGAGTTTTGTCTTACATATAAAAATGGTTTGTTAAACATAACAATAATTTTATTTTTTCACGCAACTTTAGGTATCTGATTTCCGTCTTTATTATATACAGAATTAGAATTAATTGATGAGTTTAAATTTCCATAGATAAAGAAAATTGTAAAAAAAAATAAAATATTTATTCAATTGTTTGATAATTTACATAAAAAAGCCTTATTTTTGCGTTCCAAAATTGGAGACTCGATATATATTTGGATTAACAATATTTTAATTAGAGACATGTATTTAACAACAGAAAAGAAGCAGGAGTTTTTCAAGACCTTTGGAACATCAGAGATTGATACAGGTACAGCTGAAGGGCAGATAGCTCTCTTCTCGTACAGGATCAACCATCTCACTGAACATCTGAAAAAGAACAAGAAGGATTTCAGTACCCAACAGGCTCTTATAAAACTGGTAGGGAAAAGGAGAAGGCTTTTGGATTATCTGAAAATTAAAGATATAGGGCGTTATCGCGAAATCATAAAAGCATTGAAATTACGTAAGTAAAAGAATAAAGGCAATCCAGAATTGCCTTTTTTCATAATATCTTTACTTTATTTTTGTGTAATTTCAGTGTTCAATAAAAAATTTATAAAATGTTTAATATTAAAGAGAAAATAATTGATCTCGGTAACGGGAGAACTATTACCCTTGAGACAGGAAAAATGGCGAGACAAGCCGATGGTTCTGTTTTATTAAAAATGGGTAAGACGATGCTTTTGGCCACTGTTGTTTCGGCAAAAGAGGCAAAAGAGGATACTGATTTCATGCCACTTTCAGTAGAATACAAAGAAAAATACGCTTCATCGGGAAGATTCCCCGGAGGATTTATGAAAAGAGAAGCCAGGGCTTCTGATTACGAAGTACTTGTATCAAGACTAGTAGACAGAGCTTTAAGACCTCTTTTCCCCGCTGATTATCATGCAGAAACATTTGTTACAATAAACCTCATATCGGCTGATATGGACATCATTCCTGATGCTCTGGCCGGGCTGGCTGCATCTGCTGCTTTGGCAGTATCTGATATCCCGTTTAACGGTCCTATGTCGGAGGTGAGGGTGGCACGTATAAACAAGAAATTTGTAGTAAATCCAACTGCAACACAACTTAAAGATGCCGATATAGATCTTATGGTAGGTGCAACTTACGATAATATTCTTATGGTTGAGGGTGAAATGAAGGAAGTGTCTGAAGCAGAGATGCTTGAGGCTCTGAAGATAGCACACGATACTATAAAGATACATTGCAAGGCTCAGATGGAATTTGCCGCAGAAGTTGGTTCCACGGTAAAACGTGAATATTGCCATGAGGTAAATGATGAGGATCTCAGGAAAAAAGTCTGGAGCGAAACTTATGACAAATGCTATAATGCTGCAAAGACATGTACTGCGAACAAACATAAAAGAAGTGATGAGTTCGAAGCCATTATAACAGCATTCCTTGCACAGTATACCGGAGAAGAAAGTGTAAATAAGACACTTGTAAAAAAATATTATCATGACGTGCTGAAGGAGGCATCCAGAAGACTTGTCCTTGATGAGCAGATCCGTCTCGATGGCAGAAAGACAGATGAGATAAGGCAGATCGTTTGCGAACTCGATCCACTGCCTGCAACTCATGGTTCATCATTATTCACAAGGGGAGAAACACAGTCGCTTACCACAGTTACTCTCGGCACCAAGCTTGATGAGAAAATAATTGATGATGTTCTCAATAAAGGAACAGAGAAATTCACACTACACTATAATTTTCCGCCATTTTCAACCGGCGATGCAAAAGCATCACGTGGGTTAAGCAGAAGAGAAATTGGTCATGGAAACCTGGCTCACAGGGCACTCAAGAATATGATGCCTTCTGATGATGAGAATCCATATGCGATCAGGGTTGTTTCTGATATCCTTGAGTCAAACGGTTCATCTTCAATGGCTACAGTATGCGCCGGAACTCTGGCGCTTATGGATGCAGGTATTAAATTACGCAAACCGGTTTCGGGCATTGCAATGGGACTTATAACTGATAAAGATGTAAGTAAATACGCTATACTTTCCGATATTCTGGGTGATGAAGATCATCTCGGTGATATGGATTTTAAGGTAACAGGTACAGAAGACGGCATTACCGCAACGCAGATGGACATCAAAGTTGAAGGTCTGTCGTTCGAGATAATGTCAAAAGCTCTTGAGCAGGCAAGAAAGGGAAGGTTGCATATCCTCAGTATTATGAAGGAAACGATTTCAGAGCCGCGTCCTGAATTGAAACCTCATGCTCCAAGGATTGAGAAGCTAACAATTCCGAAAGAAATGATAGGCGCACTGATTGGCCCCGGAGGAAAAATCATCCAGGAGATCCAAAGAACAACTGGTGCTACAATCATTGTTGAGGAGATTAATGGCCATGGCGATGTTAACATCTTCGGAGAAAATAAAGATGTTATAACAGCTGCTCTCGACTGGGTTAAAAAGATTGTTACCATTCCAGAAGTAGGTCAGGTTTACAAAGGCAAAGTGAAAACTATCGTTCAGTTCGGAGCATTTGTTGAGATTCTGCCAAATAAAGACGGACTTCTTCACATTTCTGAAATTGAATGGGGAAAAGTAAAGGAAGTAGGAGATGTTCTTAAAGAAGGACAGGAAGTTGAAGTTAAAATCATTGAAATTGATACAAGAAGCGGAAAGATCAAACTTTCGAGAAAAGAGCTTCTTCCGCGACCTCCGCGACCTGAAACACAGGACAGGAAGCCTGAACAGAATCAGGAAAACTAAATTATTAATCCCGGCCTGCCGGGATTTTTTATTGCTAATTCCTATTCTATTTATACTTTTGAGTAATGATTAGAAGAGGATGAGGACAGAGTACAATTATGTAGTAATAGAGGGCAATATAGGGGCAGGAAAAACAACCCTTGCCTCCAGAATTGCAGATCAGTTTAATGCGAGGCTTGTACTGGAACATTTTGCCGATAATCCTTTTCTTCCGAAGTTTTATGATGATCCGGATAAATACTCTTTTCCCCTTGAATTATCATTTCTTGCAAGTCGCTACAAGCAATTAAGAGATGAATTGGTTCCCCAGGATCTGTTCAAATCGTTTACGGTAGCTGATTATTATTTCATGAAGTCACTTGTTTTTGCATCGTCCACCTTAAAAGGCGAAGAATATAACCTGTACCGCCAAATTTTTTATATAATCTATGGCACACTTCCAAAGCCTGATCTTTATGTATATCTGCATCTCAATACTGAAAGGTTATTGAAGAATATTGAAAAAAGAGGACGGAACTATGAGAAAAGTATAACAAGAGAATATCTTCAGACAATACAGGATAGTTATTTTACGTTCTTCAGACAGAATCCTGAAAACAGGTATTTGGTTATTGATATTAATGAAATTGATTTTGTTTCAGAAGAGAAGGACTATACCCGAATAATAGACACAATTTTCTATAAGGATTATCCCACCGGACTCAATACCATCATTCTTCAATAATTTTAAAATAATAATATAAATTGATGACAATTTTATATAAATTTGCAATTGTTCTTAAAAGATTAGTATATTGTTGAATAAATTCAGAATAATCATATCTCAAACAAATAACAAATAAACTATGAAAAATTTCAGAAGCTATTTTATCCTTATCCTGGTCGCAGCTGTACTATCAAGCTGCAGCGGCCTGAATAAGATGAAGAAAAACTCAGGTCTGGTAAGTTACGAGGTTACTCCTAAAGTACTTGAAACACATGCAGGCCTTGTTAATGTTACAATCAAAGGTGTTTTCCCTGAGAAGTATTTCGATAAAAAGACCACACTGACAGCAACTCCGGTTCTTACATATAATGGTGGTGAAACAGCTTTTGAAAAAGTTCAGGTTGTTCAGGGCGAAAGCGTTACAGCTAATAACCCGGTAATCAGTACTACCGGTGGTAATTTTACCTACACAGCTGCAGTTCCTTACAAAGATGCCATGAAAGTATCTGAGCTGATGCTTAGAATCAATGCAAGCAGGGGGAAGAAAAACCTTGATTTCGATCCGGTAAAATTAGCCGATGGTGTTATTGCTACTTCATCCCTGGTTGAGAAAACTGGCAAACTGACAGTTTCACTGAAAGACAATTATGTAAGAATTACTCCTGAAGTACAGGTTGCCAATATTAACTATCTGATCAACAGATCTGATATTCGCAGTGCTGAACTCAAAAAAGAAGATATCACAGCTCTTAAAGAATACATCAAAGCTGTACAGGCCGACGAATCACGCAACCTGAAAAAGGCCGTTGTTAGTTCATATGCTTCTCCTGATGGGAAAATTGACTTTAACGAAAAACTCTCCGAAAACAGAGGCGCAACTGCAGATAAATTCATCAAGAGAGAATTTGCAAAAGTAGAAGAAGCTCAGGCGACAGGTTTCTTTGAGTCACTTACCACACCTGAAGACTGGGATGGTTTCAAAGCTGAAGTTGAAAAATCTTCAATTCAGGACAAAGACCTTATCCTTCGTGTTCTTTCAATGTATTCTGATCCGGTAACTCGTGAAAAAGAAATCAAGAATATGGCTTCTGCTTTCGAAGCTCTGAAAACAGACATCCTTCCTAAGCTTAGAAGGTCAAAAATGATGATCAATGTTGATAAGATTGGTCGTAGTGATGAGCAGATCCTTGCACAGATGAAATCTGATCCTAAAGTATTAAATCTTGAGGAGATGTTATATGCTGCCACTCTTACAAATGATGCTAACGAACAACTCAAATTCTACCAGGCAACAGCTGAAGCTTATCCAAAATGTTTCCGTGCAGCTAATAACATTGGCCACACATACATGACATTAGGCCAGGTAAAAGAAGCTACGGCAGCATTCGATAAAGCAAAAGCAATTCAGAATAATGATGTTAGTAAGAATAACTTGGGTTATGCAGCTCTGTCTGCCGGCGATCTTGTAAAAGCTGAAGAGTATTTCAATTCGATGACAGCTGCAACTGCCGACTCAAAATGGGGTCTTGGTGTCATTGCTATAACAAAAGGCGAATATGACCTCGCAGTTAATAACCTTGGAACCACGCCTAGCTTTAACTTAGCTCTTGCACAGGTTCTTAAAGGCAACGTAACTCAGGCTAAAACAACTCTCGATGCACTTAAGGAAACCGGAAAATCAGGTAAACCAGCGTATCTTAAGGCAGTTGTTGGTGCACGTCTTGATGACAGAACTTATATGCTGAACGGTCTCCGCGAAGCAGTAGGCGCTAATGCTGACTGGAAAGCTTATGCTAAGACTGACCTTGAATTTGCTAAGTACTTCAATGATGATACTTTCAAAACAACTGTTCAGTAATTAGAATATTAAAGTAAAAAAGAGGCTGCCCTCCCTAAAGGACAGCCTCTTTTTTTTATCTTCATACTAGCCTAATGAGATTGCAATTGCCTGACAGTGGCTATGATAAAGCTTTTTTATTAAGCTCCCATAAAACTATCCCTGCGCTTACTGCAATATTGAACGAATGCTTTACCCCAAATTGCGGGATCTCAATACAAACGTCACACATATCAATTATCTTCTGATCAACACCATTTACTTCGTGGCCAAAAATCAAAGCGTATCTTTTTTCAGGCTCAATCACCATTTCCTGAAGCCCAACTGAGCCCTCTGCCTGTTCAATTCCGATCAGGTTGTACCCTTTTCCTTTAAGCTCTGTAGCTGCTTCTTCTGTAGTATGATAGTAGCTCCATGCAACTGATTCAGTTGCTCCCAGTGCTGTCTTCTGAATGTCTCTATGAGGAGGACAGGCAGTAATGCCGCACAAGCAAATTTTTTCAACAAGGAATGCATCAGCTGTTCTGAAAACCGAACCTACATTTGACTGGCTTCTTACGTTATCCAGAACAATAACAAACGGTGATTTTACGGATTCTTTGAACTGCTTAATGCTCTTTCTTTCAAGTTCACTATTCAGAAGCTTACGCATACTTTTTTTGCGAAATTATATAAAAAATATGGTAAAAACCGGTACCTTTAATGATTAACAGTTTGGTGGTCTAACTTAAAGCCGGATTTATGAATGTGCACGAATTTCAGGGCAAATCTCTGCTCAAAGCATATAATGTAGAAATTCAGGAGGGATTTGTTGCTGAGACTCCTGAGCAGGCAGTAATGGTTGCAAGGCAGCTGCATGAAAAATTCGGATCTTCCTTTTTTGTAATTAAAGCACAGATCCATGCCGGCGGAAGAGGAAAAGGCGGTGGTGTAAAGTTGGCTAAATCTGCCGAAGAAGCCGGAGTGATTGCCGGTAAAATGATCGGTATGCAGCTGGTAACACCTCAAACCGGACCCGAAGGCAAAAGAGTAAAAAGAGTACTTGTTGCACAGGATGTTTATTATAAAGGTGAATCGGAACATAAGGAATTTTATGTAAGTCTTCTTCTTAACAGGAGCAAAGGCAGGTTCATATTCATGTATTCACCTGCCGGCGGTATGTCCATTGAGGAAGTCGCTGAAAAAAGCCCTGAACTGATTTTTACAGAAGAAATTACTCCGGGAATCGGAATTCAGCCTTTTCAGACCCGTAATATTGCTTTCAATCTTGGCTTGTCAGGAGTTGCATTCAAAAACATGCAGAAATTTCTGATGGGAATATATGATACTTTCATTAGCACAGACGCGCAACTGCTTGAGATAAACCCTGTACTTAAGACCAGCGACGACCGCATCCTTGCTGTTGATTGCAAGTTGGTGCTCGACGATAACGCATTATTCCGTCATCCTGATCTGATCGCTATGAGGGATCTTGATGAGGAAGATCCTGATGAAGTTGAGGCAGGCAGTCATAACCTGAACTTTGTAAAGCTCGATGGAAACGTAGGATGCATGGTAAACGGAGCAGGCCTTGCAATGGCAACCATGGATATAATAAAGCTTTCCGGAGGATCTCCTGCCAATTTTCTTGATGTGGGTGGAGGTGCAAGTGCGAAAACAGTCGAAGCCGGTTTCAGGATAATCCTGAAAGATCCTGCTGTAAAAGCGATATTAATAAATATTTTTGGAGGTATCGTCCGCTGCGACAGAGTGGCAAATGGAGTTGTAGAAGCCTATAAATCAATCGGAAAGATCAATGTTCCGGTAATTGTAAGGTTGCAGGGGACCAATGCATTGGAGGCAAAACAGATTATAGATAATTCCGGACTCTCAGTTCTGTCGGCCATATCGTTTAGCGAAGCCGCTCAGAAGATCAGTGAGGTGATGGGGATAAAAAGTTAATTTACTATCTCTTATGTGAGTCGTCGCAAAATGGCATTTTGGCTGATTTTCCGCATCCACATAAAATTACTTCGCCTTCGGTATATTCTGTATTTCTCTTAAGGTCTTTAATTATGAAATTCCCGTTAATCTTTATCGGACCCATATCAGTAATCTCAATATTTGCCTGAAACTTTTTCTCCTGCTTTTTATCTTCCATTTTAAAATGATTATCCTGTAAACCCTATCTTCCTGTGTTTTCCGTCGCAGAATGGCATATGATCACTTTGTCCGCAGCGACAAACTGATACCAGATTATCCTGAACCTCTTTAGTCTTGCCATAATAATCTAAAGTGAAATCACCTTTTATAATAAGCGGTCCATCATCCATTATCTTGACAGAGACCGGCCTTTCTGCTACAACCGGAACTTGTTGGTCCATAAGATCAGGCCTTCTGAATTTCACATGATTAGTCTGGTCACTGCTGATATTCTGATTCTTTTCTTCGTCATTCCACTTCCATGTCAGCGCGTCGGTAGGGCACAGATTTACTGTCTCAATGATTTTTGGTGTCGGAGCTCCATCAATATCAACCCAGGGTCGTCTGGCAGGATCAAAAACCTCAATAAGCTCGCGGTAACAATATGATGCATGAATACATGTCGAGGGCTTCCAGTATACTGTGATCTCTTTATTCCTGTAACGCCTTCCTCCTGAAAACTGTTTCTCATCTCTTTCTGCTTCCATTATCCAGGTATTAAGTCTTCATCTCTTTAATAATCTCTTTATCAGAACTTTTATAACTAGCGATCTTAAGCTTGAGATTATTTTTTAAAACAAACTGCAATTTAGTAATTTTTGCAGTAACCTGATGAATAGTACTGTAATGAATTCTATCTTTAGCTATTCATATTTTCGCTGTTAGTCAAAAATTGATCTCTCCTTAATTCTTCTTACTTTGCATATGTTTATGAACGATATGTTTGCAGATATTATTTTGCCATTGGCGATCAGGAGTAGATTCACATACAGAATCCCTGATGACCTGGCATCTAAGGTGTCACATGGAGTAATGGTAACTGTTGGTTTTGGCAGAAAAAATCTCTATTCCGGCATTGTTATTAAAGTTCATGATCAAGAGCCTGCGCTGGGAAAAATCAAATCAATTATTGATGTAAATGATACTATTCCTCCTGTAAGTGACCCTCAGTTAAAACTATGGTCGTGGATATCTGAATATTATATGTGCAGTGAAGGAGAAGTAATGAAAGCAGCCCTTCCGTCGGAACTATATCTCAAGAGATTTAAGCCAAAAAAAGAACCATTCCTTATTCTCGCGCAAAGCTTCTCAGATGAAGAGCTAAACATGCTCCTTGATAAGCTTGGGAAGGCTCCGGCTCAGTATAAAATGGTTGAGTCATATCTCAGGCTTTCTGACTACTCTTCGGGGGTACAAAATAAACCCCTTAAAAAAACAGTGCTTCTGAAGGATTCCGGCTCATCATCTGCTGTACTGGATTCGCTTGTAAAAAAGGGAATTTTCTCACTTGTCCTATTGGATGTAACAAGATTAAAACTCGATGGCGAACCGGATGAACCTGTTAAAAAATTAACAGAGATCCAGGATATAGCCTGTAAATCCATAAAAGAGCATTTTGAGAGTAAAGAAATTTCATTGTTGCATGGCATCACATCAAGTGGGAAGACGGAAATTTATATACATCTTATTGAAGAACAATTAAAAAAAGGGAAACAGGTTTTGTATCTGCTTCCCGAAATAGCACTCACCACACAAATTATACTCAGGTTAAAAAAGCATTTTGGCGCGGTAACAGGAGTTTATCATTCACGGTTCAGCGATCCGGAAAAAGTTGAAATATGGAAAAGGGTTGCTGAAACTGAACCGGGAAATGGATACAGGCTCATACTGGGAGTCAGATCATCGCTCTTTCTGCCGTTTCATGACCTTGGACTTATAATTATCGATGAGGAGCATGACAGCTCTTATAAACAACAGGATCCGTCGCCCCGATATAATGCACGTGACACAGCGATAGTGCTGGCTTCACTACATCAGGCTAAGACTATTCTTGGCTCTGCTTCACCTTCAATTGAGAGTTATAATAATGCTCTTACAGGAAAATATGGCCTCACAGAATTGATGGAGAGACATGGAGCAATTAAACTTCCAACCATTATTCTTGCCAATACACGTGAAGCCTATCGTAAAAAACTAATGGTATCGCACTTTACCCCGCAGTTGCTTCATGCAATTGATGAAGCGCTCGGAAAAGAGGAGCAGGTCATCCTTTTTCAGAACAGGAGAGGCTTTTCACCGTATATTGAGTGCACCGAATGCGGCTGGATTCCCACCTGCATACAATGCGCGGTTAATCTGACGTACCATAAAGGCATAAACAGGCTCGTGTGTCACTATTGCGGATATTCAACAGGGATGCCCTCAAAATGCGATTCCTGCCATTCGACAGGTATGGCCACAAAGGGCTTCGGTACAGAGAAGATTGAAGATGAGATTAAGATTGTTTTTCCTGAAGCCCGAATTGGAAGAATGGATCAGGATACAACAAGGAATAAAAATTCATTCAGCAAAATTATAAAAGCTTTTGAAGACAGGCGTATCGATATTCTGATTGGCACCCAAATGATTTCCAAAGGTCTTGATTTTGAGAATCTTACAGTTGTGGGGATACTAAATGCCGACAATCTGCTGAATTATCCCGATTTCAGGGCTCATGAGAGAAGTTTCCAGCTGATGGAACAGGTTAGCGGGCGTGCAGGACGCAGGCAGAAGCAGGGAAAGGTGGTAATTCAAACATCCGACCCTGAAAATAAAATAATAAGAATGGTTCTTCGCCATGATTATCATAGTATGTTCAATTCGGAATCTGGAGAGAGGAGGACATTTAACTACCCTCCATTCTGCAGAATGATAAAAATTAGCATCCGTCATAAGGAGAGGGCTGCGCTTAATTTCTACTCCGATATCCTGGGAAATGATCTTAAATCACTCTTTGGCAAAAGAGTTCTCGGTCCCGAAAGCCCCGTTATTTCACAGGTACAATCATGGCATATAAAAAATATTCTCCTGAAAATTGAAAGAGAAAAAGCTCATGGTAAAGCGAAGGAATTAATACTTAATGCAATTGGGCGTCTGGAAAAGGAGAAGGGAGCCGGCTCGCTGAAGATTTCAATAGATGTGGATCCGTATTAAGTTACACAGACAACGGTGCAATGTTGTCCGCTCCATTAAAAGATGCTATTTTTGAAATGCTAAATAATATGACATGAAAATTGAAGTATCAAACGGTGAAATTATTGATAAACTGACAATTATACAGATAAAGCTTGAGCGGATAACCGACGAAGCCAAACTAGTGAACCTCAAAAGGGAACATGCCGAGCTGAACAGGGCATCTACTTCTATTCTCAGTAGTTCAGATCCTTTGTATATATCATTGTATGAGGTGAATTCTGAATTATGGGATATCGAGGACCACATACGAGATCTTGAAAGAAATAAGGAATTTGGTGAAGATTTCGTTTCGACTGCGAGGGCCGTATACTTTAAAAATGACCGGAGATCAGAGCTGAAGAGAGAGATAAATATCAAAACTTCCTCGGGTTTGATTGAAGAAAAATCCTACGAAAAATATTGAGATGCGACTACTTGTAATACGAACTTCTGCAATGGGTGATGTTGCGCTTACGGCCCCGGTTTTAGCCGGCATGAGGCACCAGCATCCTGACATTGAGATAGTTTTGCTTACAAGAACAGCCTATAAACCCTTTTTTAATTCAATAGATTGCATCCGATTTTTCTTTCCGGATCTTAAAAGCAGACATAAGGGACTACCCGGAATTATTCGCCTTTTCAGGGATCTGAGAAAAGAATTTGTTTTTGACGCTGTAATTGATTTGCATGATGTACTGAGGTCAAAAATTCTTAGATTTTTATTCAGGTTATCGGGTATTCCTGTTTCAGTTATCGATAAGGGGAGAAAAGAAAAGAAAGCCCTCATAACCGGTAAAAGAAAGGGTCAGCTGAAGCACTCAGTTGAGCGTTATTGTGATGTGTTTGCTAAGGCAGGTTTTCCTGCTAATCCTTCAAAAGAAATTGTTATAGTCCCGTTAGCACATGCTTTGAAAAAAGCAGACGATATGATTGGGAATGGCTCAGGGTTGAATATTGGAGTCGCCCCGTATGCCAAACATAAACTCAAAATGTGGCCGGAGGATAACATGATCAGGCTGCTTGAACTTATATCAG
>JBBRVC010000102.1:0-13017 GCA_038247205.1 Bacteroidales bacterium
CAGAGAAAGACTCAGCATAGCCGGTGTTGAGGTTATTGAGGCCAGGATAAACTACATTGCTTATGCTGAAGAGATCGCAAACGCTATGTTAAGAAGGCAACAGGCATCAGCTGTGGTGGCAGCCCGCTTTAAGATTGTTGAAGGCGCCGTATCAATGGTTGAAATGGCTCTTGAACAGCTCTCAGATAAGAAAATTGTTGACCTTGATGAAGAGAAAAAAGCTGCAATGGTTAGTAATCTGATGGTTGTACTCTGTAGTGATAAAGATGCTACACCGATAGTTAATACCGGAACACTTCATTCATGACACAGAAAAAGCCATTTGTTCTAAGGATAAATCCCAGGAAGCTTAAAGCGCTCGAGAAATGGGCTGAGGATGAATTTCGCAGCACCAACGGGCAGATCGAGTACATTCTCGATCAAGCTCTTCGTAAGTCCGGCAGATGGAGTTTGAGAGCAGAACAGGAATCTGAATCAAATCCGGAATCAGAATAGGAATCGGTAAAATAGAAAAAGAATAAATATAAAATAGATACAGTATGAATACCCGAATAAAATATACATGTCCGAAGTGCGGTGGAAAGGTATGTACCACAGGGGAGATAAGAACAACAGGAAGTCTTCTTACAAGACTGTTTGATATACAGAACCGGAGATTTTCCTCGGTGACCTGCAATCATTGCAAGTACACTGAGTTTTATAATATGCCTTCCAAAAAACTAACCGATGTCCTCGACTTCATAACCAGCTCATAATATTCACTGGTTAATAAAATATATGGAATGGCAGGCAGCAATGCCTGCCGTTTCTGTTCTTAATCTGCTCTTACCTAGATGAACCGGAACAAATCCGACTGCAATTGCCGATCTTATTTCTTCACCGGTGAAATCACCTTCGGGACCGATTAATATAACAGCATTTTCATTCTGTTTATAAACTACATTTATATTATTTACCGGAAATGTTTTATCGCAATGAGCAATCATCTTTATTCCGATAAAAGATTGAGCAATGAACTCAGCAAAGGACTTACTCTCCATCAGCTCACTTTTCTCTGACTTGAGTGACTGCTTCATTGCAGAAATTATAAGATTATTTATCCTTTCAGTCTTAACACCTTGTTTTTCAGTATTGTGGCATATAAGTGGTGTGATCTCATCAATGCCTATTTCTACACTTTTCTCAATAAACCACTCATACCTCTCAGGATTTTTTATTGGCGAGATAGCAATATGAAGTCTGTAACTTCTTTTTTCATAGTCACGATGAACTTTTGTGATGGATATACCACAATTTTTCTGATCAGCATCGCTAATTGCACCTTCATACAAATTGCCTTTGCCATCAATCAGCTTCACGGGGTCGCCTTCCCGCATTCTCAATACCCTGATGCAATGTTTTGATTCCTTCTCATCCAGGATGTAGCTGTTTCCTTCAATATCAGGGGCATAAAAGATCTGCATAGGTTTTTACCGGAATTAATTTAAGTAGTAAAAATTCAAAAGATGGTCAGGTTATCTCTGCACCTCAGGTTCAGCAACATTTTCGGACATTCGTCGAAGGAATCTTCCCAGCCTGTCTTCGACAGCAATCATATACGTGTATGGCATCCTTACTGATGAATCGGGATGTTTTCTATCGTTGGCTTTTGCATTGGATATCAGGCTGTTGAAATTGTTGTTGCCCGACTGGGCCATCAAAACACCCGATACATATGAGAAATAATACCAGGTCGAACCATCGGCTTTCAGATATATATCAACCATATCTCCTGAACGTCTGCGTTGTATCTCAACATATCCGTCAACATAAATATTAAGGGCCTGCTGTCCTATGAACCCGAGCCCGATTTTGCCGGTCGACCTGAACGAAGATGTGGATTCATTCCAGAAGAGATTAACTTCATTCAGTAAAATGGTGAAATTGAGCTCCTTCGGAAGATTTCTTGATGTGCCGAACAGGCTAACCTCATCTTTTATCTGATTTGCTGCAGTGATACCAACCAGATCTTTCATGCCTTTGTTATTCAGTTCACTATTCAGATTTACCGGCTTCAGCGTTGGCATCATTCTTATCTCATCACTCATAACACTAAGTGCCTCCTGTGAGAAATGGAAGTTGAATCCAAGAATCGTCTGAAGGGTTATCTTGCCGGAATCAACCGTATGAGTTACCCTTCCTGCTCCGGCCATTTTCAGAAGATTGAAATTTGATCCGAAATTAATTTTCCCTTCACCGGTAATTATGCACATGTTCTTGTCTAACGCTATCATATCTCCCTGAATTGACTGATCAGAAAGCTTTTCGAGTGAGGTAATAAGATACCTGTCTTTGGCTTTTTCATAATAAAGGAAACCGGTTGAGTTAACTAGACCAACATCGGTCCATGATTTTTGAGCAGAAAGAAAAGCCGGATAAATGTGAAGCGAATCTGTATTTATGAATGAACCGGAAAAAACAAGGTTGTCATTAATATCCCGGGGTTTTTCGCCTACAGGGATCATTACATTTTTTGGATCGATAAGTGCTTTGAACTTAATATTATAACTCTTAATGCCACTGCATTCGTGAATTATACCTGCAGCACCTGTAAATGAAAGATGATCCTGCCTTGCAGAGAGTGTGACATCACCCGTATAGGTAAAGGCCGGACTAAGCAAGAATTTCTGTGTAACAGGGATAAAACCTTTTGCCGTAGTGGTTAGCGTATCGACCATTAATTCAGGAAATGTTATTGGCTGGATATCGCCAATCTCATCTGTATAGTTGTAGACAGCGCTTCCGGTATATCTTTTTGTAGACTCAATATCAACCTTGGCAGAATGCAATATATGTCTGTTATTCAGAGCAATAACGGCATTTTCCATTTGTTTGATTCTGGCCCTGCGGTTAATTAATATTTTACCGTTTTCAGGCTGGATCAGAGCATCAGCAATGTGGATATAATTGATGTTTTCAGCTTCAATTATCTCGTCATCAAGTCTATAGCTTGCTTTATATGATGAAAATGCAACAGTGTCGTTTATACTGTTTGTTGCAAAAAAGGTGGGCTTATCAAGATATGCGAAGTTAAGTGTCAGAAGCTTTTCAGGAGGAAGCAGTGGAATTTCTGATTTTCCTCTCTGTTCCATATTCAGGACCTTTGTCGCCATGTTATAGGTGAAATCTGTCATTGTACAGATATATTGGAGTTCTGGGAACTTTACTGTCGAGGAATCAGTATTCAGGCTGAATTTTGTTACCTGCTGGTCAAAGTTTATATCCGTCTTTACATTATCAGCAATAAAAGCATAACCATCTGTTGAGGGTGACTTGAGATTGTAATCAGCAGTATCAGCCCTTATGGCATTTGAAGCAAAACTGAACAGGTTTGAAGTTAATCTTGATGTTGTGGTATTAACAATTCCGGTTCCTGTCAGAAGTTTTGGTGTGAGAATCAGACTTCCGTCAAGAATTGTCCCGTTATTAAACATGTTGAAGTTTTTTCCGGAGGAATTTATTGCAATCCATTTATCCTTAGGTGGATGCCATTTGATATCAACATCCTGGCTTTTCATATCGGGAAATAATCCTGCTCCATCTTTTTCAATATTGAATACAGAAGCATGGGTTAACATGGAATCAGGGAATAACTTAAATTCATCGGACTTTGTTGTCGATGTTAAATGTTTAATTGTGCCGCTTCCCAAAAGCCCCTTATTACTCATATTAATATTATCATAGAGCTTGCCCTTTTCTCCATAAAGATCGATACCCTCCTCAGGTATTACCATGTTAAACCCCAATGAATTGTTTTCCTGAATAGTCAGGTATTGTTTCATTGGTTTAAGAATGTTCCCGGCGTAGAATTCTCCCGAAAGATTCATCTCCTCACTTGTGTAGTGATCAATATTTTCATAGGTAAACGGATCTACCTTGAAATAAAAATCTTTCTGCTGATAAATACCTTCCAGTCCGAAAATCTTATCATAGAAAATATAAGAATATGTTATGGCATTTATTATCGGATATTGTTTTAGGCTTCTTAAGCCTGATTTATTATTTGGATTATCGATATAAAGTTCAGCAGTTCCAAGCTGTATAAGGTTATCGATCTCGCGAATCAGAGGATTCCCGTATCTGTCTTTACTTTCGGTCTCAACGGCAATTCTTATTGAATCGATTTTCTGCAATCTTATTTTGAATGTATCGTAGTTAAACAAGAAGTCATGACCATATACAGTAAAGAGCCCTGCTTGAACAACTCCGTCGAATTCGATACTCCGGTTTCTACCTATAACTAGTTTTTTATCATAAGGTAATATTGCAACACGCTGTGAATCACTTAGAAACACTCCAGAAACGCCATACACTTCTAACTTAAAATTTTTCAAATCAAGAGAAGCATTGCCAACCGGTCCGCTGGTTTCACTTCCGATACTCATCACATCATAATCTTTCTTCTTTGCAAATGAGGCCAGATAGTCATGTGTTTTCTGTTTTATTGTCACTTCATTATTTGTCCGGTCATAGAAGAGGAACCCTTTATTGGCAAGATCAATGCACATTCCGGTCACTGCTTCTACAGGTTTACTCAGCCATCGGGCGAATTCAGATACAGGAAAGGTTTCCGAGTAAAACCATTCAGCAAATTTCACAAGTCGGTTAAGCGGATGATACTCATCAATGCCCATTAGTTTCAAAAAGTCATTTGCATTGAAAAATGAAGTTGACTCAAAAATTGCCTGACCCATTGCTGAACCTCTCGAACGGGAAAGATTTATTTTATATTCATCCATATCCCACGAGAGATATTCAAAATACATATCGAGGTTATGAAAGGAATCGAAGTAAGGGCTTCCTGAGACCGGGTTATTTGTTCTGAAAAGGTTTGCCTGCCTGGTTGATTCGATATACGAAAACCCCAGATTTGAATGATAGATAGAATCTTTATCGAGGTAAAGAGAAATAGAAGTTTCCTGGCTGTTGACCCCTGTTTTTGAAAAAAGGAATTCGGCTGCCCTGATTTTAAAGTAAAGTGTATCATTTCTGAACAGGGAAATCCTTGCAGGTATATTTTTAGTGCCGGTTCCCTTGGTATTTGCACCTTCAAAAGCCAGACCCCCCTGATAGTTTATCCCTTTGTACATATCCTTAATCCTGAATTGTTTAAGATATGTTTCAAAACGCGGATAGATTGCTTTTTCAGGAGAGGAGTATGATGATGTCTGGTCGTTCAGCCTACCCAGCACCGGTTCTTTAAAGTATTTCTTATGCGTAAGCTTAACCGAATCAAATGTGAAGCTGTTTTTTGTTGTATTTATTATATAGTTTTCAAGCTCAACAAATACATCTTCCCGGCTGTAACCGGCTTTTTCCCATGTTACAATACCCCTTGTTCCATGGAATTGCTGGATTTCAGGAAGGAATATGCCTGTTGCATTATAAATTTCCGTACTGTCTCTCTGAGAATAACAGGTTAGTGTTGCATTTGATATTTCAACATATAAAAGTGTGTCGTGCTGATACTTTAGATTACTTCCTTTAACTTTCCACGTTACACCTCCTGTTCGGGAGAGGACATTTTCCCTAAGGAGGGAGCCGGTATTTAAAAAATATCGTCCCAGGTTTTCATTCGAAAATCTGGGATTAAAACCTATTTCACTCATCCCTGTAAGCCAGTTGGTAAGCACAGAATCTTCCACATCGTTATCAATAAAAATATTGAGTGTTTTGAGGAAGTCATTAAAATGAGGAACAGGTCTCATTGCCCTTCCTGAAAGTTGACTGGAAATATCAATTATCCTAGTCTTATTCTGCTGACTAAAAACTGCGCTGTCCCATCTCACCATGAAAAGTTCAAGATTGGCTTTCTGCTCTTCGTTCAGGTTCGGACCCATAAATAAAGTGAGCTCACTTCTGTATTTTTCCTGGTCACCTGTAAATGCCGATCTTGCCTGCGACAAAATATCAACAGGGGCAAGTAGTAACATTGTAATACTCAACAGGATCAGCTTTTTCAAGATGTCGGATATTTAAATTATAAGATCATTGCATTATTGCTTCAACGCTTCCACTATAGCTATAAATTCATCTTTCTTCAGTGATGCGCCACCAATAAGGCCACCATCTACGTCTGGTTTTGAAAAGATTTCAGCAGCATTTGAAGGTTTGCAACTTCCCCCATACAGGATCGGAAGATTTTTGGCACAATTGTTTCCGTATTTTTCTTTAACAAGCTCACGGATATATTTATGCATTTCCTGCGCCTGGTCAGGACTTGCGGTGAGACCGGTCCCAATAGCCCATACTGGCTCATATGCAAGAACTACCTTGTTAATGTCCTGTTCCGAAAGAGTAAAGAGGCCTTCTTCCAGCTGGCGTCTGACAATCAGGAAATGTTTTCCTTCTTCTCTTTCACTTTTTACCTCTCCGCAGCAGAATATGACTTTTAAGCCTGCATTCAGGGCGAGTTGAGTTTTCTTATTTATCAGCTTATCGTCCTCATGATAATAGCTTCTTCTTTCCGAATGTCCCAGGATAACATACTCTGCACCTGTGCTTTTAACCATAAAGGCTGAGATCTCACCGGTAAAGGCTCCGGAAGCTTCTGAGGCACAATTCTGGGCACCAAGAGAAACCTTTCCCTGTTTAAGTTTCTCGCTAACTCCTGCAAGATGTATATAAGGGGTGCATATGATAACTTCGGTTTTTCCCGAAGGATTTTCTTTAAAATACTTATCAATTAATCCGGCATATTTGATACCCTCATCAAGATTCATATTCATTTTCCAGTTTCCGGCTACTATTTTCTTTCTCATTTTCTTTATAATTTGTTAGTTTCTCAGATGTTAATTGATTGTGCCAATGCTAAAGTATAAAAATAATTATTTTTGAATTATAAGTTGTTGAATATTTCTTTATCAGGAACGTTGGCCCACGACCATTTATCTATTATGGTTCCGTTTTTAATAAGGATGTACCCGGGATTTGCCCGCATCATTGATTTTAGTGTTGTTTCATCCATCAGACCGAACCGGAGATCACTTTGCATTTGTTTCACTTCGTCTGATCCGGATGAAGTCAGAACATAAAATGAGGTTGATGAATTTTCAAGGAAATGACCCAGTTCAAATCCATAATTAAGATTAACACTATCTGCTTCAGAAAGTTTTTTTGTAACCATTAGTACAGTGTATTCAGGATATTTTAAAATATCCTGTGTAATATCTTCATTATCAATGGTCATTATTGAAAAATCATGAATCGGTGGCCGATAACCCTTTTTGAGAAGCTTTGATTTCTGATCAACAAACAGCCATGTTGTGTCGTCAGCCGGATAATTCTCAAGAGTAAACTCTTTCTGAATACCATCCTTTTCATAAATGAAAGTTGTTGAATATTCGTCGGCAGGCTTGCCTTCGGGTATAATCATACCTTCATTGATATTTACCCCTTTCTTATATGGCAGAAAATCCATAACAGGCAGGTATTTAAGATTATATAACGAAAACAAAACAAAAAGTATTATTGCGACAGAAATAATACTCCACTCTCTTTTGGGATTATTACCGGTAATATTTTTTCTGCCGGTGAACAGAAAAAGTACAAATAACAGTAAGACAATATTTTTACCAAAGGTCTGCCAATTGGTAAGATGTATTGCATCGCCAAAACACCCGCAGTCTGAAACAGGATTTGTAAGAGCAAGAATAAAAGTCAGGGGAGTAAATACAATCATAAGCAATAAGACTCCCCATATCCCGGTCTTTAGTCTGAGACCGGTAAGAACTGAAAATCCTGCTATGAACTCTATGGTGATAAGTATTATTGCCAGCGGGAGAGCCAATGATCTCAGAAATTCAAGGTTGAAAGCCTGGAAATAATCCTGGAATTTATACGCAGTTCCCAAAGGGTCAACTGCTTTAACAAATCCGGAGAAAATAAAAACAACACCGACTATAACCCGGATGAAATATCTGATTGTCTTCATGGAAGCAATTCTTTCTTAGTTATCAGTTCTGTAATAAGTGTGAATATTTTTTCAGGGGCCAGCATTGCTCCGTTTTTATCATTACAATCAACCACGGCAAGCCTTTCATCCATCTGAGCTACCCTTAAATATACCTCTCTTACCATCTGCTGAAATGTCAGGCTTTCTTCATGAATGTCGCGTGATCCGTTCAGGTATGAGCGGTCATAGCCCGACCGTGATGCCGTAAGGCTCTGCTGAGTAAATTTAAAGGGAACATCGAGGAATATATTAAGGTCGGGTTTTGGTATCCCGAAATGCTGAAATTCAAGTGAAAAGATCCATTTCATAAGATCATCCTGCTGTTTTTCTTCTGGTAGTTTAGCACACTGGTAGGCAATATTAGAGTATGTATACCTGTCGAGAAGAACTATCGTACCACTTTCAAGCCATTCACGGATCTGATCTGCAGCATCTTTTCTGTCACCGGCATATAACATGGCAACAAGGTAAGGATCAACCTTATCTATTGTGCCGAATTCACCCCTGAGGAACCTGGCTATCAGTTCGCCAAAATAGGGAGCGTCCGTACGGGGGAAGTGATAATACTCACAATTAAAACTTTTATTTGTGAAAAACTCCTTTAACAGTTTGATCTGTGTAGATTTACCTGCACCATCAAGACCCTCAATAACAAATAGTTTCATTGCTTCTGTTTCAATCTGTACAAATGTAATAACCGTAAGGCAAAGATGAAAGTTTAAGGTCAGTTAATTTTTCACAATGACTGCGAAGATTGGTGATATAACAAAAAGTATTAATTTCGAAGAATCAATCCGGGAAAGTGCTTAACAAACCAAGATATATCAACGTAAGGGGAAAACTTCTTGATCTCTCGACCCCGAGGGTAATGGGAATAATTAATATTACTCCCGATTCTTTTTATGAAGGGAGTCGATTCGTTGATGAGAAGGATATTGTCAAAGCAGCAGTGAGGATGACGGAGGATGGAGCTGATATTCTGGATATTGGAGGGTACTCAACCCGGCCGGGGGCTCCGGATGTACCCGCAGAAGTTGAAAAATCAAGAATCCTTGCTTCTATAAGGTCGGTTTGCCGTGAGTTGCCGGAAGCTGTTGTATCGGTTGATACATTCCGTGCTGATATTGCAGAAGAAGCTGTAAGTGAATATGGTGCATGTATTATAAACGATATCTCAGGGGGAGAAGGTGACAAAAATATGTTTTCCGTTGCAGTGAAATTAAATGTCCCATACATCTTAATGCATATGCAGGGCAAACCTCAATATATGCAGAAAAATCCTGTATATGACGATGTTGTGGCTGACATCCTTCGCTGGTTCGGAGGTAAGATAGTCAGACTTCAATCGGCGGGCGTGAAAGATATAATTATAGATCCGGGGTTTGGATTTGGAAAAAATGCTGATCATAATTTCGAGATGCTAAGAAGGTTAGGAGATTTTTCTATTGCGGGGTTGCCAGTTATGGTTGGTCTTTCCCGCAAATCGATAATCTGGAAAACACTTGAGATCACTGCTGAGGAGGCTCTTAACGGAACCTCAATCTTGAACACGGTAGCCCTTTTAAACGGAGCTGATTTCTTACGTGTTCATGATGTTAAAGAAGCGGTACAGGCAGTCAGGCTGATTGAAAGATTGAAAACTTAGGTATTGGAAGTTAATTTTTCGTTCCAGCTGTAAATAAAGTATCTGAAGAAAGTAGTACATTTTTGTGTAAATTTATATTATGATAATTCCGGTAACAGTTCTTGATATAGTTGATATTTTCCTTGTTGCAACAATACTGTTCCAGCTCTACAGGCTTATAAGAGGGACCGCGGCATTCAGTATTTTTATTGCTGTATTTTTCATTTACATGTTCTGGCTTACAGTAAAAGCACTTAACATGGAGCTGGTGAGCGCTTTACTGGGGCAGGTAATTGGTGTTGGGATGCTGGCGCTGATAATTGTTTTTCAACAAGAGATCAGAAGATTCCTGCTTGTAATTGGAAACAGGTACCTGAAAAACAGCCAGTTCTCGGTTGACAGGATCTTTTCTTCTGATAAAGGAGAGCAGGGTAGTCCCAAAGAAGCCGAAGAAATAGTGAGAGCAGCAGAGTCTATGGCCTCAAAAAAGATTGGTGCGTTGATAGTTATCGGCCGGCACAGCCGCCTGGATATATACGCTGAAGGTGGTGAAATGATGAGTGCTGTCATAAGCGCTGAACTTCTTGAAACAATTTTTTTCAAAAATACACCACTCCACGACGGTGCAGTACTTATTGAAGATGGTAAGATACTAGCTGCAAGATGTCCGCTTCCGGTTACAGATCAGGTTTCAGTTCATTCCAAATTTGGAATGAGGCATAGGGCTGCGATTGGAATATCGGAACAGACAGATGTTCTTGTTGTTGTGGTCTCAGAAGAATCGGGAGCAATTTCAACAGCACAAAACGGGCGGCTGAATGACGATATCAATCTTAATGAGCTTAGAAATATATTATTGAGAGAGAAGATCTGATCAATCAACGAATAATCATCAATAGTAAAAGCTCGAGGTCAATTTCTGCGACTTAACTCAAGGGATGCCTCACTTCGTTCGGCATGACAGCAACTGTGGGCAAGTGTGGCTGCGACTCGCCGTTTCTTTGCCTGTTTACTCCAAAAAAAATCTGTCATTCCGAATTCCGGCATTTCCTGAGCCTGCGAATGACATAACGGAATGAGGAATCTCATTTTCCGGATTCTAATCAATAAATGTTGAATTAATTAAGATTAAATAAAGCAATTGATATAATAACATTTTTTAGTAATTTTCGCCCTTCATAAACAGGGGTAATGAAAGTCACCTGAGTCGGACAAAATATTTGTTTAATGATTACGCCTAAGTACGGAAAAGAAGAATGACAACATTATATGATCTGAGAGAAGGAGAAGCGGGGATAATACTGAAGATCAAGGGGAGAGGCCAGTTCAGACACAGGTTGATGGAGATGGGCTTTGTTGTCGGAAAAAAAATAGTTGTTGAGAAAAAAGCACCTCTTCGCGATCCGGTTGAATATAAAATAATGGGTTATTATGTTTCACTGAGGAACAGTGAAGCGCAGCTTATTGAGGTAGCCCGTGGCACTACACCTGAGTTTTTAAATAAATCAAACGGGGTACTTTATCCTGATGAGGAAAACGGCTCATGGATAGAAAAGACTAAGCATATCCAGGTTGCGTTAGTAGGAAATCCGAATTCGGGAAAAACAACTCTGTTTAACTTTGCTTCAGGTTCAAAGGAAAAAGTAGGGAACTATGCGGGCGTCACCGTTGATTCAAAGGAAGCCACCTATAAGCAGGCAGGTTATACATTTTCTATTGTAGATCTTCCGGGGACATATTCTTTACAGAGCTATTCTCCTGAAGAGATTTATCTGCGTAATTATATTTTTGACAATAAACCGGATATTGTTGTAAACATAATTGATGCCTCAAATCTTGAACGGAACCTGTATCTTACTACTCAGCTGATTGATATGGGGGTACAGGTTGTTATTGCCATGAACATGTTTGATGAGCTTGAGAAGAAAGGAGATAAGCTTGATTATAAAAAGCTGGGTAGTCTCCTTGGGGTTCCTATTGTCCCTACCGTAAGTTCAAAAGGAAGAGGCATTAAAGAATTATTCGGGAAAATGATTGAGGTTTATGAAGATGCAGAACCAACAGTAAGACATATTCATATTAATTACGGGACCGAAATTGAAAACGCTATCCGGGCTATTCAGTCAAAAATAAAAATTGAGGAGAACCTGGCATTTACAAACCTTGTTTCATCAAGGTACCTGGCGATAGAGCTCCTCGAAAATGATGAAGAGTTTTCAAGAAGTATTACCCGCTGCATTAATTCTTCAGAGATTATAAATACTGCTGACAAAGAACTTGAAAAATTATCGGGACTATATTCCGAGCCGATCGAAACCGTGATAACTGATTTGCGGTATGGATTTATTTCAGGTGCCCTGAAAGAGACTTTGAAATTAAATAAAACCGAACGTCTGCGGAAAACAAAGATTATCGATAACTATCTGACTAACAAATATCTGGGTATTCCGCTTTTTATTGTATTCATGTGGTTTACGTTTTACAGTACTTTCAGGCTTGGCGGTTATCCGAAATTCTGGCTTGAACAGGGAATTGGTAAGCTTTCGGAGTGGACATCAATTATTATCCCTGCAGGCATCGTAAGAGATTTTCTCGCAGATGGCATTATAAGCGGAGTAGGGGGTGTGCTTGTTTTTTTACCTAATATCATTATCCTTTTTCTGTTTATCTCCTTTATGGAGGATTCAGGCTATATGGCCCGGGCAGTGTTTATAATGGATAAGGTGATGCATAAGATAGGCCTACATGGCAAATCGTTTATCCCTCTCTTCATGGGATTTGGTTGTAACGTCCCTGCTATTATGGCAACCAGAATTATCGAAAGCAGGCGGGACAGGATGATAACAATGCTGATTACCCCATTTATGTCATGCAGCGCCCGGCTTCCGGTATATATTTTGTTTATAAGTGCATTTTTTGCAAAGAACCAGGGTACTGTATTGTTCCTGCTTTATATACTTGGAGCAATTCTTGCTATCCTTTCCGCACTGTTGCTGAAAAAGATTTTTTTCAAGCGGGAAGACATTCCTTTTGTAATGGAGCTCCCTCCATATCGTCTCCCTACTCTCAGGAGCATTTTTAAGCATGTATGGTTCAGAACAGGGTTATACCTGAAGAAGATCGGAGGGGTTATCCTGTTGGCTTCAATAATAGTATGGGTCTTATCAAATTTCCCCAAAAATGTCAATTATTCAAAAGATTTTGATTCTGAATTATCCGTTTTAAATAATGATTTTGAAGCACAGAAAGTATTACAGGCTTCCTCCTCTAACGCCAAGCTTAGTCTTCTTCAGGATCGAAAAGAAGAAGCTGCCAACAAGCTTCGGATGGAGAAAAAAAGCGAAGAACAGAGTCACTCATTTATTGGAATGATCGGTCGGGCTGTTGAGCCGGTAATGAA
>JBBRVC010000103.1:0-12897 GCA_038247205.1 Bacteroidales bacterium
GAATACTATATTCAGATAAACCTGATGACACAAGAAGATTTTTCTGGCTTTATTACAAACCTCTGATAAACGGAATCTTTACAGATTATTACAACTCATTGCACCAGAATAAGCAAGCTAGAACAATTTAAGCGAACTGAAACGATTTATAAAAAGAGGCAGTCTGATATGACTGCCTCTTTCTTTTCAATTAAATGCCAATTGACTTATTATCGCATAAATCTTATTACTTAAGCGCATTGTATAGTATCTCAACAGGGTGAAGGGCCAACCTTCCGGTGCCATCCTTTATATGATGTCTGCAACTTGTTCCAGGAGCTGCGATTAATGTATTGCCCTCACTATTTCTTATTTCAGGAAATAAAACAAGTTCTCCTATTTTATTTGAAAGATCAAAGTGTTCTTTTTCGTAACCAAACGATCCTGCCATTCCGCAGCATGTTGATGGGATTTCCCTTGCCTTGTAGTTCTCCGGAATATTAAGAATCTCCATAGTATAACGGGAAGATGAGATAGCTTTCTGCTGGCAATGTCCATGAAGTAATATCTCAACTTCATCATTTTTAAATAAATTCTTGTCAATTCTGCCCGCCTTGAATTCATTGAAAATAAATTCATCAACCATAAAACAGTTGGCAGCCAGCTTTAAGGCAGTTTCCTTCAATCCGGCCCCGGCAAGTTCAGGATATTCGTCCCTGAAGCCCAGTATTGCTGAAGGTTCAATGCCAATCAGAGGCAGATCATCATTTACTATTCCGGAAAGCTTAGTTATATTCCTGATCACAATCTTTTTAGCCTTTCTTATAAGTCCTTTCGAAAGGAAAGTTCTGCCACTCACATCATGATCCGTAATCTGAACACCATAACCTAACGAGGTTAGAAGTTTTATAGCTTTGATACCAATTTCTGTATCATTGAAATTAGTAAACTCATCAATGAAAAGACAGACTGAACTTATCGGGCTTTTTGGATTTAATTTCTGAAGATTTTGATTAGCCCATCTTCTCAGTGTAATTCTATATAATAAAGGTATACTCCTTTCTGAAGCAAAGCCAATCGTCTTCTTAAAAATTCCGGAGCTAACCTTATTTCTTAAAAAGAAATTGTAAAACGGTGGTAACACTGAACCTATACTATTAAAAACCGAAATATAAGCGATAAGCCTTGATCGTAAAGGCAACCCGTGTTTATCATACCAATGCTGAAGAAACTCTTGCTTGATTTTTGCAATATCAACCCCTGAAGGGCATTCTGACTTGCACCCTTTGCAACCCAGGCATAAATCGAGCACATCATAAATCTCCTGATGATCCCATGGATTATTCTCTGTTGCAAGAAACTCCTTAAGCACATTAGCTCTACCCCTGGTTGTGTCTTTTTCCTCTCCGGTTGCCATGAATGAGGGACACATTACACCGCCTATTATTGAAGATTTACGACAATCACCCGAACCATTGCATTTTTCTGAAGCTCTTATTATTCCATCTGTTGCTGTAAAATCAAGGTAAGTATCAATTTCCGGTGTTATCATCCCGGGCTTAATTCTTAAAAATGAATTCATTGAAGGTGTCCCTGTTATCTTACCAGGGTTAAGAAGTCCTTCCGGATCCCAGCATTTTTTAACCTCCTTTAGCAGATTGTAGTTATGTTCGCCAATTATTATGGGTATAAATTCACCTCTCAGCCTACCGTCACCATGCTCACCACTTAATGATCCTCTGTACTTTTTTACAAGTTTGGCAGTCTCATATCCAATAGTTCTGAATAGTACCGCATCTGCCGGGTCTTTTAAATTCAGAACCGGCCTTATATGCAGTTCTCCGGTTCCGATATGGGCATGAAATACAGAACTTTTACCATATGATCTCAGTAACTTCTCTATCTCATCAATATAATCGGGCAAATCTTCAACTCTTACTGCAGTATCTTCTATCAATGAAACTACTTTGGCATCACCTTTCATATTACCGAGTATACCAAGGCCGGCTTTTCTCAATGCCCAGACCTTTGCCATATCCTTCCCGGTAACAATTGGATAAGCATACCCGTAACCAGCTTCTTTTAATTCAGTTATAAGATCAGCGGTTACCTTTCTGATTTCCTCTTCAGTATCCCTGGCAAATTCTACAATTGTTATTGCACCGGGATGTCCCACAATGAAGAATCTGTTATCTTTCTGACTTAAATTATCTTCAGTGAGGTCAAGAATTTTATGATCTGTCATCTCAACGGCAGCAGGTCCGTACTTAAGAGCGATCAGGTTAGCCCTGAAGGCCTCGTTTCTCTCTTTATGATGAATACACAGAAGTGCTTTACTTGGTGGAGGCAGTGGGACCAGATTAAGTTTTATACGGGTCGTTACCGCGAGGGTACCCTCAGATCCTGCAAGAAGTTTACAGAAATTAAACTTTAGATCACTGTCTGAATTAAAGATATTTGAGTCAGAGAGCAAATCCAGGGCATATCCTGTGTTCCTTCTTGGTATTTTTGGATCAGGATATTCTTCTGTAATACTTTTCCTGTTCACCGGATCATTCAGAAGCTTCCTGATGTTCCGGTAAATATCACCTTCAAGGTTTTTGAGACCACATTTTCTGCTGAATGTTTCCGGATCAACATCACCGAAGATAGCTTCACTGCCATCACTTAACAAAGTGGTGAGTTCAATTGTATGATCACGCGTTGAGCCATAGACTACTGAATGTGAACCACACGCATTGTTTCCCACCATACCACCGATATTGCATCTGTTTGAAGTCGAAGTTTCGGGCCCAAAGAAAAGACCATAGGACCTTAGCTTGATGTTAAGCTCATCAAGAACAACACCTGGTTCAACAATTACCCATTTTTCTTCTTTATTTAATTCGATAATTTTATTCATATATCGTGAAATATCCACGATAATTCCTGAACTCACAACCTGACCGGCAAGAGAAGTTCCTGCTGCCCTCATAGTTATACCTATCTTATTTTCAGCGGCATACAACAGAATAGCCTTTAAATCTTCTGTACTTTTTGGCCAGATAACTGCAATCGGTTCCTCCTTATAATCAGAAGCGTCTGTTGAATAGATGGTCCGGGTTATGGTGTCATACCGCAGATCTCCTTCAATCTTATTTCTCAAAGCATCTAGCCCTGAGATAATTACATCATTTTTCATAAAAATTATTAATTGTGCTAATTTATGAAAATGATTTGATCATACTTCTCAAGTACTGATTTCATAAGATATTAAATCTTAAAAAAGATTAAAACTATCGTTATTCAACACTCTAAAATATTTATAATATTCTATTTAATAAGCAATATAGATTCAGAGTAAAGAAGTTGATATTCAGCTGTTTTAAATTTTTAAAATAACTGGGAATCAATCATTAGAAAAAGTTAATGCTGATAATAATCATGTATTGCAAAATTGGTTAATAAAACTTTTTTTTCGTACATTTAGAAAAAAATTTAGAACTCTTTAATATATTGATACACAATGGAATTATTAGATCGCATCAAACTCAATGCCAAGAAACATAACAAACGTATTGTGCTTCCGGAAGGATATGAAGAAAGAACCATTAGAGCAGCAGACATTGCTATCATTGAAGGGCTTGCCCAGATTATTCTGCTTGGCAATCCTGAGCAGATAAAAACGCATGCTGACAGCCTTGGATTAAAAAATATCGGAAAAGCATTGATTGTTGATCCTAAATCTCATGCAAAAAAAGACCATTATATCGAAATGATGGTAGAGTTGAGAAAAAACAAGGGAATGACAAAGGAAGAGGCTTCAAAGCTTATTGAAGATCCTCTCTATCTTGGAGTGCTGATGATTAAGAACGGTGATGCAGATGGTGAAGTGTCAGGTGCTGATCATTCTACCGGTGATGTTTTACGTCCAGCATTTCATTATGTGAAAACGGCCCCGGGCATTTCAGTGGTTTCCGGTGCTTTTATCATGATCCTTCAGGATAAAAGCTTTGGCGAAAATGGAATCCTTATATTTGCCGACGGTGCAGTTCATCCAAATCCTACCGATAAGGAACTTGCAGAGATAGCTGTTGCAACTGCGCATACTGCGAAAGCAATTGCGGGCTTTGAGCCAAAAATAGCCTTACTGAGCTTTTCAACAAAGGGCAGTGCAAAACATGAACTTGTTGATAAGGTTGTAAGAGCGACTAAAATTGCACAGCAGATGGCTCCGGAACTAATGATTGAAGGTGAACTTCAGGGCGATGCTGCTCTTGTTGAAGCTATTGGCCAGATGAAAGCTCCGGGAAGCAAGATAGCAGGCAAGGCTAATGTGCTGATCTTTCCAAATCTCGAATGCGGGAATATCGCATATAAACTGGTGCAGAGGCTTGCTCATGCCGAAGCTATAGGACCTATTCTTCAGGGAATGGCTGCTCCAATTAACGATTTGTCACGAGGTTGTTCTGTAAACGATATTGTCAGTATGATCGCGATTACAGCAAATCAGGCCGCAGGTATTAAATAATTAAAATCTTATAATCTATAAATCAATAATGGTAGTTCTAGTTTTAAATTGCGGGAGTTCTTCAATAAAGTATCAGGTTTTCAATATGTTCAATGGCTGCGAAATGCTTGCCAAGGGATTAATAGAGCGCATAGGTCTTAAAGATAGTATTTTAACGCATAAGCCCACCGGCGGGACCCCTTATAAAAAAATAAGCGATATTCCTGATCATACTACCGGTATAAACATGGTAATGGCAGCACTAACTGACCCCGGTCACGGAGTTATTAAGAATGTAAATGAAATCAAAGCTGTAGGACACAGAGTTGTAAACGGTGGCGAGAATTATAAGGAAAGCGTTCTCATAGATAATGATGTGAAGAGAGATATTGAAATATGCATCGACCTTGCACCACTTCATAATCCTGCCAATCTCAAGGGAATTCTATCTGTAGAAAGTCTAATTCCAGGAGTGCCACAGGTTGCAGTTTTCGATACTTCATTCCATCAAACAATGCCTGATTATGCATTTATGTATGCACTCCCTTATGAGTATTATGAGAAATATAAAATCAGAAAATATGGTTATCATGGAACCAGTCATAAATTTGTAGCTCTGAAAGCATCAAAAATACTTGGTAAAGACATCAAGGACCTGAAGATAATTTCATGCCATCTTGGAAATGGTGCATCAATAACAGCTATAAAAAATGGTCAGTCTATAGATACTTCAATGGGATTCACTCCTGTTGACGGATTGATAATGGGTACGAGAACAGGTGAAATTGACCCAGGGGTTTTAATATATATTGCTGATAAAGAGCACCTTAATGTTACAGCCGTTAATAATTTAATTAACAAAAAAAGTGGTGTTGTTGGAATATCAGAGCTTTCCTCAGATATGCGCGACCTTGAAACAGCTGCAGCCAATGGCAATGAAAAAGCCTTGCTTGCTCTTCAAATGTATGCATACAGGGCTAAAAAATTCATAGGATCCTACCTGGCAGTTCTTGATGGACTTGATCTTCTCATATTTACAGGCGGAGTAGGAGAGAATGACTTCAATATGAGAAAGATGATATGCGAAGGCATGGAAAACCTGGGGATAGAATTTGATGATGAGGTTAATCAGGGTGCAAAAGGAAAAGATCTTATAATTTCCAAACCAGGTTCCAAAACAACTGTGATGTGTATCACAACGGATGAGGAATTTGTTATTGCTTACGACACACGCTATATCATTGAACATCAGACAGTCTGAAATTATTTAAAAGGTAACTTATGGTATTAAAAAGCCTTTCTGACCTGAAACCTATTGTTGCCGGAGGTCCCAGAAAAAAGCTTGTTCTTGCTGCTGCCCAGGATCAACATTCTTTGGGGGCAGTTATCAGAGCATGGAAAGATGATATTATTGAACCAATTTTCATTGGAAATAAAGTCGAAATCCAGAGTATCTGCGATGCAAACAACTACGACATCAACGGTATCAGGGTAATTCATGAAATAAACACTGATACATCTGTTGAAATTGCAGTTAAAATGGCTGCAAACAAGGAAGCAGATGTATTAATGAAAGGTAAAATTGGTACTTCAGCACTTTTAAAAGCTGTCCTCAATAAAGAATGGGGTCTGAGGACCGGTCAGCTGTTGTCGCATTTTGCCTTTTTTGAGGTTGAAACGTACCACAAGCTCATAGCAGTTACTGATGTAGCCATGAATATAGCTCCTAATCTGAAAGATAAAATAGCCATTGTTAATAATGCAGTTAATTGTCTTAATAAACTTGGGTATATCAATCCTAAAGTTGCAGTTTTGGGCGCAGTTGAAATGGTAAATGAAAACATGGAGGCGACTCTAGATGCTGCACTTCTTTCAAAAATGAACCAGCGCGACCAGATCAGAAACTGTATTATCGACGGTCCTCTTGCTTTCGATAATGCTGTCAGCTATGAGAGTGCAAAGCATAAAGGTATCAGAAGTGAAGTTGCCGGCGATACAGATTTATTGCTTATGCCTGATATTGAGGTTGGTAACGTACTCTACAAATCTCTTGTCTTCTTTGCAAAAGCCAAAGTTGCAGCAGTAATTCTTGGTGCGATGGTTCCAATAGTACTGACTTCGCGATCCGACTCTGAACAGGCAAAATATGATAGCATTCTCCTTTCTGCAGCTGTAAGCAAATAGGAATCAGTATGATCACAACACTGAACCTGATGGTAAATGAGGTGCTGAAGCTTAAAAAAAAGCACAGGATCGCTGTTGCATGGGCTCAGGAAAGCAATACGCTTAAAGCACTTAATCAGGCAGTAGAGTGTGGTTTATCTGAAGCAATACTTATAGGGAAATCTTCTGAAATTTTAAATATCTGTGCTTCATTGGGCATAGATGGAAACATATTCACACTTATTGAATCGGAAAATGAAGTTTCATCCTCAAAAAAAGCAGTTTCGCTTGCCAGATCCGGGGAAGCAGATATTGTAATGAAAGGACTGGTTGGCACAGATAAATTTCTTAAAGCTGTAATGGATAAGGAAACAGGATTAATGTTGCCAAAAGCAGTTTTAAGCTATGTGGCAGCCCTCGAAATACCTGCATATCACAAACTTCTTTTCATTACTGATCCGGCTGTCATACCCTTCCCTGACCTTGATCAGAAAATAGCCATGGCCGGTTATGGAATCGAAATGGCACATAAATTCGGTATCACCAGTCCGAAAGTCGCACTGATAGGTACATCTGAAAAAATGAGCAACCACTTCCCGAATTCAATTGACTATGCAATTATGTGCAAGATGGCTGAAAGGGGACAGATAAGAAATTGTATAATGGACGGTCCCCTCGACCTGTTCCTGGCATGCGATAGAAAAAGTATTGAAATTAAAGGAGTTGAAACGCCGGTAAACGGGAATGCAGATATTCTCCTGTTCCCTTCGCTCGAATCGTCAAATCCATTTTATAAAGGACTGATACTCTTTGCACAGGGCGAAATGGCAGGTCTCATAAGGGGAACCACAAAACCGGTAATTGTTATGTCGAGAAGTGAAAGTGAAAAATCAAAGTTTTATTGTATTGCCCTGGCTTGTCTCATGGCGTAAAGATATAAAAGCCAATTTTTATAAAGGTTAACATTTTTTCTCATGATAAAGAGATTCATACTGGCAATAAATCCGGGTTCAACATCAACGAAATTTGCTCTTTTCGAAGAAGAGAACCTTCTCTTTGAGAAGACCCTGAGGCACTCTACAGAAGAATTGTCTGAATTCAGGGAAATAGCCGACCAGTTTCATTTCAGAAAAGATCTGATTGTAAAAGAACTTAAAGAGCGAAATGTAAACCATATAGCTGCAATAATAGGCAGAGGAGGACTTATAAGACCAATTGAATCAGGTATCTACAAGGTAAATGAACTTATGAAGGAGGACTTGAAAAAAGGACTCCTCGGGCAACATGCAAGTAACCTCGGGGGACTTATTGCAGATGATATTGCATCATCATTTCCCGGGTCAGTTGCTTATATTGTTGATCCCGTAGTTGTTGATGAACTCATGCCGGAAGCAAGAATTTCAGGGCTTCCGGAAATTGAGCGTCTTTCAATTTTTCATGCATTGAATCAGAAAGCCGTGGCCAGAATGTATGCCTCCTCAGTTGGGAAAAAATATGAGGAACTTAATCTTATTGTTGCCCATATGGGAGGAGGTATCAGTGTTGGATCACACAGTAAAGGCAGAGTGATCGACGTTAACAATGCATTGAATGGTGATGGACCTTTTTCTCCCGAACGATCAGGAGGATTACCTGCAGGGCAGCTTGTTGATCTTTGTTTCAGTCAGAAATATTCACAAGAGGAAATAAAATCCATGTTAACAGGAAAAGGCGGCCTGGTGGCCTATCTCGGAACAAATAATTTTCAGGAGGTATGCAAATCTGCTGATAGTGGAGATAAAAAAGCCTCCCTGTTGATTGACGCCTTAACCTGGCAGGTAGCGAAGGAAATCGGAGCAATGGCTACAACCCTTTGCGGTTTTGTTGATGCAATAATACTTACAGGCGGATTAGCCCACCAGGAAATGCTCATCAAAAAAATACAAGCGAGAGTAGAATACATTTCCAGGATAATGGTATATCCAGGAGAGGACGAGATAAAAGCCTTGGCTTACAACGGGTTACTCGCACTCGACGGCAAGATTGAAATCAAAGCATATTAATAAATCAGAGAATAGTATCCTAAAGGACGTTATGGGTTAGTTACTGCAACAGGAATAATCTTGCCATTAAAGAATTTTTGGCCATTTACAGCAAAGTATGCAACAAATTCGGCCATCTCCTTAGGATTTACAGGGGCGTTACATCCCGGGAATGCTTCAGCAAACATTTCTGTCTGCACTGCACCAAGAGCCAGGCAATTTACACTGATACCCGATTCTGAAAACTCAACTGCAAGACATTCTGAAAGACAGGCTATTGCAGCTTTTGAGGCACTATAATAGGAGAGACCCTGATATTTTGAACTTCCCTGGAAGCCACCCATACTTGAAATGTTAATAATATGAGCACCAGCTGACATAAGAGGCTTGAGTAATCTGATAGCTGATGCAGGACCAAAAAAATTAATTTCCATCATCTTTCTTGCATCTCCGGGTTCAACGTCCATAAATCTTCGGGGAATAAGAAATCCTGCCATATTTATAAGAATATCAATTTCTTTGAAAGTTGTGTGGATAGAATTCCGTATAGAATCAGGTTGAGAATCAAAATCAACCAGATCTAGTGTCAGCGCCCTGACATTTTTGAATGAATCAGAAAGATTTTTCAGTCTTGCTGAATCTCTTCCCGTAACAAGAATCTGATTTTTTGTGTCTCCTGCGAAAAATATCACAATTTCTCGTCCAATGCCCCTTGAACCGCCGTTAACTACAATATTCATAATATAGATATTATGCTGATTAATAATTTACTAAGGTATTTATAAGTTCGCTGAACTACAAAATTTCTCTGAATTGAGCAAAAACATTATTTTATTGTTTAACATTATTAATATTATGAGCATTATTTATAAATTTTATTAATCATTTGTCCATATATTTGCGAATATCATTACATATTGGTAGTCAATTATAAATATTCTTCACAAGTGAAAATAAATTAAAGTTTAACTCAATGATAAATAAAAAAATATCAATAATAGGTTGTGGAAACATTGGTTTATCAATTCTTCAGGGGTTTACCAAATATCAGGCAGTTGCTGCAAACAACATTATTGTGACAAAACGAAACATCCATGAACTATCGTATCTGGGAGAATCGGGAATAGAGCTTACCGCAAATAATGCAGATGCAGTAAAAAATTCAGAAATTGTGATAATTGCGGTCAAACCATATAATTTCAGAAACGTTATTGAAGAAATAAAAGATCATCTTGATCCGATGAAGCATACGGTTATTTCGGTTACTGCCGGAGTAACAATAAATCTGATTGGTGAGATTATCAAAAAACCGGTTCCAATATTCAGGGTTATGCCGAATATTTCAGCAAGTGTCGGAAAATCAGTATCCTGTGTATGTTACAACGATGCCGGATTTAATGAAGTGGAGGCTGTGAGGGAATTGTTCGACATTATTGGAACTACCATGTTCATTGGAGAAGAACTAATGGAATCTGCAACAATACTTGGAGCTTGCGGAATTGCCTACGTGTTAAGATTTATAAGAGCAATGGTACAGGGAGGTATACAGATAGGCTTTGATGCAAAGACTGCCAGTGCCATTGTAAACTATACGGTAAAAGGAGCAGCAGAATTATTGATAGAAAGAAAAGAACATCCTGAATTTGAAATCGATAAGGTTACTACACCAAAGGGCTGCACAATAGTTGGATTGAATGAAATGGAGCACAATGGATTCAGTTCGTCATTGATAAAAGGTATCGTCGCTTCTTTCGAAAAAATTGAAAAATAGCCCGCCTAACTACAATTGATAAAAAGCGTTCAGGATTTTTTTTGTTTATTTGCATAATAAATTCATCTTAAAATGTAATTATGATGCCGGATAATAAAAAAGCCTGTTTCCGTATTTTCCGCATTTCTGCTTTAATTATTTGTCTTTTGGGAGGCTCTCTTTTTAATGGAATGGCTCAGAGAAATGATATACCACCTTTGGGTGAAAGACTTTTCTATGGTGGCAGTTTGGGACTTCAACTGGGTTCAATTACAGACATTCAGGTATCTCCTGTTGTCGGTATATGGGTACTTCCCAGGATAGCTGTAGCATTAGGACCAACCTATAGATTTTACAAGGATTATTATTTCAGGACTAATATTTATGGGGGAAGGGCATATACACAACTTGTTGTAGTACAGGATATTAGCTCTATGATTCCTATCGGTTCACGAATAGGAATATTTCTTCATGCTGAAAATGAATTGCTGAGTCTTGAATCAGAGTCCTGGAAAAATCCTCCATACGACTCCGATAGATTTTATGTTAATACTTTACTTGCAGGAGCCGGAATAAGCCAGCCAATGGGAAGAAGATCCTCTTTTAATATAATGGTATTATGGGCTTTAAACGATTCACAATATGATATTTACAGTAATCCTGAAATAAGGATTTCATTTATCTTCTAAACTGATTACTCTTAATTATCAGTGAAATTTCAAAATCATCAAATATTAAGTACGATTTTTATTGGCTGGTAAATTCAATTATATTTGCACCGGAAAAATTTGAAAATAATTATTATGAAAATTGAAAAAGATAAAGTAGTTTCCGTTATATACGAACTCAGGGAGAACAATCATGAAGGCAGGATAATTGAAGCTCTTGATGATGATAGACCCTTGACTTTTACTTTTGGATCAGGCAGATTGCTGGCAGGTTTCGAATCCAACCTTAATTCACTCGTAAAAGGCGATACCTTCAGTTTTGCACTGAGTTCTGAAATGGCATATGGTGATAAAAGAGAAGACATGATAGTAAATGTCCCGCTTTCAGTTTTCGAGACAGATGGAAAAATGGATGAGGAGATCTGTTTTGTTGGAAATGAGGTACCTATGATGGATCAGCAGGGTAATTCCCTGAAAGGAATAATCAATGAAATAACAAGTGAGCATGCCATGATGGATTTTAACCATCCTATGGCAGGTGTTAACTTATTTTTCTCGGGCAGAATTACAGAAGTTCGCGAACCCACTGAAGAGGATCTTAATCAATCGTCCTGTTCATCATGCGGAACGCACAGTGATTCAGGCTGTTCTGGTGGCTGCGGACATTGATTATGTCAGATTTTTAATACTTCACCTTTTGGTTGTGCTATAACTACAGCACAACAATTATCTCCGTATACATTTATTGTTGTTCTGAACATATTAAGAATACGATCCACTGCAAGTAGTTATGCCTTCAAGTGGTAATCCTACGGCTCAATGTAAAACTTGCAACCTTAATTGAGACTTCGTCGTTAAGCTCAACAGCTTCCATTATAAGAGGCAGCGTGGCATTGTATGATGTTGTTGAAAATGCCGTCAGCATATATTGTTGAGATTTTATCTATAAGGCCCAGCCTGCCCAGGTTTCCTCCTGAACCAACACTTGCCACCCCTGTGGTTATTGAACACAGAATCAAAGGAACTATTATCATGCTCAATGCTCTGAGAAAAACTTCACCGGCCCAGTTTGTGTAGACAACTTTGTTATAGAAAAAAAAACCAAATAATCCACCGGCAAACAGGGCGATGATAATTTGATAATGAAGGGGAACAGAAAATCCTGGTCGGATCATTTTAAAAGTTGTAAAGAAATTTAATTGCAAAAAGAAATCTTCTATAATCCAAACAATCCAGGAACACAGGAAGTTCAACTTTTGTAAGAACAAACAGAAAACTCTAAAATATTCAACAAATTCACATTTGTAAGTTTTTACATTTGTAATATGCCTGGAAACAGTCAAACAATTTACACTTGTAATGGATTTTACTTCCAATGATCTATACATAGGTAAATAAATTTTTTAAATATATATACTCATTATATATTATTGTATATCAGTATCATATGGCAATTAAGTGATGCATGACCAGAGCATTTGGTCGATGTATTTGCAATCAAGCTCAAAAATCATTTAGAATTAGTGCATATAATATTATATACCAGATATATATTTCTCTAATCTATCGTTTTGCTTTAGATAAATTAATTCTATATATATTTAATATACAGATGTTTACATAAGTAACGTGATTTGCCTCAATAAGTACTATTTCTTGACATTACAAATGTTATCAATTAAATTCACAATTGTCATTATGTAATTTTTTACATTTGTAATACAATATTTTTAATATGAAAGAGCGGATAATTGAATTTTTGAAAAGCGAAAACAAATCATCGGCGCAGTTTGCTGAAGAGATTGGTGTTCAGCCTTCAGGTATCTC
>JBBRVC010000104.1:0-12817 GCA_038247205.1 Bacteroidales bacterium
AATGCTGCCCATGTTTATGGCTATTATTACAAAACCTTCCCATGTTTCTGCAATTCTCGTTCTGGGTATATACATAATAATTCAATTAATTGATAATAATATCATTGTACCAAGATTCGTGGCATCAAAAGTAAGGCTTAATGCACTCACATCTATTATTGTTGTTTTTTCATTCGGGTTGTTATGGGGTATTCCGGGAATGTTCCTTTCCATACCACTAACTGCTATAATCAAGGTTATATGCGATCAGGTAGAACCTTTAAAACCTTTGGGATTTCTTTTGGGTGATACCATGCCCGTTGAAGAAAAATCCTGATTGAAAAATGATTGATATCAAGTAAAATTACTTCCCTTGTCAATGTGTGAATGATGTAAATATTTATCAAAGTTGTGTAACATGGAAAATGGTAAATATCCCAACTTTGTAAATATTTTTTATGTAAACCTTAAACAAACGTGATATGAAAGCATCTGAATGGACTCTTATGACAAGAAAGTTATCTTTTGGTATTGCCACAGCAATCCTTATCTTTTCGTTAGTATCTTGTGCAACCAAAGCAACATTTCTTACATCAAACGTTGTCCCTGCAGCAAGAGGCACTGTTACTGTCAAGAATGATAAAAATGACAATTATATCATAAAGGTAAAGGTGATAAATCTGGCTGAGGCTGAGAGACTTCAACAGGCCAGCAATACGTATGTTGTGTGGATGGAAACCGAGGAGAATATGGCTAGAAATCTTGGTGCGATGAAGAGTTCAACCGGATTCATGTCAAAGAAATTAGGTGCATCATTTCAAACTGTTACTTCAACAAAACCTACAAAAATTTTTATAACAGCAGAGACAAATGGAGCAATTCAGTATCCATCTGAGCCAGTATTGACAACAGAAAGTTTTTAATAATTGTTGCCTGAAAACAGCGAATAACTACTGATGCAGCCAAGTCAAATCCCAGTATTTAGCCCACAAGGGATAATTGACCTGTTTTCGCAAACATCAAAAACCATCACTATCCAGAAAAGTTCAAAATTAAGGGACATGTCAGCTTTCAAAAAAAACATACCTATTCAAATAACCGGAAATTGGGAAAACTGGGAGATACAGATCAGTAAACTTCACGAGGTATACCCGGAACTGACAAAAGGCAATATCACATTTGAGCTACCCCGGAAAAACATAACCGGTGCAGATGAAAATATATCGAATGAATATCCAACGATTAAGGATATAAAAAAATAATGATTTCTTCCAGTCTCTCCGGATGCCTGGGGACAAACTTTGCTTATATAAAGCTAAAACTCAGGGTCAGTAAAAATGAAGGCAAGCAGTACTACTATAAATAAGTCCCTTCTCCGTATAAGGAGAGATCTCTTTGGCAATGGATTCCCTAAAATGTATGCGGGTGGGGATCCACCTCTCCGCTCGGAACTTTTGAGTGCCGATCAGATGGAGGATCATGGAAAAAATCTCGCAGCCTCACACAGCCTGGAAACCGGCTTTACCTTTGATCAGTATCTTCTTAACAGGCTGGCAGAAAATGAATCAACTCTTATTGATGTCAGAAATCTTATTATTAATGCTGTTAAGGAAAAACGCCAGTTAACCCCCGCCGGAGAATGGATACTTGACAACTTTTATTTGATTGAAGAACATATTCAGATTGGTAAAAGGCATTTGCCAAAAGGTTATAGCAGAGAATTGCCAAGACTTCGAAATGGCCCGTCAAAAGGCCTTCCCCGTGTTTATGATATTGCATTGGAATCAATTTCACATGGCGATGGTCGTGTCGATCCGGAAAGGTTAAGTCGCTTTATCAGGGCTTACCAGAAGATTACTGTTTTGAAGCTTGGTGAGTTATGGGCAATACCCATAATGTTACGTCTTGCATTGATTGAGAACCTTAGGCGTGTTGCTGCACTTGTGGCAGAGAGCAGGATCGACAGGAATCTTGCAGACACGTGGGCAGATAAGCTAATGGAAGTTGCACAAAAAGATCCTAAAAATCTGATTCTTGTCATTGCCGACATGGCAAGGTCAAAACCCTCTCTTTCAGCATCATTTGTTTCAGAATTCGTAAGACGGATGCATGGCCAGAGCCCTATTCTTGCCCTGCCTCTTACATGGGTTGATCAGCAGTTATCTGAATCGGGATTTTCAATTGACCGGCTGGTACAACTTGGAAACCAGCAGCAAGCCGCAAATCAGATTTCAATCAGTAACAGTATTGACAGCCTTCGATATCTTGGTTCAACCGACTGGAAAGAGTTTGTTGAAACTATGAGTGTTGTTGAACAAACCCTTCGTTATGATCCGGGAGGATCCTATGGCAGAATGGACTTTCAGACGAGGGATATTTACAGACATATTATTGAAAAAATCGCAAAAAATTCAATATTTTCTGAGGGCGAAATTGCACATCAGGCAATCCACCTGGCTCAGCAGAGTTCACACCTGAACGGAGATAATGACCGTTCATCTCATGTGGGATATTACCTGATTGATAATGGCTTACCTCAACTCGAAAAAATTGCCAAAGTCAGATTCTCTTTGCGAAGAACATTTCTGAAACTAAGCCGACAGTTTAACTTCGTGTTGTATACCGGTTCAATTCTATTGCTGACTTTTCTGATCTCAAGTGGTTTGTTTGTCAAATTGTTAAACGGACCCGCCGAGGGATGGCTAAACTTATTTATGGCAGTTATTATCTTTCTAAGCACATTCCACTTATCAACAGCCATTATAAACTGGCTTGCTACTCTGCTGGTATCACCCAAGACAATGCCCCGGATGAACTTTTCAGATGGAATACCTCCTGAATCCAGAACTCTGGTAGTCATTCCTACTATGCTGATAAACAGACATAATATTAATGAACTAGCAGAGGCGCTGGAAGTAAGGTTTCTGGCAAACCGCGATGAAAATCTGCACTTCGGCTTATTGACTGATTTCAGAGATGCCCCCCGGGAACATATGGAAGGAGATGATATATTGCTTGATCATGTAAAACAAAAAATTGAAGGACTAAATTTAAAATACAGAGAATCTGAAAATGATATATTCTATCTTTTCCACCGGCCTCGAAAATGGAATCCCGGTGAAGGGGTATGGATGGGCCATGAGAGGAAAAGAGGCAAGCTTTCAGAATTAAATGAACTTTTAAGAGGAAATAAAAAAGACAACTTTTCGCTGATAATTGGCAATATCGAAATTTTATCTAATGTCAGGTTCGTAATTACACTTGATTCGGACACTCAACTCCCTCGGGATTCTGCACGGCACTTTGTTGGTGCAATGGCTCATCCACTAAACCGGGCTAATTATGATGAAAAGAGACAAAGAGTCTGTGATGGCTATGGTATTATGCAACCCAGAGTCGGGATCAGCTTGCCGGGATCAAGCCTCTCCCGGTATTCCAAGTTGTTTGGAAGCGATCCCGGAATTGATCCGTATACCCGTGCCGTATCAGATGTTTACCAGGACCTGTTCAGAGAGGGTTCATTTATTGGGAAAGGAATTTATGATGTTGATACCTTTCAGCGTGTATTCCACAACAAACTTCCTGACAACCAAATACTTAGCCACGACCTTCTGGAAGGATGCTACGCTCGTTCCGGATTAATCAGTGATGTACAGCTTTATGAAGAATATCCCTCAAGTTACGAGGATGATGTTAAACGGCGACACCGTTGGATCAGGGGTGACTGGCAAATAACGAAATGGATATTGCCTTATGTCACCGGCGTTGACGGCAGATTGAAGCGGAATCCTCTTTCGGCTTTATCACGATTCAAAATATTTGACAACCTCCGTCGAAGTCTGACTCCACTTTCAATGATGTTGCTTTTAATTTATGGATGGACTATTTCAACCGATCCATTTTTCTGGACCATGGTGGTTTTAGGACTTATGACCGGATCAGCGATAATAATCTCAATATTGGACTTGCTGAATAAAAAAGATGATGTTTTGCTGAAGCATCATCTTAATGGAACTTTGCAGTCTGCAAAAAAGCATCTCGCTCAATCAGGTTTTTTGATTGCATCTCTTCCATATGAGGCATACTATAGTACCGATGCCATAATTCGAACACTCTGGCGGGTATTAGTCTCCCGGAGAAAAATGCTCGAATGGAATCCTTCAGGCCTGATTGAAGCAAATATTAATGATTTGAAGAAAACTTACAAAAACTTTTGGTTTTCCCTGGTTTTTTCCATTATCACATTAACCGGATTAGCAGTCTGGTGGCCATTAACTCTTGGAATCGCCCTACCCTTACTGATTGCATGGCTTACATTTCCTATAACCGTCTGGTGGATAAGCCTTGTCCCTGAGCGTCACATTGTTCCTCTGACTCGTAATCAAATACTTTATCTCCGTGAAATCTCGCGCAGGACATGGGCATTCTTCGAATCATTTGTAGGACAAGAAGATAACTGGCTTCCACCTGACAATTTTCAGGAATACCCTGTACCCGTTATCGCCCATCGCACCTCGCCAACCAACATAGGTTTTTCATTACTGGCCAATTTGTCAGCCTATGATTTTGGCTACATTAACATTAAAGAGGTAACTGATCGTACATTAAATACCTTCCGTACCCTGGAAATCATGGAACGTTATAAAGGTCATTTTTATAATTGGTATGACACCAGAACGCTGGAGCCTTTGATGCCTCGTTACATTTCATCTGTTGACAGCGGTAATCTGGTTGGCTATGTTATGATATTACGTTCCGGATTACTTGCGTTGCCTGAACATAAAGTGATCAGACATCAACAGTTTGAGGCGATTAGCGACACTCTCAGAATTCTCATGGGAATTATGAAAGGCAATATCAGCCCCCTTCTCAATCAATTCAAAAATGATCTTGAACTGGTCATTGGCATAAATGCACCTTCACTTCCCGAAGCACATATGAATCTTGAGAAACTCGCCATTATTGCGGCAGAATTGGAAGAAGATTACACAGGCTCCGCTAATGATTCCTCCTGGTGGGCTCAAACGTTAGCGCATCAATGCCAAAGTATTCTGTATGACCTTGAATTTCTTTTCCCATGGTTAAAACTACCTGAGCATGCAGATTTTTCAATCCTGGAGAAAATTCCATCGCTAAATGAATTATCAAAAATCGATACAATGGTTTTGCCCGCACTTGAACATTGGCTCTCCGTTGATCCTACACCTGAAAAAATTGAATATGCAAAAAATCTTCGTTCATCAATTATTGAATCTGTTCTGCGGGCAAATGACCGATTGGCAACAATTGAGTCCTTAATACACCAATCTCAGAGTTTTATTGACATAGAATATGATTTTCTATATGATAAGGGCCGTCATTTACTTTCAATTGGTTTTAATGTTGAAGAACGGCACAGAGATTCTAGCTTTTATGATCTCTTAGCATCGGAAGCAAGGTTTAGCACTTTCATTGGCATAGCCCAGGGACTTATTCCGCAGGAGAGCTGGTTTGCCTTGGGCAGGCTGTTAACAGCAGTCGACGGAGATCCTGTACTTTTATCCTGGAGCGGATCAATGTTCGAGTACCTTATGCCACTACTAGTGATGCCTAATTATAATGATACACTCCTTGACCAGACTTATAACTCTGTCGTTAGCCGTCAGGTTGATTATGGAAAAGAACGAGGTGTTCCATGGGGTTTTTCGGAATCAGGATATAATCTGGTCGATGTACATCTGAACTACCAGTACAAAGCATTTGGTGTACCCGGAACAGGACTGAAGCGAGGACTTGTTGATGATCTTGTGGTAGCTCCGTATGCAACTATGATGGCCCTTATGATTCAGCCAAAGGAAGCATATATTAATCTGGAAAGACTTGCCGCGGAAAATATGGTAGGTAAATATGGCTACTATGAAGCAATGGATTATACTAAGTCACGTCTTAACCGCGGACAAACTGGTTCTCTGGTACAGTCATATATGGCTCATCATCAGGGCATGAGCCTACTGGCAATGGCTTATCTGCTGCTTGACCGGCCCATGCAGAAAAGATTTGAGTCTGATCCGCTTTTTCAGTCGGCCTTATTACTTTTGCAGGAAAGAATTCCAAAGACTACAGCCTACTACTCTGACATCACGGGGAGCCCGGAGACAAGCATCGTTCCGGAAACTCATGAAATGCCTGTACGCACTATAAAAACTCCCTTCACTCCAATACCAGAGGTTCATTTATTATCGAACGGGAGGTACCACGTAATGGTTACAAATTCAGGGGGAGGATACAGCATATGGAATAATATTTCTGTAACTCGCTGGCGGGAAGATACAACCTGTGATAACTGGGGGATGTTCTGTTATATAAGGGATATTGATACAGGGGAATTTTGGTCAACATCCTATCAACCAACGCTTTACAAACCAAAGAAATATGAAGCAATTTTTTCCAAAGGAAGAGCTGAATTCAGGCGCAGCGATAATGAGCTTGATACTCATACTGAGATAGTTGTTTCGCCGGAAGATGATATCGAGCTTCGCAGGGTTCGTATAACTAACAGTTCCAGAACAAAAAAGAGGATCGATGTGACAAGTTATGCAGAGGTGGTTCTGGCATCCGCAGTTTCCGATGCCCTCCATCCTGCATTCAGTAATTTATTTGTACAGACCGAAATCATAGATCAACGCCAAACGATTCTTTGCTCCCGCCGGCCACGCTCAGTGGATGAAAAAGTTCCCTGGATGTTTCATCTGATGACAATGCATGGAGCGGAGTTCAAAGAGGTTTCTTATGAAACTGACCGGTCAAAATTTATTGGCCGCGGGAACAGTATTATTAATCCTTCGGCAATGACAAATCCAGGACCCCTTTCCGGTAGCCAGGGGTCGGTTCTGGATCCGGTAGTTTCTATCAGGTACATGGTTATACTTGATCCTGAAGAGTCCGTAAAAATTGATATTGTTTCAGGTATCACAGAAACACGGGAGGCAGCGCTGAATCTCGTAGAAAAATACCAGGACAGAAGGTTGACAAACAGAGTTTTTGAACTGGCCTGGACATACAGCCATATCATCCTGAGACAAATCAACGCTACTGAGGCTGATGCACAACTGTATGGCCGGCTGGCAAGTTCCATCATCTTTGCCAATTCATCGCTGAGGGCTGAACAGAATCTTCTGGTGAAAAACAGACGAGGGCAATCAGGGCTGTGGGGTTACTCAATTTCCGGGGACCTGCCTATAGTACTGCTTCAGATCGAGGATCCGGCAAACATAAGACTTGTAAGGCAGCTTATACAGGCCCACTCATACTGGCGTTTAAAAGGCCTTGCTGTTGATCTTGTTATATGGAATGAAGATCATGCCGGGTACCGCCAGGTACTCCAGGAACAAATACTTGGATTGGTTACGGCAGGTTTGGAGGCTAACCTTATTGACAGACCGGGAGGTATTTTCGTAAGGGCTTCTGATCAGATAGCAAACGAGGACAGGATCCTTTTTCAGACAGTAGCACGGGTCATTATTACAGACAGAGGCGGATCGATGGCACAACAGATCAATCGACGCAGCCTGACAGAGGCAAGTTTAAAGAGATTTGTTCCTTCAAGAAACTACAGACCTGATAATAAACCTGAACAAGCTTTACCCCGTCACGACCTTCTTTACTATAATGGAATTGGAGGATTTACACAGGATGGGCGTGAATATGTTATTACTACCACGAAATCACAGATAACGCCTGCACCATGGGTGAATGTGATAGCGAATCCTGAATTCGGGACTGTTATCTCAGAAAATGGGAATGCCTATACATGGAGGGAAAATGCACATGAAATAAGACTCACGCCATGGAATAATGATCCGGTAACTGATTCAGGAGGAGAGGCTATTTTCATCCGTGATGAAGAAAGTGGCCACTTTTGGTCACCAACACCCATTCAGATTGACAGGAATAATCCGTACGTTTCGAGACATGGATTCGGATACAGTGTATTTGAACACACGGAGGATGGCATCCAATCAGAATTATGTGTTTACGTTGCCATTGATGCTCCCATAAAATTTTCTGTACTTAAGTTGAAAAATAATTCAGGACGCCCCAGAAAGATCTCGGTAACCGGCTATGTCGAATGGGTTCTGGGCGACTTAAGGCCTAAATCTGTCATGCATGTGAGTACAAGAATTGACCCTGGCAGCGGAGCTTTGTTTGCAAAAAATCCATATAGTACTGAATTCGGTGAAAGAGTGGCTTTTTTCCAGACTGATGATGCTTACCGCAATCTTACCTGCGACAGGACTGAATTCATAGGACGCAATGGAACACTTCGCGATCCGGCAGCGATGTATCAGTCAAGGCTTTCAGGAAGAGTTGGCGCTGGTTTTGATCCGTGCAGCGCTTTTCAGGTCTCTTTTGATCTCATTGAAGGACAAGAGCGTGAAACTATATTCAGGTTGGGTGCCGGTAGAAATGCTGATGACGCAGCCAGGCTGGTGTTAAGGTTTTGGGGATATACCGCAGCACGAAATGCCCTTGAAGCAGTATGGAAATTCTGGAAGAACACACTGGGAAGTATTCAGGTTGAATCATCTGATCCCTCAATTAATGTGCTTGTAAATGGGTGGCTAATGTACCAGACATTAGCGTGCAGAATCTGGGCCAGGAGCGGTTACTATCAATCGGGAGGAGCTTTTGGTTTCCGGGACCAGCTTCAGGATTCTATGGCATTGCTGCATATAGCCCCGTATATGGTCAGATCACATCTGATCCTTTGCGCTAGCCGTCAGTTCAAAGAAGGTGACGTCCAGCATTGGTGGCATCCACCCTCCGGACGAGGCGTAAGAACACATTGTTCTGATGATTACCTCTGGTTACCCCTCGTAACTTGCCGTTACGTCATTTATACAGGAGATACCGGGATTCTTGATGAACCCATACATTTTCTTGAGGGACAATTAGTTAATCCAACTGAAGATTCTTACTACGATCTCCCTGGCAGATCGGACGAAGTCGCCAGCCTTTATCAGCATTGTGTAAGGGCAATACACAGAGGATTAAGATTCGGAATCCACGGACTTCCGCTGATAGGTACCGGTGATTGGAATGACGGAATGAATCTGGTGGGTAATGAAGGAAAAGGAGAAAGTGTATGGCTGGGCTTTTTCCTGTATGAGGTGCTTATGCAATTTAGCAAAATTGCAAAATTAAATAATGATCAGCAGTTTACAGATCGATGTTTAAAAGAGGCGGACAATTTGAAAGGGAATATAGAAAAAAACTGCTGGGATGGAGAATGGTATCTAAGGGCATGGTTTGATGACGGTACCCCTCTGGGCTCCGAATCAAATTCCGAATGCCGGATAGATTCAATATCACAAAGCTGGTCAGTTCTTTCGGGAGCCGGTGACAATCTACGTTCGCGAATAGCAATGGAATCAGTTTATAAACACCTCGTTCGTAAGGATCAGTCACTTGTCAGATTACTTGATCCCCCATTCGACAAATCCGAATTAAATCCCGGATATATAAAGGGTTACGTCCCGGGTGTCAGGGAAAACGGAGGTCAGTACACACACGCAGCGATATGGGCTGCAATGGCTTTTGCCAAATCGGGAGATATCAGACGTGCCTGGGAGTTGCTCGGTATTATTAATCCCGTTAATCACTCAAAATCAGCAGAAGATCTGGAAATATATAAAGCAGAGCCATACGTTGTTGCTGCTGATGTTTATGGTGTTTCCCCACATACTGGAAGAGCTGGATGGACCTGGTATACCGGATCAGCAGGATGGATGTACAGGTTAATAATTGAATCACTTCTTGGTCTGCGTATTGAAGTAGACAAGTTATACATTGAACCTGTAACAGACGCCGGCTGGAAAAACTATAAAATCCATTATAGGTTCAGGGGATCTGTTTATCACATTTCCATTCTTCTTACGGAGGGTCCAGCAGGTTTGACCAGAAGTATTGTCGATGGAGTGCCATCTGAAGAAAAAGGCATAACCCTTTTAGATGATGGGAATGAGCATTTTGCAGAGATAAATATAGTCCGGAACGATGGCAGAATTTAACCTGTAAGATGTGAATGATGTAATGAAAACAAGAAATTATGTAATGCATTCCGGCTTCAGTCTACCTAAATTTATTACATGTTTAAGTCGGTATCCTTGTTATGAAAATAATCTTCTATATTACTGAACAATTGATATTTACTGAACGAGGTCCGATAACAACTAACTTGTTAATTGTATGTAAGAAATAAAAGTATTGGAAAAATGGACTCGAAAGAAACCTGGTTTCAACTGAATTCATCGGTAGTCCTGCAGATGGACAAGACCCTTTCAGCCAGAAATGAGCTTGTGAAGAATGAAGTAGCAAAAACTGTCAGTATGATTGCCGATAAAAAGTCGATACCTGCACTGATAAGTTTACTTAAAGATCCGGAATTTGATGTAAGGTGGATTGCAGCAGAAGGTTTAATTAAAATAGGAAGAATAAGCATAGTTCCACTTTTAAAGTCAATACGCGATGAGGGTAGCTCCTATTTCCTGAATAGAGGTGCTCATCAAATTTTACTGAGCCTCATAACTGAGAGGGAAAGAAGATCAATCGAACAACTACTGTTTAGCCTGTATAATCATGAAGCCGGAAAAAGTGCTTCTGTTGAAGCGACTATGGTACTTAGAGGGACATTCAGGTGTAAAACATAATTAAAGAATATTTACTCGATCGAAACAATTAAAATCCAATCAACAATGAAAAGAGCAAAGGACGGCCTTAGAAAAGATTATCACCAGGACAATTTTGACAAGGGATATGAAGAGTACCCTCCTGATGAAGATATATACAGCAAAGCCAGACTCGAATCCGAAATTGACCCTGATGATGTATCAGAGAAGAAACGGGTTCCCAAAAAAGTGATACTGGATGAAGATGATTATATTTACGATGAAGCAGGCAGTAAACTGGATGTTCCGGGTTCAGAGATCGATGATGAGCTTGAAGCTATAGGGCACGAAGATGAAGAAAATAATTACTACAGTTTGAGTAATGATGGGATGGATGATCTGGAAGACATTTTGGAAAGATAGCAGGGATGCAATAATTTCTCTGATAACCTGAAATACTAACTCTACAGGTTGTAAAATTCAGACATTTTTAGAAATTTGATTAATTTATTGAAAATAAATACCATAAACCAATTAAAGTCATTATCTTGCACTCATTAATTTAAAATCATATTATGAACAACGGAACAGTAAAATTCTATAATGAATCGAAAGGATTCGGATTCATTAAAGACGCAAATTCATCAAAAGAATATTTTGTACATTCATCAGGACTGAAAGACAGTATCGGTGAAAATGATGAAGTTACTTTTGATTTGCAAGAAGGTAAAAAAGGATTAAATGCAGTAAATGTTAAACTAGCTTAGTTTATCTATTATAAAACATTTAAAATTTTGAATCCCGCCATTTAAGGCGGGATTTTTTTTTCAAAGACTTATTTTCAGCTAATTCTTGCCTTTATTTGGATTAATTCCAATTATCCTGATTTTTATTGCTATCTTGCAGGAATTATATGTTCTGTTACGGGTAGAGGGGAAAACAGGATAAATTTATATTAATGAAAGGAATTGTATGTACGACAAGAAACCAAATATTTTCAAATCTCCTGACTTGGGGAAACTACAGGAAGTTCTTATTGATCACCGGACAAAAATTTACATCGCTATAGGAGCGGATCCGGAAGAGGCCAGAAAACGTTATTTTGAGCGTTTTAGTGTAAAAAAGGCTTAGATCAAGGGATTACCTGGTCCAAGTGAAAAACGCTCGCAAGGATATCCTGTTTACCGATGCACTGAAACTCAGGAGGCCTGATGCGTTCAATGTTATGGTAAAACCGGTGGGTCCTTTGTGCAACCTCAATTGTACCTATTGTTATTATCTAGAGAAAAAGAATCTTTATCCCGGAGTAAATGATTTTAAGCTTCCTGAGCCCTTACTTGAGAACTTTATTCAACAATTTATTGAGCAGCAAGAGGTTCCCGTTGTTACATTTACCTGGCAGGGTGGAGAACCTACTTTGCTGGGAATTGATTATTTCCGCAAAATAGTTGAGCTGCAAAAAAAGTACAACAGTGGGAAAAAAATAGAAAATGCTTTCCAGACCAATGGTACCAGGCTGAATGAAGACTGGTGTAAATTTCTGGCAGACAATGATATGCTTGTTGGCATATCTATTGATGGAGCTGAACATAACCACAATCATTATCGAAAAACTGTTTCCGGAGCACCGACTTTTCGGATGGTAATGAGAGGCATTGAATTACTTCAGAAGTACAAGGTGGAATTCAATACTTTGAGCGTTGTTAACGATTATAATGCCGGCTATGCTTCCGAAACGTACAAATTCCTGAAAAGTATCGGAAGCTGTTTTATGCAATTTCTGCCGGTTGTAGAAAGGGCTGGTATGCCTGAGGAATTATTAACCCTCGTGCCTCATTCTCATGACAAAGAAGCACAGATAACAGAATGGTCTGTCAAAGCGGAGGCATTTGGAAATTTTCTAATTACAATATTTGACGAATGGGTGCGCACCGATGTAGCCAGATATTATGTCCAGATTTTTGACACTACTCTGGCCAACTTTATTGGTGAGAATTCCGGCTTATGTGTATTCTCAGAGACATGCGGCGATGCCTTGGTAATGGAGCACAATGGAGATGTATTCTCATGCGATCATTTTGTGTATCCTGAATATTTTCTTGGCAATATAAATGATACATCCCTGATTGAGATGGTTAAATCACAACGGCAGTTTGATTTTGGTATTGATAAAAGAAACACTCTGCCAGGAT